>JAHZKW010000023.1 GCA_022600175.1 Campylobacterota bacterium
TACAAGAAGGCTTTAGCCGCACAAGAATTCATGGAGCGTCTTGAGCCAATCATCCAACAATTTCCAGTTAGCGACAAGTTGATCATTCGCTTCGTCAACCAAAAGACCAAGGCTTAACAAAACCCCAATCATAGAGAGTGTATTGAGTGAACTATCAAAGATATCTAACCCAATAATACCAAAAGCAAAACTAACAGGGATACCTATTAACACTACTAACGCAATTTTTAAAGAGATTAAGAACCAAATCATACTAAAAAGCAGTAACAACCCAATGATTACATTTGAAGAGATCACATTGAGCCTAGTTCTAATCCAAAAAGAGCTATCACTCAACACCTTAATACCAATATGAGGATAACGTGTTTCGTAAGATTCAATCAGAGTACGAATCTGTCCTGAAAGCTTAATACTATCTCCCGCTTTTGCTTTTTTGACATTGATCATCAACGCTTTTTTACCATCTGTTTTCGTCAAAAGGGCATGACGCTCATAACGATACTTCAATGTGATAATATCTCCTACTCTTATCACTTTTCCATCTATTCTAATCTGGTAATCACGTATCTCATCTAGTGTGATATCTTCACTCTTGGTAGAGATAAAATAGCGCTCATTATCAGAGGTCAAATCTCCAATAGGAAAAAGGGAATAGATCGAAGAGATTGTTTGATAAACACTATCTCTATCGATACTGTACGCCATCAGTAGTTTATCATCGATACTCATCTCCAGTACCTTTTCATATTTACCTACAACTTCAGACTGGTAAATATGATCAAACTTTTTGATCGCTTCACTTAAACGTTTTCCTACTTCTACCGCTTCATCATGATGTATCTTATCAGTAAAAAGTGAGATGCTCATCAATGGGAAAAACTGTTCTACTCCTTTCACTGCAGGTAGTATAAAATCACTCGGCAAATCTTCTTTAAGCGCTTTAAGTCCAGTCTCTATTTCAGCGATAACTTGCTCTTTTTTATCTCCATCGGTGATATCTCCTGTGATCTGATAACTCCCTCCCGTAATCATCGAACTAATCTCTGAGACAAAAGGGTGTTCTTTTAAAAGTGATTCACACTCCTGTACAATCAACCGATCTAACACCGCATTGCTCGCACTTCCATAATATCCAGAGATCAGGATCTTATCCAATGCATTGGGCGGGAACATCTCTTTTGGCACTTTTAGATATGAGAAGTAAGCCACTAACAGTAAAAAGAGAAATAAAAGATGGGTTAAAGAGCGGTGGTAAATAAAAAAGTGTATAAAGTTTTGCATATTCTTTTCTGTGAAGTGAATTTATTATCTAATACAGACTATAGAATAATCTCTCTTCACAGCAATAGTAATTGATAACGGATTTCACTTTTAAGTAAAAATATACTTATTTCTATTATTGGTCAAAAAGTATATTTAACACGAAAACGAAATGTACGCGGTTCAATAGGGTGAAAATGAATATCCTCACGAGCCTCACTCTCTACACCTTGTAGACGTGATACATAGTAATATGCGATATCTTGATCATCACTATCAAAGAGATTTAAAATATCTAAGCCATACTGCCAATTCTTTTGATGATAAGATAGATTAAAGTTAACCACACTAAAAGGGTCTGCTGATTTATCACCGAAACTATCTAAAACACGTTTTGAAAAGTGTCTCACTCTTAAGTGTGTATTCCAATGACTCTTGGGTTCCCAACCAATCCCAGCACTCACTACAACAGGTAATGCGCCCTCTACTCTGTCACCCTCACCTTCAGCACCCTGGATAAATCGTGCCTGACTCCATGCTGCTTCAAAATCAAGAGTAAGCGTTTGACTTAACCAGTAATAGGCAGTAAACTCTAACCCATAACGTCTAGAGGCACGACTCGCTTCCGTACTCCCTGCATCTCCAACAAATAACAACTCTGAATCAAGTTCCAAAAGCCAAAATGCAGCAGAGAGATGAAGATGCTCAATATCAAAAAAACGTAGACCGATTTCTGCACCTTCTGCTTGCACTAAAAGATCTACAGGTGCTATAGATTCACCACTCACTGGGTCCACTGTGATTACAGCACCTCTTGCATCATTAGAGTGAAATGATTGTCCTGCATTGAGATAGAGCTCCCACAGAGGGTTAAAGGTATATCTCACCCCACCGTTAAACCCTAAGATATCCTCATGATCTTTACCACTATTTATATCTAGGTCACTCTCAACATCCACATGCATATAATCATAACGTATACCACCATTGACACTCCAGCTATCACTAAGAGCCATCTCTGCTTTCCAATATAAACCAAGTGAATAGATATCAACTTCATCACTCCTCACTGTGCTTAGATAATCTCTTTGCTTTGTCTTTTTAAGTGCTACCTCTTCAATACTATCTTGACGCATCTGCATACCAATCTCTTGATATACGCTATTGTCCCCCAGTATATACTCACTTTTTTTATGCAGATTTGCACCATAGATCTTGCGTTTATCGATCTGTTCAAATTGATCACCATTTACAGGATCATCAAGAAAATAAGTAAAGTTAGAAAAAAGATCTAACGCTGAAGCGATGGTATAAAGATCAAACAACCACTCATCATTTTTCCAACGTGCTGATAAACTGTAACGACTTGATTCACCCCCGACACTCTTATCAATCGAGCCAAAATCTGAGATAAGTCCCTCTTTTACAGCATACTCTGGTATCTGGTCTGCTGAATTCCAGCTATTTTCATACCCCATAAACGTCATCGTCAAGTCACCATCAAACAGTGGACGATAGAGACGTATAAGTGCATTATACTTTTTTACATCCTCATCAATATCACTCCAAGGTCCACCATAGGTTTGTGCCTCAAAACCTACAAAAACTTTACTCTCATTTAGCCGTATGCCTGCACCTAAAAGTGTACGAAAGTAGTCATCTTTACCAACTTCAAGAGATACAAAAGGTTTTTCCACACTTTTTACTAAAGCAAACGAAGCAGCCCCAGCAGGAGAAAAATCACCATGCTCTGCATAATAAGGACCTTTTTGATAATCAATACTCTGGACAAATTCTGGAATAATAAAATTGAGATCTGTATACCCATGTCCATGTCCATGGGTTCGCATATTGATAGGCATTCCCTCGATTGTCGTACGAAAATCCGTACCATGATCGAGATTAAATCCCCTTAAAAAATATTGGTTAGCTTTACCTGAACCACTATGCTGTGTCACCACCATCCCAGGGACAAACTCTAAAATTTCGCCTGCCCTTAACACGGGTCTACTCTCAATCTCTACTTGACCAATAATACCTTCAGAAGAGGAGATTGCATCACCAATCAATGAGGTTTGATGTCCATTGATGATCACAGCATCTAGATGTGTTACTTCCGCTTTTAAAAGTGTAGGAGCCATGAGTACATATCCTGTCAAAAATAGCCCATTTATAAAAGTCTTATTTACCAAAAAATTTTTCATAGCGTATCTGTACACCCCTTTATTTATCTATTTTTTCTCTCATAATCATAAAGAGATATCTTTAACCTACAGCATATATGATAATCAATTTTATTGATTATCATATATAATCATTACAACGGTGGAAGTTTTCGTGGGATCAATTAATAAAAGTGGTAGATCAGAAGATTAAAAGAGAAAAAACATCACAATATAGGCTATCTTCTATAAACTAGGCTAAGCTAAAAACATCATTTTAGCAGCAATCATAATTCCTAAACCAAGTACAATAACAAGCTTATGAAAATGATACTGCATAAAATAACTTTTGTGCCCTTTAGTAACTTTTTTATAGATGTTATACCCTACCCCACTAACGATTATAAGAACCAAAACAGTTTTGAAAAGTAACACCTGTTGCCAACTTGTCTCTATATACCCTACTCATCATTCATATACTTTGAGAACATCATCCCACCAGTAAGTAGAAGAAGTAAAATGGTCAAAGGAAATATCTTAAAACTTCGACTCCCTAAAAGCTCGCTAATTTTTTCTTGTGTTGGGGTATCAAACTTTGCTTTTAAAACTGATAATACCGCCAAATCCGTAAATACATACCCTAAAAACATAATTGCTAATACCAAATGAATCATATTGGCATAAGGATAAATCATCTCCATCACAACTCATTTAATCTCTATCCCTATTATACCTTAATACAAAAATAAAAAATTATAAAAGATTTTGATGTATACGCATCTCTTGATCAATAAGTAGAACCCCTAAATCTTTTGGAATCTCTATCCTGTTTGTCAACATCAAAGCCGTACTATAAACACCACTGCGTATCGTTGTATCACTGAGCACACTAGAGGAGATGATCTCTTTACGCATAGACTCTTGACTGAAAATATGTGAAAAGTTTTCCCCTTCAACCTCTTTATAACGCTCATAGTGTGCAGAGGTAGTCAGTGCTTGATTGTCAACAGGCACAATAGCGATATGTTCTTCAGGAGTTTTAGGATTTTTAATCGCTACAAAAAAAGGGTCTCCATCAGGTTTTTTGCCATACCCATACATATCTCCACCAAAGTTAATTAAAGCAGTTTTAATACCATGAGTTTGTGCAATTTTAACAGCTTCATCAACCGCATACTCTTTGATCACACCCCCTAGATCAAACTTGGTTCGAAGATCTTTAAAATGCAACTTCTTATCTTTTAAAAACCAAGTCTCTAATCCTACATGCACACTCCGCTTGGCCAAGCAAGCTTCAATTTTTTTTACACTACTATGATCATAACAATCCTTTAATGTTCCCATCGTAATATCAAAAACACCCTGGGTAGCTTCACTTAAAGCGCGTACTTCTTTGATGATCGAAAAAGTTTGGGCATCAATTGTCACCCTATTTCGTTTTCGGTTATTAATCTCTCTGTTAAGATAAGATTTTGAATCATGAAAGTTATACTTCTTCTCTAACAACAGCGTATGACGCTGGATCTCCAAAAAACAGTGTTCTGCTTTTTTTTGATCCTTTGCATAGAGTTTTACTTTGCAAGATGTCGTCATCGCTTTAAATGTAAAATCAAAAAGTTCCATACACTACTCATAAGATATATTAAGATCATAAAAAAGCATTGCACTTTCACCAGAGACAATCAATTTTTCATTATTACTAAAAGAAGCACCACTGACCGTCTCACTCGTAGTAATTACATATTCAGGAGTCTGTCCTCCCTCAACCGCACAAAGATTGACCTTTTTCCCTGTCGCACTAACAGCAAAAAGCTTACTATCATCTGAGAGTATCACAGATTTTGCTTTACCATTTAAAATTACCATACGACTCTGCACAGGATTACGTATATCTGTGATATCATACACCCTTACTTTATTGCTATCTGCAAATAAAACAACCATTTTATTCTCACCTGATACTTCTACAATCTGCAAAGGTGTCTCATCTACGGTCATTTCACTCAATAATGTTTTAGTGCTGGCATCATAGATACGTACCAAATTTGTTAGCCCTCCTAAGCCACAAAAGATATAACTATCTTGCTCGCTAAAACTTAAAGACCTGATCTTTTTACCCACATCAATTTCATCTGGATTATTTAACCCATTGGCAAAAATTTTGATCTTTCTATCATCTCCACCACTCAACAAAGTATTCCCATCACTTGAAAGTGCAATATCTCTAATCGTAGCCTCATGATAAAATGTTTCACTTACAGTACTTTGACTTGCAAACCTAAGATCTGGTATACCATTTTCAATCTCAGTACTATAAACACCTACACCTATATCACTGTTATCATCTGCATATTTTGTTACCATCGCATAAAGCATACTACTATCACTGCTCAGTGTCACTTTCTCTAGCACTTGTTCACTTGCCCCACTCACACTATCAACAACATCACGTCCACCACTAATATCAAGAAATAACTTCTGATCAGTCACTGACTTTGTTTCAGGGTCAATAACAATGAGCTGATTATGCCATTTGGTATAGACAACAGCTTTTTGTCCCTGATGGACAAGTCCCATTGATGCTTGATCAATATGTGCTTTTGTCCAACTGACATTATTATCTTCTTGTGTCACAGAGATTTTTATCTTTTTTGTTGTTTGACTATTGACATCCTCATCATTATTGTCCACTTGGTTTGCGTTAGGGAGACAATCAACACATGACTCAGCTTTGTAACGCTCTTCAGAACTACAAGATGCAAGAAGCAACACTGCAATAACCGAAGAAGCTATCTTTATATTAAAATGCATAGTTTACTCCTGCAGAAATCCAATAACTTTTAAGATCATAAGAGGTCTCTTGACTTGCAAAATTGAGATTAAAATCCCACTTTGCATCTAGATCCGACTCAATTCCAAATCCATAGGTGATACTATGAAAATCACCCAATCTATCATCAGTAGA
>JAHZKW010000024.1 GCA_022600175.1 Campylobacterota bacterium
CTCAAAATCCCCTTTTACACTCACATCCCCCCAAGGTGATGTCATAGGTAATAATTTTGTTTATGAGCAACAAAGCGGTCTGATCAATGCAGACAAAATCAGATATACAAGTTCAAATGCTACGAGGTAATAATGCTAAAATTTATACTCTTTTCTCTAATACCTTTCTCACTTTTTGCTGCTGAGCGTGTAGAGGTTAATGCTAATCATTTTGAAGCAGATGAGTTTAAAAAGGTCTCTTATTTTACAGGTGCGGTGCATATTAAAAAAGGTATCGACGAGATTAAGTCAGATAAATTACGTATTAACTTTGATCAAAATAACAAACCTATCACCTACGAAGCCACAGGCAATATCGCATTTGATATCACCACAGAAAATCAACACTTTGAGGGTACTTCAAATAAGCTGATCTATACACCACACGCAAAACAGTATACCCTCTCAGGTAATGTCTATATTTTGGAACTGACCAAACAACGTACACTCAAAGGAGAAAGCATCATCATAGATCGCATCAGTGGGAAATCAACAATTAGTGGTACAGCTAAAAAGCCTGTCAAATTTATTTTTACGGTGGACGAATAATATGGTACGTATCATAGACGCTGAATTTATTACATCAGCACCTTCAATCAAACTCGCACTTCCTGATGACATGAGCGAAGTTGCTATCATGGGACGGAGTAATGTTGGTAAAAGTAGTTTTATCAACTCACTCACAAACAGAAAAAATTTGGCAAAAAGCTCATCAACACCAGGGAAAACAAGACTTATCAATTTTTTTGATATCAAATTTGTGTGTGAAGAAGAGCGTATGATGGCACGACTGGTTGACCTTCCAGGGTTTGGTTATGCTAAAGTCTCTAAAACAGAGAAAAAACAGTGGCAAAAGAGTTTGACAGAGTTTATTGCACAAAGAAGCTCTATTCGCCTTTTTATCCATCTCTTAGATGCAAGACATCCCAATATGCCAATTGATCAAGATGTGCGTGACTATTTACAAAGTATTAGACGCGGTGATCAAGAGATTTTAGAGATTTTTACCAAGGCAGATAAATTAAATCAAAAAGAGATGGGTGCACTTAAACGTGACCATCCTGGGGCATTTATGATCTCCAATCTTAAAAAAAGCGGTATACAAAAAGCAACTGACAAAATATTTGAGTTACTCTTTTTTAAAAAGTGTAATGCATGAGCATTGGATATCACAAAGCAAAGCTCACTGACGTCAAAGCGATGCAAGCTTTAGTACTTCCAGAAGTGACTTCTGGAAGAATCCTTTTTCGTTCAGATGATGAGATTGCAACCAATATCAGATCTTATGTGTTAGCAAAAGAGGATGAAAATCTTATCGGTTTTGTCGCACTACATATCCATGCTGATGAATTAGCAGAGGTACGTAGTCTTATTGTCAATGAAAACTACAGAGGAGAAGGGATCGGACAAGCACTTGTAAAAGAGACATTACAAGAGGCAAAAAAGCTTGGCTTAGGTAAAGTTTTTACACTGACTTATGAAAAACAGTTTTTTGAAAAACTTCAATTTGTAGAGATTCCCAAAGAGTCCCTTCCTGAACATAAAATTTGGGCAGATTGTGTCAAATGCAAACATTTTCCAATATGCGACGAAATAGCATTAATTATAGAGTTGTAAACCCTACTTATATACTCTTTATACTTGCACTCATATATGGGCTAGTATCATCGATTTACTACTATTTAACACCACTTATTGGTCTCTCTTTTTACTATCTGATAGAGCACTTTGACGATGAAGAGTATTATCTACCTAACTTTCTGATCTTTATCTATATCAGTTATATTGAGATCAATAGAGGTCTTTTCCTCTTCTCATTTGTCATATTCTTTTTTATCTTTTATCAATTGACGATGAAACTGATTAAAGAGTCTATTATCTGTAAATGGTGCCAAACAGTTTTATATATTACACTCACTTATCTAGGATACTACTTTTTTAATCTATTTTTAGCAAATACTTTTGGTCTAGAAGTTCCTTCAATTGGTTGGGCATATGTCGTTTTTATCATCACTGATATTTTCCTTGCTATGATTTTTTTGTAAGTACAAAGGTAGCATATGAAACGACGTATTAAACTCATTGTTATTCTTTTTAGCCTCTTTTGGATACTTATTATTTCACGACTCTATTTTCTAAGCATTAAATCAAATCAATACTACCAAGAACTTGCAAAACGCAATATGGTCAATACAGAGTATCTGCTCCCTACACGTGGTGAGATCAAAGATACTAAAGGAAATATTATCGCAATGAGCAAACTTGGCTTTAGTATTTCACTTAAAGCACATTTAAGTGCAAAATCTAAAGCAAACATATTGAAAAAAAATCTACAACTCATTGCTGATACATTCCCAAATATCCATGTTGAAAAACTCTATAAACGCTATAAAAGATATGACACACCCTACAACCATCGGGCTATCACACTGGTTGACTTTGTACCTTATGATGAGATGATAGAGAAGTTTATTACTTTTTCACAATACAATGACATCACCATTAAACCAACTGCAAAAAGGTACTACCCCTATCAAAATACAGCTTCTCACATCATAGGCTATGTTGCAAAAGCAAATCAAAAAGAGATTGAGAACAATCCTATCGCAAAACATCTAGGCGTGGTAGGGAAAAATGGTATTGAAAAACAGTACGAGAGTATTCTTGGTGGTTCTATTGGAAAAAGAGAGGTCAAAGTCACTGCTTCAAATAGAGAAATTGGTCTTATCAACGAAGAAAAACCTAAAAGTGAAGATATTACCCTCACGATTGATATGCAACTACAAGATTATATTAAAAAGATATTTGGTGACCGTACAGGGGCTTTGATTGTGATGGATGTCACTAATGGAGCGGTATTAGCTGCAGGAAGTTTTCCAGAATACAATATCAACAGTTTTGTACAAGGGATTAGTAATGAAGAGTGGCAAAAAATGATTACCAATCTTGATCACCCTTTTACCAATAAATTTATTCAAGGATTGTACCCTCCAGGCTCTTCTACAAAAACTGCTGTAGGGTTAAGCTTTCTAAACTCTGGTAAATTAGATGAAAAAGAAGAGTTTTTATGTAGTGGGGAGCTTCGACTAGGAAAACGTAAGTTTCGTTGCTGGAATAGCTATGGACATGGTGCCGTAGATCTTAGACGGGCAATTAGTGAAAGTTGTGATGACTACTTTTATAAAGGTGGTCTTCGTGTAGGTATTGATAAAATTTCAACAGATCTTGCCCGCTATGGTTTTGGAAAAAAGACAGGTATTGACCTGCCTAATGAGTTTATTGGTACCGTCCCCAATCGTAACTGGAAAATCAACAAATTTGGAGAGTCATGGTATAAAGGAGAAACGCTCAATACTGTTATTGGACAAGGTGATTTTCTTGCAACCCCAATGCAAGTTGCTTCCTTTACAGCCATGGTTGCCACAGGTCAACAGATCACCCCACACTTTGTACAAAAGATAGCAGATAAAAATATCACCTATCAAACCCTTGATCATATTTTTAATGCAAAAGAGCAAAGTACCCTCCCTTTAATACGTGATGCTATGTATGATGTCTGTTATGCCAAACGCGGTACAGCTTTTAAATATAATACCTCTATGGTAACCATCGCAGGGAAAACGGGTACATCTCAAGTAGTTGGTATCCCCCAAGAAGAGAAAGAGCGGATGAGTGAAGATGACCTCAAATATTATCAAAAATCACATGCTTGGTTTACCACCTATGGCCCTTTTGAGTCTCCAAAATATGTCGTCACTGCACTTATCGAACATGGTGGACATGGTGGTGAAGCAGCAGGTGGATTGATCAGTGACATCTATAACAAACTTGTTGATCTAGGTTATATAGATACTAAATTTGTACGACCAGAGTATGAGTACCTACTCATTCCTGATCAAAGTATAAGTGATACCAATACTACCTCTATAGAGGTAAATCAAACAACACTCTAAAACGATGTTGATCACTTAAATCTTCATTATAAAGATACTCAAAAGCGATAGGCAGTGGCGCTTTATGAAAGAAGAGTAACTCTAAACTTAGCCCTAAAATTGATTCAGAAAATGTTCTGCTTTGGTCATTTAAAAAGGTTAAATCATAATAACTATACTTCATATAAAGTGCCTCACGTCTTAAAGAGAGGGGTAGACTAAAATTGTAGATATCAAAATCAATCACATGATAGAGAGAAAATGTTGTTTTCAAAGCCTCTTTAGCATATATATCTCCACTCAAAGAGGGCATAACAAAATGAGAAGGATCCTGTGAGAATAGACTATCATCAATATTGATACCGTACTTACCACCACGCTCATCTGTAGAACTTTTTGCATATTTCAAAGAGAGTCCACTATATAGCTGCCATTTGAAATTTCTAAAATAGTTTAGCTTCAATCCTAGAGTATCATCACCTCTATCATGCACATTAAACAGTGTCAATTGGTCTAGTGCATTGGGATACATACTTTGCCCATAATGTGTCGTATTGTTATATCGTAACAGTAGACTAAGTGGCTCTTGTTCATCTTTTTCATGATCGAGGTGATACTTCGCTTCACTATCAATCGTAATATAGCCTGCTTTATAAAACGGATAATTCAGATAGAGGTTAAGCCCAAAATCACGTACTTGATCATCACTGTTTTTGGTCTCTACAACAGCATAAATATCACCACCATAACGAACTCTATGTGCACTGTTATCATACCCACCACCCACTAACGTATCATCATCTGAATGTGTGATATAGGCACGTGCACTATTTCGACTTAAAGGATCTGCAAAATTTGCACCTAGATAAAAATCAAAATCATCTTCATTGGCAACAAAAGAGTGTGCTAATGCACTATAATGCAGATGTTCATGTTCTGCATATTTTTTTGATTTTAATGTTTCGTTAAGATCTTTAGCCTGGAAATTAAAATCATCGCGATCTTCAAAAAAGAAACGTCGAGTATAAGGTTTGGATGCTTGTTTCACTAGAGAAGTTTTTAGATAGGTATATCCATCAGCGCTGATAGTTGTCAGTAACACGTTTTTTGCATCGATCAACCTCGCATCTACGATATCATCACCTTGCGTCACACGATAAAAAATACCTTGATCATAACAGTATAGTGTACTACCATTGAGACTATTAGCGATAAAATAGACGCCATTTTCATTGACATCTACGACAAAGCCATACCATCCATCCATCGTAAATAACACTTTATCATTTTTATAGAGTGTACGTTTTTTGTCTACTTGTTTGAAGTAGTAAAGATTATCTTCCTCATCACTATAGACAGACGAGTGTACATACCCCATAGGTGTTTTACCTAAAACTAAATATGGAGCTTGAAAAGAGTTTGCAACATCAAAATAGACTAAAGTACCATCATTGAGTTGATCTTGTACTACTTTAGAGCTTGTTGATGTGAGTATCTTACCTTTGTCATCAAATAAACCTAACATGATCTTATCTACATCCGTAGATGCTGAAGCAGAGGTATAATAGTCCTCACCCACCTTAAAGACCTTACCAAAGAGATAATCTGCACTCCTTTGCTGCACACTTCCCTCTTGCTTTGAAAGTTGATGCAGTACAGGCTTATGCAGCGCATCACTGGTTAAAAAATAGATCTCTTTCTCATCGCTATTGAGTTGATGGTGATACTTCGAATAAGCAATCACTTTACCATTTGAGACTTGAAAATCTACATGACGCTCTTTGAGCCATTGCACAAAACTTGCAAGCGACTCTTCAAAATCTACTCCAAAACTTTTTTTGAAAATTGCATTGGTCTGGATAGGAAGGTATTGTGCTGAAAATGCGTAAAAATAGGCATTGACCTTATTCACTCCATACTTTTGCGCCAAATAGAGCTGAAAAAAACCACCCACAAGATAGTGGTGTGTATTGTAAGGAAAGTAGAGATGATCATTATAACTGCGTGCTGGTGTAATTAACCCTGCTTTAGCTTGCGTGACTGTTAACGCCAAATGTGCACCATTATAAAGCCGTCCACCATTATTGAATCTTGACTCATTAAAAACAGCATTTCCCTCTATCAAAAAGTTTGATTCTAAGATATTGGGAACAGGAAAGATAGGTACAAAAAACAGAGAGGTAAAAGGTATATTTTTAATGACTTTATGTGCTGTACGAGAGAGTGGATTTTGTTTGGCATTGAGTTGAAAGTTATGTGCACTCTCATGAAGCAGCAACGCTTGAAGCCAAGAGGTAGAACTCATATAGTCTACCATATAACTCCCACCAATATAGTTCATCTGCATATTAAGTGGGAACTGCGTAGAAAAGGCATTAGGTATTTGATTATGTTGAGATAAAAGTCCTACATGAAGCGTATCATCCAAAGCAAAGCCATAAGAGTCTGTATAGTGTTTAATGAGCTCTTTTTCATAAGACTTGGCAAATGTGGCCTCTTCTTGATGTGCTTTGGTAAAAATAACTTCTAACGCAGGATCATCAATCGTGACCTCATAAGTGTCACCAGAAACAGCAGTATCAGAGAAGAGTAGTTGTAGTGCTAAACAAAGTCCTAATAACACTCTCATCTTTTACCCCTTAAAGTGCTTGGAAGCTATTTCCAAGTACTAAGGCTAACATCAAAAGCAGTACAATACCTGAAGAGCGGTTATAGAGCTTATTTGCTGCAATAAAGACCATCATAACAGTTACAATCAATGCAGTCATGATATCAAATGCATTTGCGGTAAAATCTACAGACAATGGGCTCACAATCGCAGCAGCACCAAGGACAACAGTAAAGTTAGCCACATTACTTCCGATAATGTTACCGATAATCATATCGGCATTGCCTTTTTTTGCTGCTTGTACACTCACCACAAGTTCTGGTAAACTTGTTCCAAGAGCGATCAGAAAAAGACCAATCAACCACTCACTGACACCAAAGTTTCTTGCAATTGTTGAAGCACTCTCCACTGTAAAGTTTGCCCCCACAACAACCATCACAAATCCTACTCCAAGCCAAAGTCCCGTACGTTTCCAATCAAATACTTCTGAGGTCAACTCTTCATCAATCTCTCCAGCAAGAGCATCCGCATGATTCGTTAAAAAGAGTAGATATGCTCCCATCATTAAAATATAGATAAACCCTTCCCAACGTGAAATTTCACCATCAAAACCAATCACTAAAAAGACGAGAATTGGGAAAAGTGCCCAAGCACTATCTTCCGCAAACATATCTCTTTTAGGTGCCATATTTTTGGTGATGATAAAGACTACACCAAGTACTAAAGCGATATTAAAAATCGTGCTACCGATAACATTTGATACAGCAAGATCACTCTTACCATTTAAACTTGCAAATACAGAAGCTGCCATCTCAGGTAGACTTGTCCCCAATGCCACAATAGTAGCGCCAATCACAAAATGTGAAATATTATAATGAAGTGCAATCCTCTCCGACTCATCAATCACATAATCAGCACCTTTGATCAATGCTGCCATCGAGACTAAAAATATTAAATACTCCACTTATTCACTCCTTTGTATCAAACTTATCGGCAAATTGTATGCCTTGATCAATGCTTCCTCTTTTTGGCGCATCTCTCCCTCATCCTCTTCATGATCATACCCCATCAAATGCAAAAGCCCATGAATAAAAAGCAATGTCAACTCAGCATCTACACTGTGGCCTAACTCCTCTGCTTTTGCTTTGGCTCTATCTACACTGATAATAATCGTCCCTAAAGGACTGTGAGGCATATCTTCAAGAGGAAAACTTAGCACATCAGTGGCACAATCTTTACCGCGAAACTCTGCATTGATTTGGGCAATCGCATCATCATCCATCAAGATAAGCTCCACCTCTTTCTCAGTGAGCACTACTTTGATCGTCTCTAACTGCTCTTTTGTAAACATATATCCATAGCGATCATCAAGAAGAATCATATACCTGCCTTTTTATTAGTAGCGCATTTTATCTAAAAGAGATTAATGTGGTATAATACCAATAAAAAGGTTATTTTGAAAACGTTTAGCAAAGAGTTTCCATACCTTGAAACCACTGAGCTTATCTCCTACTATGCAGTATTTAACGGCTATCCATCACTAGCACAACTACACAAGTATGAAACACTCCTTGAAAATATCAAGTATAATATTCTTGATCATTATCAGGCACTGCAACCTTACTTTATATTTAGTGATGATCAAAAGATACAACAAGATATTGAAACCCTGCTCTTTCGCATCGCCGTAGGAAATCGTAAAATCTACTCTATCTATAAAAATGATATTTCTCAATTTCATGGCTCCTCTTTGTATCAAATTCTTTTTCAAAAAAAGATCATTACCAAAGAACTTTCACGCGAAAAACCACTTAGAACACACCCCTCACATCCAATTAAAAAAGCATTTAGACGCTACCAAATCGAAGATAAGATCATCTTTACAAAAAGTTTCTACCGTTTTTGGTTCACTTTTATCACACCCAACAGAGAACTTTTAGAAGCAAGAGAGATTGACACACTCCTTGAAAAAATCAGTACTGAACTCGATAAATATATCTCCCGTACATTTGAGATACTCTCTAACGAGCTTCTACTTTATAAGTTTGGTGTAGATACTATCATAGAGTCTGGAAGTTATTGGGATAAGCATATTGAGCTGGATATCTTGGCTAAAACGATTGATGGCAAAGTCATTGCAGGCGAATGCAAATGGAAAAATCAGAAAATCTCCAAAAACACCCTTAATAAACTACAAAAAAAGTGCCAACTCGCAGAACTTAACGTAGACTACTATGCTCTTTTTTCTAAAAGCGGTTTTAGTAATGAACTCTTAAAGATGAAAGCACAAAATATTTTATTGTATGATATCGCATCATTTAAAGGATTGACCGATGCTGGATAAAAAATTACTCGATAATTTGGACCAAGATGATAAAGAGCAGTTTTTACAAGGACTGCAAGAGATCATTGAGCACTCCTATAGACTTGAAGAGGAGTTTAAATCCCTTAAAACAATCATCTCCAACATCATCGATTTTCTCCCTAATGCACTCTGGGTTTTTGAGAAAAATGGAGAAGTGTTTATCCAAAACTCAGAAGCGCAAAAAATCACCGAACTCATCACACGTATCAACAGTAACCTTCCTAGCAGTGAAGTTGAGTTTGAAGGAAAAATTTATCTCATCAAGAGTCGACAAGCAGAAGATAAACTAATCATTTCAGCAACCGATATCACAGTACAGAAACGCTCAGAACGACTAGCCTCCATGGGTAAGATCGCTGCACATCTTTCTCATGAGATCCGTAATCCTATCGGCTCTATCTCACTCTTGGCAGGCACACTTATGAACCGTGTCAAACTTGAAAACAAACCCATTGTATTAGAGATTAAAAAATCAATTTACCGTGTTGAGCGTATCATCAAATCTACCCTGCTTTTTACAAAAGGGGTACAGATCAATAAAGCACCATTTTCCCTCATCAACCTTCAAGAGATGATAGAAGATGCCTCTGAATACTATGACGCTTCTAAAGAGATCCATCTCAAAGTCAATTTTGATGACAAGTCCATTGAAGCAGACTTTGACCTTCTCATCATCGTGATGCAAAACTTTCTTTACAATGCTATCGATGCTATAGAGGAAACAGAAGATGAAGAAGGTAATATCACTTTTTCACACCAAACAGAGGGGGAATATCAAACTTTCACGATCAAAGATAATGGTAAAGCGATCGAAGATAAGAGCATTTTATATGAACCATTTCAGAGCACCAAAGTAAAAGGTTCAGGGTTAGGACTTGCTCTCTCCCTTGAGATCATCAAGGCACATGATGGTAAAATCGAGCTCTTAAATGGGGAGAAAGGGTTTAAAATATGGATAAGATAAAAAAAGCGTTTGAAGTACTCAATATCAAATGTAGTGGCTGTGCAAACACCGTACAAAAATCACTCAAACCTGAATATGGTGAAGTAGAGGTCAATCTCGAAGTGATGCCTAGAGTCGTAACACTGGAAGTGAGTGAAGATTTTGACGAAGATACATTTCGTCAAAAGATGAAGTCACTAGGCTACCCTTTAGCAGATGAAACACTAGGAGCTTTTGAAGAAGTAGGCACTAAAGCGAAAAGTTTTGTTTCATGTGCCATCGGAAAAATGGATCAAAAAAAATGAAAAAAGCCTTAGTATTTCTTAACATGGGGGCACCACGAAACCTTGATGAAGTTGAAGTTTTTCTGCGTAATATGTTTACAGATAAAAATATCATCACAGTTAAAAGCAATCTATTAAGATCCATCATCGCTTCATCTATTATTGCAACGCGCAAAAATGAGGCCAAAGGTAACTATGCGCAACTAGGAGGAAAGTCACCACTTGTTGATCATACACAGACTTTTCTCAACAATGTCAAAAAAGCTTTTCCAGAGTATGAAGTGGTCAATATTATGCGTTATACACCATCCTTTGCACTCTCTGAGATCAAATGGCTCAAAGCCAAAGGCGTAGAGGAACTCACCGTCATCCCACTCTATGCCCAATACTCAACCACCACAACAAAATCTTCTTTAGAAGATCTCTATGAAGCAATGGCAAAAGCAAACTTCACACCCAACATGAAAATCATCTCAAGGTTTTACCATAATGAAACCTACAACAAAGCGATTATCGCGCAGATTAAAGAAGCTTTAGACGATAAAAACCCTGAGGAACTTGATCTTATCTTTTCAGCACACTCTCTGCCTGTAAAAATCATCAAAGCAGGTGATACATATCAAAAAGAGGTGATAGAGAATGTAGAAATTCTTACAAAAATGCTCCAAAAAGAGGAGTTAAACTTTAAAAATATACACCTAGCATACCAATCAAAACTAGGTCCTGTACAGTGGCTTGAGCCGTCACTCGAAAATAAATTAAAATCTATTGACAATAAAAAAGTATTAATCTACCCTATCTCATTTATCTTAGATAATTCAGAGACTGAGTTTGAACTTGATATTGAGTATAAAGAGGTAGCAGAGGAGCTTGGTCTAGAAGAGTATATCGTGGCAAAATGCCTCAATGAAAATCCACTTTTCATCAAGGCAGTCAAAGAGTTGGTATTAACTTAACATCGACTCTTTTTTAAGGTTTTTAGCAAGGATATAGTAGAAAGTTGCACGGTACTTGATACGTGTACCTTTCATAGTCTCACACACTTTTGCAATTTCGCCGTTGAGCATCTCTTTTTCCTCTTTCGTAAATCCTAGTTTTTTGATCAAAAAGTTTTTACGTACTGTATCTAACTCTTTAGGATCAGTACATGAAACACTCTCTGCATCTTTTTTATAGATAGAAGGGCCGAGGTTTTTGACAACAATCTCTAAGAACTCTGCATCTACACTGCCATAGTGCTTTTTCACATCTTCAGTATAGAGTTTTATCTTTGCAGCTCTTTTTGCACCTGGTGCCTCTTTTTTCGCAGTCGCCTTTTTAGCTGACTTTTCAGTTGTTTCAAGGGCCTCTGTTTTAGCACTCTTTTTTGCTTTTGGCTTCGTATCAGCCTCTTTCGCTTTCACCGCTTTTTTTGCTGGTGCTTTTTCAGCTTTCTCTACTTTTGCAGACTCCTCTTTTTTTGCAGGTGCAGCTTTTGTTTTTTTGGCTTCTGATTTTACCTTATCTTCTACCTTCGAAACCTCTTCTTTCACTTCAGCGTTTTTAGGGGTTGCTTGTGGTGTCTCAATGACCTCTTCTGCCTCACGCTCTACAGTAGCTGTCTCAACAACTTTTTGAGGCTCTGCAGTTTTCACAGCATCTTTTTTGAAAGCTGTTTTAAATGTATCCATCACACTTTCATGATCTGGATCTACCTCTTTTTGCTCTAAAGCACTTTTCGTGACTGTTGTCACTTTATCTTTTCCTTTTTTTAAAGCATTTCCAATGACTTTAAACAACGCTATATCTTTAATACCTGCCATCACCTATCTCCTTTAATTGTGGACTTTCGACTATGCAACTACTTTCCTACTCCATAGCTTCATTTTAACCAAATATAACTAAAAAATATGATACTTTTGTCGATATGGGTGAAATGCAAATTTATAAAAGGTTTCTCATGGCACAAACACCTAAAAATAACTCTCTACTAAAACCAATTTTTTTGCTATTGTTGCAACTTGTTGCACTGATGGGAATATTTGATGTTTTATCAACCAATGAACAGATAACAGAGACACATCATACACAACTGCTCGTGTCACTGCTCTTTATCATGATCTCAAGTGTTTATACATTTAAAACACTGAAAAATCTTAAGAAAGAGGAGCTCAATAAAGAGCAACACGCTACTTTCTAAAGATTAAACTACGTTTGGGTTTTTCATCAAAAATCAGTGTCTTTTTTTGTGAATCTTTGATCGTCAGCAACAACTCTTTTTCTACACTTTTTGAGATCTCTTTTGATGCTACAATTTCTAACATCTTATCGAGGTTTTTACCTTGTTGTTCTAACATCTGCAGTTGAAGCTGTTGGTTTAAGGAATCTTCATGCATCTTGACCTTGCTCTCTTGTGCCCCTCTTCTTAAAAGAAAAAAGATCATCAAAATAAGTAAGAGCAGTATCCCAATCACTACCGCAGCTATCTTATAAAGTTCTAGCTTTTTTTGTGTTAGCATCATGTGATTGTGTTCTTGGATCTTAGCAATCTCTTGTGCTTGTTTATTTTGTGTCAAAACATTTTGACGGTTATTTTCGTGTTGCATCTGCTTGGTACGCTCTATCGTCTGTGTCTTTTCCAATGCAATCTTCGCCAATGCTACCTCTTGTGCTCTTTTCGCTTTAGCAAGCTCAATCTCTTTGCCTTTTAAAAGCACCACCTTCTCTTGTTCTAGTTTCGCAAGAGAAAGTTCATGACTCGTATCTAGTTTAGCGAGTGCGATCTTTTTTTCTAACTCTTGCAGTGCTAATGTATATTTTTCTACCTCTGCATCAAACTTTTTAGTGGCTCTTACAACAGGTAAAGCAACTGTTTTGTTCTGCTCTATACTCACTAAAGTAGAAGATTTTAGTGCTGTCTCTTTACTTTGAGGAGGTTCTACCTTTTGAGGCTCAAAAGTTTTAGCAAATGTAAAGGTATCTGTTACGTTTTCCTGTGATGCCTTCTCAACAGTTTTTAGTAAAGTGACACTCTTATTGACCTCTTTAGGTACGACAACACTCACTTTTTTTACAACAGCATCAGACTGAGGAAGTAATTTAGGTTTTGTGAGATTTGACTCGATCTTGGTTATAGTAGTATTCTTAGGTGCATTCATCGCTTTCAGTGCTTCACGATCTACCTCACCACAACCACTTAAGATTGCGGCTATCAGTGCTAATTTTATGTACATTATTTTATCGCTCCAACTTCTCATTGTCAAAAAAACTACTCTCATGTATATGCTCAAACGCTGCCTTTAGGGAAGTAAAAAGCTTGTTATTCTCTTTTTCCAGATCATGTAAGAGTGCTTTTGTCTTGGCTCTGGCATGCGGCATCTTAACCGTAAACTGCATCCCCGGACATGCTTCATCACCAATAAGCGGCATGTTGTTGACATGTGCTGCATCGATGAGCTGGCGTTCACGTACC
>JAHZKW010000025.1 GCA_022600175.1 Campylobacterota bacterium
ATCTATTTTATATCCTATAAGATTTAGTGTACCCACTTGGTTCAGACACTCAATACTATGACACTTCTTACAGATAAAGTGTGCATGTTTAGTTTTGCTAAGTTCATAATAGCGCTTTTTACCATCTGACTCAAAACCATTAATGATTCCTGCCTCTTCAAATGTTGTCATGTTGCGATAAAAAGTGGTTTTATCCATCTTTAGATCTACTTTTACTTCATCATAACAGAGTGGTTTATCACTCTTTAGAAATAGCTCTAAGAGTGAGGTTCTAGGGGCTGTCATTTTCAAATTGTGTTCGTTTATAATCTCTTTTGCATTCATCATCATATTATAGCAAAAAATTTAGAAAGTTTAAATGCAACTAAGTATCATTTAAACTAAGATGGTTTATAATTCACAAAAATTTAAGGAGTAGAATATGCCATATAAATTATCGATGTTAATTTCAGTATTGGTGACAACAATGACATTTAGTGGATGTGGAGGAGATAGTGGGAGTGATAATAATGTTACTAGTAGTAGTGTAGACCTTCCAGATGGAAAGACGTTGATTTTTTATGACGCAAAAAGTTCTAAACAGTATAGTTATGATACGGAAACAGAGCGTTATACACAGATGAATGTTGCAGAGAAAAACTACGACATGGAGGGGAAAAGTGGAAATATTTTCACTTGGTTTGATCCTACAAATGGTACAGCCATAGATCAAAAAATCATCATGTTTAAAGATACCTATGACTATAGTGTAGATGGTAATGTCACATATGATGACTTTCACTATTTAGGTCATTTCCATACAGAAGATGATGCACAGGTTTTTGCTGCACATAGTGCAAGTGAATTTGATCCAGATAATAATGCAAGTGTTAAAAAATTAGCAGCTTTAAAGAGACTTAGTAGTGCACTCAATGAGAGAGAGTTGCAAAAAGAGAAGATTTTAGAAGTATTACCTGCTGACAAAGTACTCTGTAACTACTATCAAATTGAGCATACTGAAGTTGAAGAAGAGGAAGAAGCATTACCTTATATTGCATTGACAACCAATGGTCAGATCTATATCTATAGTGAAAATAATGAAACACTTTCTCAGATACAAGCACCGATTCAATTAGAGGGTGTGACTGAGTGTAAAGAAGATGAGAGTGCAATAGCCCATTATAGTGAAGAGGGTGTGTTAGTTTTTAGTGCGCAGACACAAAAACTCTATCTTGTGGATAGTCATGGCGATGATTTCCATCAACATTCAACCTTTACGATATCAAGGTTTCTTCCTGAAGATTTTACACCGACACAAATGGCAGGGATAGGTGAAGGAGAACATGATCACGATGAAGATGGTTATGAAGAGTAGTGCCTTTGGTATTTCTCTATTTTTGATGGTACCAGCACTCTATGCTGATACCCTCTCTCTTGAAACAATTACCGTAGAGGGAGTAGAAGTTGATGATAACGCCTTAGATTATACGATCTCAAAAAAGAGTGAAGTGCTTAGTAAAACTGCTAAAGGCGAAACTTTAGGGGATTATCTAGAGGCAATTCCAGGGATTGAAAATGCGAGCTATGGTCCTGCTGTCGGTCGTCCTGTAGTACATGGTATGGAGGGGTATCGTGTCGGTATTTTGCAAGGAGATATGGTACTTAATGACCTCTCTGCAATGAGTCAAGATCATGCTGTAGGTCTCACTCCTAAAGCATCAAAACGATTAGAGTTGATTAAAGGTCCCTCAACATTACTTTATGGCACTTACAGTGGAGGGGTTATACGTGCACTAGGTGAAGAGCATGAAGAGACACTTTTAACAGGCACTCATGGTGAGATATATATAGGAAGTGGTACGACGGGTACCGCTACTAACTATGGTGCTAAAGTTGAAGTAGGTGATCATAATCTCTCGGCATTTATACACCATTTTCATACAGAGAGTGATGATTATGAAAGTGCTGGAGCGCGAATAAAATATAGTGATACTAAGACAGATTCGACACATGTTGTTTTAGGTTATCAAGCCTCTTCAAACCAACTTATCAAACTCTACGTCGATAATCTTGAAAAATCGTATGCAATCCCAAATTTAACTCCTGAAGAGACACGTATTGAGATGGAACAAAGACGTTATGGTGGGGTACTTCATACCCAGTCACTTTTTGATATTTTGTATGGTATACGTACTGAATTACAGTATAGTGATTATCGCCATTATGAGACTGAAGGTGGACGTTATGATGGGCTTTTTGATCAGGAACAAAGCAGTCTCTCTACCTTATTTCACTTTGATATTGGATCATGGGAAGGCGAGAGTCGTATAAGCTTTGAACATAATAAACTTCGTGTTTGTCATGAACATGGAGAGTGTAAAGAGTTCTCTACACCTGTGCGTACTTCGGCTGAAGATGGTGCTTCTTTATTATCTTATTATGAAGATAGGGGTATCCCTTATGCACATGGACATCCTATGCCTGATACCTCGTATAATCTTTTTTCTACGGGTATGACTCTAAAAAAAGTCTTGGAGATTGATGAACTCAGTGTAGCTACTAATATTCAGTATCGAAAACTGAAAGCTAATCCTGATAATATGCAGGAGACTTGGTTGATGCCAGCTTCCATCGATCCAGACTATTATGATGAAGATGAGAAGTTTGCAGCGAGTCTATCTGTGGGATGGTGGAGAGTCTGGAGTGATACTTTAAATTCTCAACTCTCTCTCTCCTATCTTGAGCGTCTTGCTTCTAGTCAAGAGCTGTTTTGGAATGGTTTTCATCATGCTACAGAGAGTTATATCATAGGAGATCGTGATTTAGATAAAGAGCGATCACTCAATATTGATCTAGATGTGCAATATACTTTAAATGGCTTTGAAACGATAGCAGGTCTATATTATTACCATTTTGATAACTACATCTACCAAGCACCACTTGCTGATGCTCAAGGTAATGTAACCCTTGATCCTTTTCATCTAAGCCCAGTATGGCAGATGAGAGAGGTGGGTGCAAAAGTGTATGGTGCAACATTGGAGGAGAGTTATACACATCTATTTTTTGATCATAAATTACGGTATGGTGTAGCCTTTGAACTACTGCGTGGAGAGCTTGAAGGAGGAGGTAATATACCTCGTATGGCACCTTTTAACACAACACTTTCAGTTAATGATAGTTATAAAGATTTTAAGGCGAGTCTTCGTTACAAAATCGTAGATGAGAGTCGCTACGAAGCAGACAATGAGACGAGAACAAAAGGGTATGATTGGTTAAGTGCTTCTCTTTCTTGGGAGAAAAAACTCTCTTCAGGTACACTAGAGTTGTGGCTCAAAGGAGAGAACCTTACCGATAGTATAGCAAGAAATCACCTCTCTTTTCTTAAAGCAAGTGCACCACTTACTGGACGTCAAGTCAGTGTAGGTGGTAGTTTTAAGTTTTAAGTATATTTTTTAGATTATGTGTATCTCTCTTTTTATGTAAAATATTTCACTAGAGAGATGCATGTGCAATAGATTATCTTTTTATGGAAATTTTGATCTTTTTGCATTTTACCTGATCTACTACGATACTACTTCTTAAATATTGTAATAAAAGTAGGACAACTTTCTCTCTTTAAAAAAATAAAAAGTTCTTTGCTGTTTTAAAATGGATAATATTTGAGTATCGCTGTATTGTGATTTCTTCATAGAAAAGCTCCTTATTGTATTTTACTGGAATTTTCTACTTTTGAAAAGATTGCTTTTTCGGGAGGATTACCCACCGATTACAAGTTGCCAAAAGATTGCTGCAAGATAGTTATTTAAATGTCAATGAAATATCCCAGCAGATAGGATATAAATATACCCAAAACTTTTCAAATGCTTTTTATAAAAGGTTTGGAGTACGACCTAAAGAGTTAATGAAAAGTAGAAATAATTATTAATTTAAGTATATTTATCTATATATTAGACTCTACAAGACCATGCCCTTGAAATACTAGAGTTACAGGGTATAAAAGATGATGCATACAACTTTTGAATCAAAAAGGGTAGGTAAGTTGATAAAAAACTTAAATAAATTATTAAGCTAAGTGACCCAAAATTAGTAATAATACTTTCTACTTTTTAGAAGATCAATCGGTCTTAATCCATGTTTCTTGGTAAATGCTTTTGAAAAACTAGATAGAGATTTATATCCTATAAGTGTGGCAATTTCTCCTATGCTCATATCACTACTTTTTAGAAGTTCTACTGCATATTCTAATTTATGATGCAAAAGGATATTATAAGGGGTATCGTTAAAAACTTTTTTAAACCCACATTTTAATTTAAACTCGTTTAGACTTACTTGTCGAGAGAGTTCTAGGATACTTGGAGGGTTTTGCATATTTTTGATAAGTATCTCTTTTGCTTTTTTAATCGCTTCTATATCATAGTCGTCTAGTTTAAGTTTATTGGTTTTATTTGGTTCTATATCTATAAGACTTTGAATCTCTAATGAGATAATTTCCAGTATTTTTGACTGAGCATAAAGTTCATCTAGTTGATTATTAAAAGGATTATGGTATATATTGTTTAGTATAAGTTGTATCTGAGGATTGATATCTTTTTTTGTTAATAATTCTGTCGGTTTGTTTGTCTCAAGATGTTCTATAATATTTTCTTTGCTCTTTCCTTCTGGTAGATTTTTAAGTAAAAAATCTTTTTCTAAAGAAATACTCGAATCTTTAATTTCCCCTTTTGTAAGAAGAGAATCAGTTTTATCATAATTTAAAGTATATATACAAAGTTGATTTTTATGAGATAAGTTTTGGCAAATTGGTTTTATATTATTTTGCTTGTAATAAAAGGCTAATCCACTAATTGGTATCTGAGCTGTGTATCTAATATCTTCTTGTAAAGATAGTTGATTTTTTATAAAAAAGATATCATTATTGATGTTTCTTTCAAATGAATTGTTCACAATATAATCTGCATTATAATATGGTTGAAATTGCTCGAGTATACTTATATCTGACAAAAAAGCTCCTTATAGGTCTACAAAAACTCCACAGACAACAAATTAGATATTGATTTCAATAATCGTTACTAGTATACTAGGGTAAAATAAAGTATAACTTAAAAAAAGGCAACATATGAACAAACAAAAAACGTTAAGTTACTCTATTGCTACATCTTTACTTTTTGGTAATCTTCTCTATGCACAAGAGTCTCAAAGTTTAGATATTGTAACAGTAACCGCAAATAAAATGGAGGAAAATATCAAAGATATTCCTCAAAGTATTACAGTAATGACTGATGTAGAGATTGAAGAAAGAGGGATAAAAAATATTAGTGATTTAATTGAATATATACCAAATCTTAACTCCTCTGGCACAATAAATTTTAGAGGTCTAAATTACTCTCCATTTACTAATACTAGTCCGATGACAATTTATGTTGATGGTGTTCCTTATACTCACATGTGGGGCTTTGATAAAACTATATCAAATATATTAAGAGTAGAAGTTTTAAGAGGTCCACAAGGATCAATCTATGGAAAAGATTCTATGGGTGGGGTTATCAATATCGTTACAAAAGACCCTTCAAATACTCTAGAGGGAAGTATATCAGCAGAATATGGTTCACACAATACTAAAGAGACAGCTTTTGATATAAGTTCTCCATTAATTGATAATAAACTTTTTGTAGGAATTAATGGTTTTTATTCTCAAAGTGATGGTGATGTTACAAATCATTATGTGGGGAGTAGAGGAGACAAAGCCAATGAAAAAGATCGATATCTTGGTAATGTTAAATTGTTATATAAACCAACAGATAATTTAAGTGTAAAGTTTCAAGTCTCTAAAGAGAATCATACAAGACATGGTCTTGAAGGTGTAGCAGTGCCTAGAGATACAGATATTAATATCTATGAAAGAGATGATTTTAAAGATGTAACTTATGATCAAGAAAGCTATAGAAAAGACAAGTCTAACACTCAGTCACTTCATGCAGATTATGATTTTGATGGTATGACACTTTCTTCTTTAACAACACATAAAGTATCAGGCATTGATGCACATTTAGATGCCGATAAATCCTATGGAACTCCAAGGGATGGAGCGTATTATTACATGGAGTTTGATACAAAGAATTTGACACAAGAATTTAGACTTTCCAGTGATAGTAAAAGATTAAGGTGGGTTACGGGTGTCTATTTTGAAAAAGAAGAAAATGACATTGTAGTTCATTCTGTGTTTCCTATGGGAGGAAATGTATTTGTGTATGATGCATCTTCTGAAAATACAAGTAATATTATGGCTACTTTTGGGCAAGTTATTATTCCATTTTCAGAAGATTATGAATTAACCTTAGGTGGGCGTTATCAAAGTATTAAAAAAAAGATAGATTTAGAACAGCGTTTTTATCCTCAAGGTAATTTGGGAGATCCTAATTTTATCTTAGATGAAGACAAGACCATGAACGCTTTTTTACCAAAAGTTGCACTATCTTATAAGATAAATAATGACCTAAATTCTTACTTTAGTATTACTAAAGGATATCTTGCGGGTGGATATAACTATAATGCCAGCGATGGAAGAGCTGTCAATAGTTTTGATGCCCAAAAGTCTACGAACTATGAGCTAGGAATGAGAGGGGATTTATTGGATAATAGGTTATATCTTTCAGCAGCAATTTTCTATATGGATATAAAAGACTTGCAGGTTTTCTCTATGGATGAATCAGGTATTAGATCCGCATCAAATGCAGGAAAAGCTCATTCTCAAGGGATAGAGCTAGAGCTTGGATATACGATAAATGATAATTGGAGAATTGATAGTGCTTTAGGACTTGTAGAAGCAAAATATGATGATTACATCACTACAAACGGAATTGACCTTAAAGATGAGAAAATACAGAAGACTCCCTCACATACAGCAAATATAGGAGTGTCATATTTTAATGATAATGGAGTTTACGGCAGATTTGATATCAAAAATCAAGGAAAGATATATTTTGATGAAACAAATAAGTATAAAGGAAACTCATATACTCTAGCCAATATCAAAGTTGGTTATCTATTTGATGACTGGGATATTTATGCTTATGCACATAATGTAACGGATGAAAGTTACATCACAGATGGAACTGTTAACTCTGTAACTTTCGGAGATGGAAGTTTTATAAGTGTCGGTGCAAAATATACCTTTTAAACTAAAAAGAAACGAACTAAAATAATAGGGTTTTCCCTATAACTCCGCGGCTTTAATCGATCGCGTTACTTTTTCCCAAGGAGATATAAATGACAAATAATTTGATAGTAAAAGGTTTAAAAAAAACTTACGCCAATGGCGTACAAGCACTTGATGGTGTAAATTTAGAAGTTAGTTCTGGCTTGTATGGGCTATTAGGACCAAATGGTGCAGGTAAAAGCACCCTGATGAGAACCCTTGCCACACTGCAACAGCCAGACAGTGGCAGTATCACATTAGATGGTATTGATATACTGATCGATCCTGATAAACTACGCCAACAACTAGGCTATTTACCACAACAAATAGGTGCGTACCCTGGGGTATCTGCTCAAAGCTTGATGGAACGCTTTGCTTGGCTTAAAGGGCGTACGGACAAAGTACAACGCCAGCACGAAATCAACCAACTGCTTGAACAAGTTAACCTGAGTGATGCCGCACATCGAGCCGTATCCGAGTATTCAGGTGGTATGTTACGCCGCTTTGGTATTGCGTTGTCTTTAATCGGTTCTCCTCGTCTACTGATTGTCGATGAGCCAACCGCAGGACTAGACCCCTCAGAGCGTAACAAGTTTCATCGTGTACTTGCAGATGTAGCGACCGAAGCAGTTGTACTACTCTCAACCCATATTGTCGAGGATGTAGAAAACTTGTGTAGCGAGCTTTCTATCTTGACAGATGGACGCATCGTTGCTTCTGGTTCACCCTCACAACTCATAGAACCCTTGCATGGGTGTTTGTGGTCTAGCGTGATTCCAAGAGATGAGGAACCACCTGTAGATGCATTACGCATTTTGGCACACCCAAATGGTCTGCGTGTTATAGTGCAAAGCAAAGAGAAGCCAAAGGGAGATTATGTAGTTCATCAACCTAGTCTTGAAGATGCTTACCATATAGCTCTCAAAACATCTAGTAAGGAGAGTAACCTATGAGTGGGCTTTCAGTTTACTGGGCGGAGTTTCGTCATGAGATTCGTGCTGGATTGAGAGGACCCTTATTTATCATTGCTGCAATCGGTTTTACACTTTATATTCTCATGATGCTCACTGGTGGTGATGCTATGCGTGGTTTTGGTGTCGTTCGTAATTCATCATCTATGGTGTATAAAATTTCTACAGGTATGTCTATATATCTGTTTTTTGTTTGGGCTTGGATCTTTGCTCAGGTAGTGATGCGAGACCACACTGTGTATTTGAGTGAAAATGTGCTAAGTTCTCCTATACACTTACCTAGTCTGCTATTTGCACGCTATCTAGGTGCTTCTGTAGTAGCATTTTTGCTTGGTGCTGTTATACCGCTGAGTGTATTTCTCATGCCGATAACAGCTTTGTTGGGGCTGGTACCACCTGCAGATATTGGTGTCGCACCAGTATCTGCAGTATTGTTAAGCTTACTACTTTTTGTTCTGCCTAGCGCACTGGGTATTGGTGCCTTATTTGTCAGTAGTTCATTATGGACACGCTCAACGGCAGGGTCTTTTGCTCTTTCCGCATTCTTGATGCTAATTTGGATGTTAGGCTTAATTGTCGTTCGTAATGGTGATATCAGTGATACTTTTGCAGTACTAATCGACCCAACGATGTTTAGTGAAGTTGGTCGCCAAATACAGGATTTAACGGCAAACGAAAAAAATAATTATTTTATAGATGTGACATCCGCTTATCTAATGAACCGCTTGGTGTGGTTTGTATTACCGATAGGTTTACTATTGATGGTGTTAGGACGCTTAAAACGTGAGCATTTGTTACTGGAAAAGAGTAAGAAAAAAGTGCATGAAAGTACTGTTAAACAAATTTTTAACATCAATAAAACACCCAATAGAGTATTTGCAGGTACTAAGCCTTCCTGGTTAAAGGCACTATTTAGTGAAACACTTTGGCATTTGAAACTCTCTTTGCAAAACAAAGCTCTATTGCTGGCATTTGGTGTTTTACTAATTATGAGTGTGGGTAGTTCTGTTTTGTTTGTACTTAAAAACGGTCAAGGTCCTATGGTAGCGCATGTAGAGTATTTATTATCATTTTCTGGTGGCTTTTTCTATCTATTCACCCTTTTTACTGTGGCTGGGTTTGTCGGTGCATTAATGCGTCGTGATCAGCATAGCGGATTTGACGAGATGTTTGATGCTACATCCTCACCGCTTGGTACACGAGTAATTGCGAGGATTATAGCCGCTTTTTTATTGACGACGGTTATAGCTCTATTTCCAGCACTCAACACTTGGATAGTTATGCTTATCGGCGGAATGGATATCTCTTGGGGGAGTCCATTAGTATTTCAGCTAATTGTGATTATGCCTGCTATGCTAGAAATAGCAGCCCTAAGTGTATTGAGTCATAGTATCATCCGAAATGTAGGTGCAGCGTATGGGGTCTCAATGATGTTTGCCTTTATTGCTATTATGAATCACGAATTAGGTCTAGTTACTTACCCACCAGCAGAGATTGGTATAGCAGTTCATACATCACTCTCATCTTTAAGCGGCTGGCAACCTTGGTTAATTGAGCTAATCAGCACCGACCTGCTGAAGCTTGGTGTCGCTATCATCGTTGTAGTGTTGGCTTGGCTAAGCTGGCAACGCGGAGTGGATACAGGTTTTTCAAAGCGTTTGGGTATGGCTCGTTCACGCATTCGTAGTGTTACTCCGTTAGCTATTATTGGTTTATTATTGATTGCAATACCTGGTACAGTGCTATATCAAAAACTGGTAATTCACGGTGAGTATCTCTCACTAAAAGATGAGATAAAAGAAGATGCTGCTTGGGAAAAACAATGGTGGAATAAAGGTAGTGCTTATTTACTAGAGGGTGGAGAGGTCCGTGTTAAAGTAAACCCATCTAAACGAACATTTACGGCACAGTGGACATTGGATAATGTTAAGAGTGATAAAAACCTTTTAGATGGTAGTTTGCCTCATAGTGTTAGCATAAGTTCTGCATTGGTTGAGGGTCAAAAAGTGATTCCAAATACAGCTTATGGACATTTTACCTTGCCACTAGAAAATTGTCCTACTGAGGGTTGTGATATAGAGCTAAATTTGACAGCTGAGTTTAATGATTGGTCAGCAGATGATACACAATCTTGGTTACTTCCATCAGGTGTATGGTTGAGGGCTGTTGATGTTTTACCGACATTGGGACTTGATCCAAATCGCCGTCTTGGCATACCTGCTGAGAGAGCGAAATTTACTTTGCCTAAACGAGAAGATAACCTGCCTCGACATGCTATGCAGACAGCTGAGGGTGTCGCGCCCAAAGGGTCTTGGACTTGGAGTGTAGAGATTGAGGATGAGGGTGAAAGTACACAAAACTTTGGTTCATTGAACGCTCCTTTGGATTTTGCTATGGCTTGGTTACCTAAAACACCACAACAGATTACTCAAAACGGTATAGAGGCTTGGCATGGGAATGAGTACCAACAAACGGCTAAAGATATCATAGAAGATCAACAGCTCATGGCACAATGCGTTGGTGATATACTAGGAGAAGTACCTGATATTCGTTATGTTATACAATCACCTCGTAAACTGGGAGAAATTGCACAGTATGGTGAGCTACTTTGGCTACCCGAAAACCTTGGTTGGGACATCGCTAGTGAAGGTCCAGGACGAAAACGACGACGCGCTGCCATAGCCTCAGCTTTAAGTCGGCATGTGTTGATTCAATCTACAAATCTGCGTGCCGAATCAGGTGCTGAGTGGTTACTCTCTGGAGTATCTGGTTGGGTTGGTATGGAGTGTCTTCGTCGTAGTGATGGACCACAAGCTTGGATTGCTGAGCAAGACTGGCAGGCAAAAGAACTCTCTAAGGCACTAGGTAAAGGACTCAAAGCACCAGTTGCTAGGGTAGCTGATGCTGGAAAAGCGGACTGGATTAAACCTTATACAACACTAAGCACACTGAACTGGGCAGCTTCGCAAGGCACGGAAAGAACTGTTACTATGATTAAGTCACTACTTAAACAACTTGAAAATGATGAACCTTTGCCTAAGGCTTTGATCTCCGTAGCAGGAGAAGAAGCTGCTGAGCATTTACTAGGTATGCCGATGGTTTCTGATATCGCACTGCATCTAGATGACAAACAACAAGTGCAAATAAAAGCAAAACGTTGGCAATGGCATAATAATGGTTGGCAACTAATGGAAGCACCAAGGGAAGTTTTACAGCTTGTAGGTGAGAAGATGCGGATGCTTGATCTGCAAAACTCTTCGGAGATAAACGCTACGCAAGATTTTATGGTTCTAGATAGCTGGTCTAGTGTTGAGAGAACACCCAAAGATAATGTCTGGAGAGGTAGGACAGCTACTAAACCTTAGTAAACTTGGGATCTATATATATGATAGCGGAGGAAAATTAAATTAGGCAGTTTTTACTTGATTTAATTTTCTTAGTGATTAAAAGTGGGTTTTGATTTGGCTTGTATCTTATAAACACCTTTTTTGCTATCCTCTTTTAAAGCAATTTTTTGTAAACCGATATCTGCAGGATAGAGATCAAAGTTAGTGGTTTCTAAAGTGGGATCAACAGTTTTATTTTCAGGGATATGAAGTTTAATTACTTCACCATCTGGAGTTGTATTTGTTTTAATTCCGAGACAGTATATTATTTTTATTGTAAGTGTATTAAACTCAAATCAGGTAATTGGAAATTTTAGTGATTATCTCTCATCTAAGGTATGGATTCTAGGAAAATTATCCTAGAATCTCTCAACTCGTAGATTTATCACTTTACTTGACATAAAATGTAATTGTTGCGCATTCATCAATACTGTTGCTTTACCATATAGTCAAAATCCACCCTCATTAAGTGCTTTGTCAAAGCGTGTAAAGCTCAATGAGTTCAAATTAAAAACAGGGTTTAAAAAGATTTTTGAGATGACACCTTATGGGATGTTGTTTGTGCATCGTATGAATTATGGGAAATATTTATTGGAAAAGAGTGAGTATAACATTAAAGAGATTGCTGCCATAGTAGGGGGTATACCCATGCCGGGAACTTTACCACAGCTTTCACTAGACACTTTGGCATTAGTCCTACATCATTGATGCAAAAGAGAAGTTACTATTATTAAAACTTTGGGGAGTATTCAGTGGTAATACTTACGACTTTTCATCAGCTCTTTAGGTTGTATGCCAAAATATCCGATAAATACTTTTGTAAAATTACTTTGATGTTTGTAGCCTACACAGTGTGAAACTTCATAGATATTCATATCTCCTGTCTCAAGCAGTTCTTTTGCTTTTTGCATTCTGTATTGGGTTAATAATTTATAAGGAGTGAGGTTGAACTTTTGTTTAAAACCTACTTTTAGTTTTAATTCATTGAGGTGTACCAGTTTTGAGAGAGCGTTGATAGAGGGAGGGTTTTGCATGTTATTTATAAGAATCTCGCGTGCTTGATAAAGAGCTTCTATATCATAATCGTCTAATTTTATTTTATCATTGTCTTTTAGTTGATTATTTAAAATGTCACCAAATTCATGATAAATGATCTCTAATACCTTACTCTCTTTATATAGGTGGTTTAAAGCTCCTGTATAGGGAGAGTTAAAGAGTTCATTTGCACACATTTGTGTTTTTATATTTGTTGGAGCGTTTTTAAATATTGTAATAGGTTTAGCGTAGATATCTTTTGTATTTTTGAGCTGATCAAAAAAATTTTTTTGAAGAAAAGAATCTTTAATAACGATACCAATACTTTGAAACCTTGTATCTTTTTTCTTCATATTGAGATTTTTCTCTTCATTGACAAAAGAGCTCATAGTATGTCCAGCCATTACATTTAATTCACAGTTAGTAAGTTTATGTTGGTGGTATGTATCACCTGTTAAAACTATTTGTATATGAAAAATATTTTTATTTATAGAGTTAAACGAAACCTCTTTATGTATATGATGATCGTATTTAAATAAAAAAATATCTTCACATAGTTTTGTTTTTTGGATTATAAATTGTCCTATGTTTTTAGGTAAAAGTACTTGTTTTGTTGAATCCTCTTTTGTATAACTTTCAAAAGAAAACTCTCCAATATCCTCCATATTCAAATTATATGACACTGTTAATCCTTTATATTGTCAAAATAATACACCACACATAAAAATTAATACATGAGAGATTAAAATAGTATTGATTTCAATAATTGTTATCAGTATACTAAAAGTCAATTAAAATCAACTAAAGGAATAAAGTCTCATGTTTTATAAAAAGCATATTACATTATCTGTTGTACCCATATTGATCTTTACAAATAGTATGAATGCAAAAGATTTACAAAGTTTAAATACTGTGACAGTGACAGCACAAAAAGTAGAGGAAAATATCCAAGAAGTACCTATCTCTATGACGTTTTTTGATACCTATTCCATAGAAGATAAACAGATAAAGTCTGTAAAAGATATTGCACCCTATACGCCAAACTTGATGTTGTTTGATAATAGTGGTGGAGGGAGTTTTACGCCTACTATGAGAGGGGTAAAAGCTAGAAATACGCTTTCTACTGCTGTAGGAATGTATATAGATGGAATTCCCACTTTAAATATTAATGGTTTTGATGAGACACTTATGGATATAGAGAGAATAGAAGTGTTAAAAGGTCCTCAAGGTACTTTGTATGGTAAAGGTACTATTGCTGGTGCAATCAATATTATTACAAAAAAACCAGACAATGAAGTAAGAGGAAAACTGGGACTAGAGCTAGGAAGTGATAATAAAAAAGAGTATTTTTTTAATACTAGTGGTCCTATTGTCAAAGATAAGTTTTATATAGGAGTCTCTGCAAAACATTATGAAAAAGAGGGTTTTATCACAAATACCAATGGAGGAAAGATTGACGATAGGGCGCATGCGTATGGTAAAATAAACTTTAGATATACACCGACTGATCATCTCGAATTTTCATTGCTATCTTCTATATTAAAGCGAGATGATGGTGATAATATTGTCAATGGCAAGGATTCTGAAGATAGAGTAGTCACGAGTGATCTAGATGGTTATGATAAATCTGAAACAACGACCCATGCACTTAAAATCAAATATGATATCAATGATTATCTTTTTGAATCAATCACTACCAATAGAGAATTTAAATATGTAAATTTGTCTAACTATCATTTTACAAAAAATACAGATTTTCATGCAAAAAGAGATGATACGTATACTAAAATATCTCAAGAGTTTAAACTAAGTCATAGTTTAGATACTTTCAAATATTTAGTAGGCTTTTATGCTGATAAAGATGATAATAAAATTGATTATATCTCATATTATCCTTCAGCTACTTACCCCACAAATCAAGATGCAGATGGAGACTCTATAGGTTTGTTTATACATAGTGAGTATGATATCAATGATAAAATATCATTGATGTCAGGGATTAGATATGATAAAGATGAACGGGAACTACAAGATACATCGATGCGTTTAAATTTATCTAAATCAGATAGTGCAGTGAGTCCCAAAATCTCTTTAAAATACCAACAAGATCAACATAATATGTTTTATGCCACGATTGCAAAAGGATATATTTCAGGTGGATTTAATATCTATTCATCTCCTGGATACTCAAAAAAGTTTGACAAACAAACGTTATGGAATTATGAAGTAGGGGCTAAAAATTCATTTTTTGATCATAGACTTTTTTTAAATAGTGCTCTATTTTATATGGATATAAGTGACTTGCAGGTGAAAACCTCTCCAGAACCTGGTAAATCATATATCTCAAATGCTGCTGAAGCTACTTCTAAAGGTTTTGAATTAGAATTAAATGCAAAAGTAACACAATCATTAGAACTTTTTGCTTCATATGGGTATACAAATATAGCTTTTGATAAGTTTGAAGATGTCAATGGCAACTATAAAGGTAACCAAAACTCTTATGCCCCAAAACAGCTCATCATTGCAGTATGTGCAAAAGCACTTGTAGAGAGTATAGATATCATTAAAAATTTACGAAACATAAAATAACCTTTTTTTAGTGACAATACTAACTGAATCAATAAGTATAATCAATATCAAAATAATGCAATAAGTATTTTTTTTTATGATGAAAGTATTTTTATAAATCTAGAGAGATATGTGCACATGATTGACATATATCAATGAAAACTAATATCATTATCGATATAATTTTCTTAGTTAAAATTATAGAGGTAATAGGGGAATATTATGTTTAAAACAAGTCTAATGATTTTAGGTATCTTGAGTGGGGTTTTGTTTGCAGAGTCCAAAGTAGATAAGTTGGTCCTTGCAGGACCTTTTGCAACTGTCTCACATCCGCTTATTCATATGGTAGAGAGTGGTGCACTCAAAGATGTGGCTAAAGAGGTAGAGTTTCGTTTGTGGAAAAATCCTGATGAGTTAAGGGCATTAGTACTAAAAGGGGAGGTTGATTTTATCGCGGTACCGACTAATGTTGGTGCAAATCTCTATAACAAAGGTATTGACATCAAACTCTTAAATGTTTCGGTATGGGGTATTTTAGGACTACTTACGAGAGATAAAAACTTAAAAACACTCAAAGATTTTAAAGGTAAAGAAATTGCAATGCCTTTTAGATCGGATATGCCTGATATTATCTTCGAAGAGATCGTTAAAAGGTATGGGTTAGATCCCAAAAAAGATTTTAAACTTCGTTATGTTGCCACACCCATTGATGCAATGCAGCTTTTAATCATGCGTCGTGTAGACCATGCTTTGTTAGCAGAGCCTGCGATCTCTATCGCGCTTCGAAAAACAGGCTCTTTCCCTTTAAAATTGGTTGCACCTGATCTGTATAGAAGTAATATGTTAGAAAATGAGTGGGGTGAAGTGTTTAAAACTGAAGCCAAGATTCCCGAAGCAGGTATGGCATATCTTGGAAAAAGTGAAGGCAAAGAACATATTATAAGACGTTTTTTAGAGGCATATAAGAGTTCTTTAGCTTGGTATAAAGAGAATCCTAAAGAGGCTTCAAAAATGGTCGTAAAAGCGATACCGATGTTAGAAGCAGAGGGGCTTGAAGACTCCATATCACGTGTGCAGTTAGAAGCAGTCTTGGCACAAGAAGCAAAAACATCACTGCAGTTTTTTTTCGATGTTTTACAGCAAAATAACCCAAAAGTAATTGGTGGGAAACAGCCTAGCGATGGATTTTATTATCAATGAAATTTATACTAAAAATTTTTAAGGATTTTCCTGCCTTTTTATGGAGTGGATGGGGTGCAATTGCTTCTATTTTACTTTTTATTGGGGCATGGGATCTTGGAAATCAACTCTATGGTGACTTAGTACTGCCTTCGCCAACTCAGACCTTTGATACACTTTTTTTAATGTTGAAAGATCCAGAAGTTTGGGAAGCGATTCAGATTACACTCTATCGTGCAGGTGTGGGGTTTGGAGTCTCTCTTTTATTGGGTACTTTTTTAGGTTTACTTGCAGGATCATTTGCTACGGCTTCTATCATGAGCCGTCCAATTGTCACTATTTTAGTAGGGATGCCACCTATTGCATGGATCGTTTTAGCAATGATTTGGTTTGGTATGGGTGATTTGACGGTGATTTTTACTGTGGTTGTTGCCTCTTTCCCTATCGTTTTTGTTGGTGCCTTGCAAGGGGCTCGTACGTTAGAGGGGGACTTGACGGAGATGGCGAATAGTTTTAAACTCCCTTTTATGATGAAGGTATTTGATATCTATTTTCCGCATATCTTTTCTTATATATTTCCTGCTTGGGTTTCAGGACTTGGAATGGCATGGAAGATCGTAGTGATGGCAGAACTCCTTAGTACAAGTGATGGTATTGGTGCGAGTTTAGCTGTAGCTAGAAGTCAACTTGATACACCTACTGCCTTAGCATTAGTTGTGATTATGATCGCTTCCTTGATGATTGTTGAGTATATTATATTAGAGCCTATTAAAAGAGAGGTTGAACTATGGAGAGAATAAGTGTTAAACAGGTTAATCATCACTTTGGTTTTACCGAGATCCTACGTGATATCAATTTTGATTTAAAACAGGGTGAAGTTGTTTCGATTGTAGGACCAAGTGGCGGGGGAAAAACAACACTTCTTCATCTTGTTGCAGGGCTTTTAGATTTAGAAGAGGGGAAGATAGAAAATAGTTTTAAAAGTAGTGCATTTGCTTTTCAAGAAGCACGGTTGTTACCATGGAAAAATGTGATAGACAATATCATGTTAGGTCTTTTGGCTAGAGGAGATGATCGTGAACTTGCACAACAAGAGGCTGAAAAAATAGCGTTAAAGTTTGGCTTAGAAGAGCGAGACTTTACCAAGTTTCCTAAAGATTTGAGTGGTGGTATGAAACAGCGTGTTTCATTTGCTAGAGCATTGGTTTTAAAACCAGCACTGCTTTTTTTAGATGAACCTTTTTCTGCACTTGATATTGGACTTAAAAAAGAGTTACAGACCATTTTAATTGAGATGGTAGATCAAAAAGAGATCTCCATTCTTTTTATTACACATGATTTGATGGAGGCGATCAGGCTTAGTGATAGGGTACTGCTTTTGGCTGCTGATCCAGGGCGTATTGTGAAGTCATTTGATTATGACTTATCTCAAGCTGATCGTGATGATAGTTATGTCTATGCCAAAAGTGCATCATTGCTCAGTGATCCTGAGATCATTAATACTTTTGAATTGGAGTTAAAGTAATGCAAGAAGAGAAGTTAAATGCTACCAATCATTATCTATATTATCCTGATGATAAAGGGGTTCCTCAATTTTTAGCGTATGGATTTCGTCCTATCTTTTTGCTCTTAGCCCCTTACATGATCATCTCTATGGTGTTATGGGGACTTGTTTGGAGTGGGACGGTCACTATCCCTTTTATGTCTGATACCTTAAATTGGCATATGTATGAGATGCTATTTGGTCTTGCCACTGCAGGGATTATGGCATTTTTATTTACAGGTTTGCCTGAGCTTTATCCTGGATGGGTACCGCTGATTGGGTGGAGATTGTTTGGGATTGTACTTTGGTGGTTAGCAGGTCGTGTGACATTTTGGATGATAGATATTGTCGGGGTTGAAGTGGTTGCTTTTACTAATATCTCACTACTAGTTTGGATCATCTGGTTTGCCAAAGATGTTGTGTTAGATCCACTACAGCGTCATGCCTCTATCGCTTATACTGTAGTTGTGATTTTGGGGATAGAGATCTGGTATTTTGCTGCACAGCTTGGATATGCTAAGAGTGCTTCTATCGATATCCTTAAAATTGCGGTAGGTGCATTTGTAGTATTGACACTACTTGCACTTAGACGTGTCAATATGGAAGCTGTGAATGAAACGATGGAAGATCAAAATATTGATGATATATTTATCTCTCCGCCACCTAGGTATAACTTAGCCATATTTACAGTTACCCTCTATACTGTTGCAGAGTTTTTTTATCCAGACAATAGTATCACTGGATGGATTGCACTGGCAAGTGCAGCCGCACTGTTAGGAATACTTAATGATTATATATTAAAAGATGAATCTATACTTGATCAACCTTATGTTTGGTATCTTGGTGTGATTGTTATTATGTTGGCTGTGGGGTATGGTTTAATAGGGTGGGATATTTTAACTCCTGATTTTTATGGGATTAACCACTTTAGGCATTTTATCACCAGTGGAGGGATTGCAATGGCTTATTTGGTGGTGATGATTATTATCTCTTATATCCATACGGGAAGACATTTACAATATACCATCTGGACACATTTGATGGTAGGATCTATGACTCTTGCTTCAATTCTTCGTGGGGTGATTGCTTTTTTTGAAGGGTATGCTTCTCTTTTGCATATACTTTCTGCATTTTTTTGGGTTGTACCATTTGTCATCTATATCGGTCTATTTTTTAACTACTTGGTCAGTGCACGTGCGGATGGTGTAAAGGGATAAACGTATTTATTGTATGATGGAGTGATATAATTATAGACTATGGATTAGGAGATAGGAGGTCAAATGAAAGTTGACATTATACTCAATGGTACAATATCTGAGAAAGAGGTAGTCTCACTCTATAAAGCCAATGCATGGTCATCTGCTAATAATCCTCAAGCTTTATTGGCTGGACTTCGAAACTCACATACCTTAGTAGTTGCACGAGCAAAAGGAAAGTTAGTAGGGATTGCCAATGCTATATCAGATGGACATTTGGTGGTTTACTACCCACATATGCTAGTAGATCCTACGCATCAAGGTAGAGGGATAGGGAGAGAGATGATGAAAGCAATGCAAAGCGTTTATCATTCTTTTCATCAGCAGATGTTGACTGCGGATAGTCAGGCAGTAGCATTTTATGAGGCAGTAGGTTTTCAACGTGCTGGAGAGACATCTTCTATGTGGATTTATGATGGAGATGAGCATTAAATTAGCTGTATGAAGATGAAAAAGTATATTGATGAAGCAAAGTTTTTAACAATTGGTGATGTTGATCAGTTTGTGTTGATTAGAGGTCAAGATATCAATAACCCATTACTTTTGATTTTACATGGTGGGACTACTGAAACGGCACATTTTGCAAAATTTAATAGAGATTTAGAAAGTGAGTTTACAGTTGTTTATTGGGATCAACGTGGTGAAGGGAGATCAAAACATCAAGGTATTGATCTCTCCTCTTTAACACTGCAAAGGTATCTTGAGGATATTCATATACTTACATGTTATTTAAAAGATAGATTTTGCCAACAAAAGATTTTTTTGTTAGCACACTCGATGGGAACGCTCTTTGGGATGAAAGTGATTGAAAAATATCCTAAAGATTATATTGCTTATATTGCGATCTCTCAAGTTGCTGATCCTATTAAGAGTGATAATTTCGGTTATGATACACTACTTCAAACTGCAAAAGAGAGTAATCATCTTAAAGATGTTCAAAAAATAGATGCTCTCAAACGTATTACTGATAAAAATTTATCAACATTAGACCTTATCAAGAGAACAAATGGTTTGATTGGTTTGAGTCTTAATTATGGAGGGCTTTATTATCAGAGTAGTTTTTTTAAACTTTTAAAGCTTGCACTTTTTCCTATTTTAACTTTCAAACCATATAGCTTCTATGATAAAGTAAAAGCACTTAAAAAAGATAGACAAAGAATAGCCCTTTATTATCAACATAATCTTATAGATACTATTTTTACAGTGGAAGTGCCTATATTTTTTATCCATGGGAGAGAGGATTTTATTATCAATTATGCACTTACCAAAGCGTATTATGAAAAGTTAGAGGCGCCTTATAAACGTTTTATAACGTTTGAGAAGTCTGCTCACTTTCCTCCATTTGAAGAGGTTGAAAGATTTAACAATATATTACTTGAGGTAAAACAGAGATATGTTGAGAGATAAAAAAGCACTTTTACTTGATATGAACAGTACTTTCATGTTTGGTGAAGATAGGTTTAGTATAGATGAAGATTTTTCAATTTATTATAAAGCACTTGGTGGCACATTGTCTGACAAAGAGATCAATGAAGTTATTCGTGTCATCTATGATTATTTAGGTGATTTATATCCAAAAGAGGTCTATAGGGAAGACTTTCCTACATTAGAACAGGGTATTGAAAAATTTTTTAAAGATCGATTTACACAAGAGGAAGTAGAGAAGATTATAAAGACGTTTTCTTTTCATGAGAGAGGACACATTCCACAAGCATATGTTGAAGCGTTATATACATTAAATCAATATTTTGTACTCTCTGTTGTTATCGATATTTGGGCACCTAAAGAGATGTGGATTGAAGAGTTTAAGTCATATGGGCTTGATCAACTTTTCATAGCATCATCATTCTCTTCAGAGTGTGGTATGGTGAAGCCATCACCTAAACCATTTGAACAGGTTGTGAAGCAGCTAGGTTTACAAAGAGAAGCATGTGTGGTGATTGGTGATAGCATAAGAAGGGATCTTGGGGGTGCTACTCAAGCGGGTATTGATTGTATTTTGGTTGGCGGACAAAAAGATAAAAAGGCGTTAGCATGTTTTGAAAGTTTGCTAACATTTAGAGATCAGGTTTTAAAAGAGTGTAAAAAAAGAGAAGGTTTAAAGTTCCCATGAAAGGGGTATTGTTCTTTAGATGGTACCGAGGGCCGGACTCGAACCGGCACGAGCGTAAGCTCATCAGATTTTGAATCTGACGTGTCTACCAGTTTCACCACCCCGGCAGTCATTTAGAGTTTAATTTTCACCAAACTCTAAATTATTATCATTATTATGAATTAGCTACAGCTTCTTTAAGTTTTTTACCAACTTTAAATTTTACTGCTGTTGATGCAGGTACTTCTACAACTTTATCTGTACCTGGTACTCTTGCGCTTCTAGCAGCTCTTGGTGCTGTTGAAAAAGTTCCAAAACCGATAAAACTTACTGTTTTCTTAGCGACTAATGCGCCCTCAATTACTTCTAATGCTGCATCGATAGTTGCAGTTGTATCTTTTTTAGATAGACCCGTTTTATCAGAAATTGCTTGAATTAATTCAGCTTTTTTCATAAATTTAACCTTCCTTTTTTTGATTTCAGGGTACATACTACAATTTTTTTTATTAAAAAAAGACAATCTGTTGTTAAAAAGGTGCATTTTTTTCGTCACGGGTCGATAATTCTCTTAGAAAAGTCAAAGCTGGAGTTTACAATGAGAGTAACCAATCAATTTTTGTTTGACAATTTTAAAAATGACCATAATAGAGTGCTTAAAGAGATCAATAGACTCACTTCACAAGTAGGGAATGGTCAAAGAATTCAAAATAGTTATGAAGATAGTGCTGTATATACAGATATTCTTCGTTTAGAGTCCGAATCAAGTGAGCTTGAACAGATCAAAGAGAGATCAGTACAAGGGAGATCATTTGCAGATGCAAGTGATAGTGCACTAAGTGAATTTAACCAGACCTTACGTGATTTTCAAACTAAGCTTATTGCAGCAAGTAATGACACACTTAATCAAGATAACCTAGAGTCAATTGCAAATGAACTGGATGAGTTAAAAAAGCATATGATCTCTATATCAAATTCACAAATCAATGGGCAATATCTTTTTGCAGGCAGTGCTGTAGGTACAAAGCCCGTAGATGCCGATGGAAATTATCATGGTAATGGTGATGCAATGATGACGCTTGTAGGGCAAGGTGTCTCTGTACAACATAATGTTGATGGAGAGTCACTTTTTTTAGGTGAGGATTTAAGTACGCAAAAAAGAGTTGAAACCAATGTACGTTTAACAAATCAAATCTCTGATGATGCACTAAATGAAAATAGTACAATTCAAGAGATGGTAGGTGATAATAGTGTCAATCCTGCAAATCCTAATACCTTCTTTTTTATCTCTGGTGTGCAAAGAGATGGTACTGCATTTAAAGATGTGGTAGAGATGCAACCTAATGCACAGATCAAAGACCTTTTAAATAATATTAGTACAAATTTTGGTGATGATGTAAAAGTTGAACTTACTGATAATGGTAATATTGCTGTTACTGATTTGAAAAGCGGATATAGTCAACTTTCATTGCAAATGGTAGGTGTACAAGGTATTGCTGATCCTTTGGAGCGAAATTTAAATAGTGTCACAGGAGATAAGATTATACCCCTAACTAAAAGTGGGTTTGATAAAGTTAATTCTGCTATAGATGAGTCTTTGCAAATGGATCAATTTTATTTTGAGAAAAATGGTGGGATTTTAGAGGGAAATGTACCACTCATATCTGCTGGTGAGTTTGCTGATAATACAACAAAATTATATGATGTTATGGGGATAGATCCCGCGTCTGCTCCAATGCCGACAAAACAGTTTAATATGGAGCTTACTGATATTCATGGTAATGCGCAAACACTCTCTTTGGATCTCTCAAATAACTCCAGTTTCACTATAGGGGCTACAACCTATAATGTAATGAGTGCTGATGGTAGTGTGACGAGTGAAGCAGATTTTACTGTAGGCCAATTAAACAATATTATTGCGATGGCTCTCTCAGATAAATTACCAAGTCCTAATTATAATGATGCCGTTAAAGATGCTAAAGCACTTGTAGATGTTTCTATCAATGACAATGGAAATCTCAAGATTGTTGATAAATCAAATAATCTTAGCAATATTGAGTTTGCACTCTATGATAGTGCTGCCAATGATTTTTCAACTACAAGTACACCTACACTATCATTTATGTCCAATAATGCAGTTACAACACAAAAGGCAGATATCAATTTTTTTGATGAAATTGATAATATTATAGAAGCTGTACGAACTGGGGCAAAAACGTTGGATGCTGATGTAGGTGAAGCAAGAAGTATTGGTATTGACAATGCGATTGCTTCCTTGGAACAGATGAATACACACTTTAATAACGCACAAGCCAAAGTAGGTAGTAGATCAAAATCCTTAGAGTTAGCAGAGCAGAGAGCTGCCGCTTTAGAAGTGAATGTGATGCAAGTTAAAGCACAAACGACAGAAGTAGATACTGCTGAGACTATTTTAAAACTAAATCAAATATCACTTAGCTATCAAGGTATGTTGCAGAGTATCTCTAAAGTTAATTCTTTGACACTTTTAAACTATATGTAAAATAGGACTCTATTAAAAAGAAATAGTTTTTTTAGTATAATCTTTTAAAATTCATTCGTTTTAAGGAAAAACTATTTTAAGACTTTTCAAATATATTTTGACTATTTCTATTTTACTTTTTTTAGGTGTCTCAACAATTGCCCCTGATGCACCTATGGTTGGTTCTATCGGTGAGACTATCGGGACTTATAATAAAGTCTATTTTGGATATCTCTCATTTATCTATCCTTTTGTACTTATTGGACTTCTCTTTTTACTATTTCAAAATAGACATATTGATCTTGGGCGTTTAAATGTTATCTTACCTACATTTTTAATATTGATTTCCATATTAGTATTTCAATCTCATATTGTAGATGGTTACTATTATGGTGCCTTAGGTGGGTTTATTGTTAGCTTTTTAAAAGCCTATATCGGTGGAGCTGGTATTTGGATATTTATCCTCTCTACATTTATTTTAGGTTCGATTTTAATCAGCGATGCTCTTGAGCTAGAACTTCCAGAACAGTTTAGCTTTTCGGGATATTTTAGACAAATTAAAGCACGTATAGATGATTTTCTCTATAGAGACAATAGTGAAGATCTCTACCCTATAGCCTCAGAAGAGAGGGTCGTGAGTCAGACTAAGCCTACTAAACAGATCAAACAGTTACATAGTTATGAAGAAGCTCCTATTGAAACACAAACACATGAAGTATTAGCACTGCCAGACTCTATTGAGACATTACTGCATCATCAAGAGGAGTATAGTGTAGAGCATGAAGTTCAAAAAGTACCTGCAGATACTAAACTAGAAGCAATTAAACAAGAGTCTCAAACACTCATACATGAAGAAGAGCGTGTGGAACCTGCCCCTAAGAGTACAACCCAAAAAGCCAAAGTAGTTAAAGAGTTAGAAGAGAATAAAAAGCTTTTAAATGAGATCAAGCAGGGAAAAACAAAGAAACCTAAAAATTTTAAACTTCCCTATTTTGATTTTCTTAAATCCGCACCAAAGAAAAAGTCAAATATTAATGAAAATGAGATCGATGAGAAAATTGCCAATCTATTAGAGAAGTTGAAACAGTTTAAGATTGAAGGTGATGTGGTTCGTACGTATTCAGGTCCTGTTGTTACTACTTTTGAGTTTAGACCAGCTGCGCATATCAAGGTCTCTAAGATCTTAACACTACAAGATGATCTTGCTATGGCATTGAAGGCTCAGACGATTCGTATTCAAGCACCAATTCCTGGAAAAGATGTGGTGGGAATTGAGATTCCTAATAAATCAATAGAGACAATCTATCTTAAAGAGATACTGCAAACAGATCTTTTTCAAAAAGCATCTTCACCATTAACAATGGTTGTGGGTAAAGATATTGTAGGGAATCCATTTGTAACAGATTTAACAAAGCTTCCTCATTTACTAATCGCAGGTACTACAGGGAGTGGTAAGAGTGTGGGAATCAATGCAATGTTGGTTTCATTGCTCTATCGGAATTCTCCAGATGATCTAAAACTTCTCATGATCGATCCAAAAATGCTGGAATTTTCTATATATAATGATATCCCACATCTTTTAACACCTGTTATTACACAAGCAAAACAAGCCATTTTAGCGTTGGCAAATATGGTGGTTGAGATGGAGCGTCGTTATAAGATGATGAGCAAAACTAAAACCAAGAATATTGAAAACTATAATGAAAAAGCAAAAAAAGAGGGCTTTGATACTTTTCCTTATATTATTATCATTATAGATGAGTTAGCAGACTTGATGATGACAAGTGGTAAAGATGTGGAGTTTTATATCGCACGTTTAGCACAGATGGCAAGGGCGAGTGGTATACATCTTATTGTTGCAACGCAAAGACCTTCAGTAGATGTTGTGACAGGCCTTATTAAGGCGAACCTCCCAAGCCGTATCTCTTTTAGAGTAGGGCAGAAGATTGATTCTAAGGTTATCTTGGATTCAACAGGTGCAGATAGCCTGCTTGGACGCGGTGATATGCTCTTTACTCCTCCTGGAAGCTCTGGGCTTATTCGTCTGCATGCGCCATTTGTTACTGAAAAAGAGATAGAGACAATTGTTGAGTTTTTAAAAGTGCAACGTGAAGTGGTTTATGATCCATCCTTCTTGAGTGAACCCAGTGGAAGTACCGTGAGTGAGTCACCGGCACTTAGTATGAGTGATTCCAAAGGGGGAGATGGTGATTTTGATGAACTCTATGAAGAGGCAAAAGCAGTCGTATTAAATGATAAAAAAACATCAATCTCCTATCTACAGAGAAAGTTACAAATTGGGTATAATCGATCTGCTAGAATCATTGAACAGTTAGAGATGATGGGTGTGATTTCTGCACCTAATACAAAAGGTCAGAGGGAGATTTTGGAATAGTGTTACAAAAAGTATCAATGTCTATTTTTTGGTGTTACTTTTAGTAACTTTTAAACATGATGAAATTTTCCAGATGTATAATTTACAGATAAATATTTTTAAGGAGAATTAATGAGCTTAATTAATGAATATAAAGCACATACTGAAGAGAGAGCAGAACTGGGTGTTCCTCCATTGGCTTTGACAGCTGATCAAGCTGCACAACTTGTTGAATTACTGAAAGCATCACCTATCGCGGATATAGACTATGCTATGGATATGTTTGAGAGTAAAGTTCCAGCGGGTGTTGATGATGCGGCATATGTAAAAGCAGCATTTTTAAATGATATCGTGCAAGGAAATGCAACATGTGAAGCAATTGATGCAGTAAAAGCGTGTAAAATCTTAGGAAAAATGCTTGGTGGATTTAATGTAAAACCACTTGTTGAAGCACTAAAGGTTGATGGTGAAGTTGCAGATACAGCAGCAGAACAACTTAAAAATACACTACTTGTATATGATTCATTTAATGATGTAAAATCCTTAATGGATGGTGGTAATGCTAAAGCAAAAGAGATTGTAGAGTCTTGGGCAAATGCAGAGTGGTTTTATAACAAACCTGAGATGGAAAAAGAGATCACAGTGACTGTGTATAAAATTCCAGGTGAGACGAATACAGATGATTTATCTCCTGCAAGTGAAGCGTTCACTAGACCAGATATTCCACTACATGCAAACTCATTTTTAATCAATAGAATGGATAATCCACTTGATACTATGAATGAGTTGAGAAAAAAAGGGAATCCTTTAGCATATGTTGGTGATGTAGTTGGAACGGGAAGTTCAAGAAAATCAGGTATCAACTCACTGCAATGGCATATGGGGGTTGATATTCCAGGAATTCCAGGAAAAAGAACAGGTGGTATCGTTATTGGTGATATTATTGCTCCAATTTTCTTTAACACAGCAGAAGATGGTGGATGTATCCCTATCCAAGCGCCTACAGCTAACTTAAATACTGGTGATGTTATTACAGTTAAACCTTACGAGGGTGTAATTGAGTGTGATGGTAAAGTGGTTTCAGAATTTGAAATTCAACCAAATACACTTCCAGATGAGATGAGAGCAGGCGGACGTGTTCCATTAATTATTGGTAAAGGTCTTACGGCTAAAGCTAGAGAAGCATTAGGTATGGACGCAGGAGATATCTTTATGGCTCCAGCACAGCCAGATGATAATGGTAAAGGATATACATTAGCGCAAAAAATGGTAGGTGGCGCTTGTGGACTTGAAGGTGTAAAACCAGGTATGTATTGTGAGCCAGTATGTACCACAGTTGGTTCTCAAGATACAACAGGTGGTATGACAAGAGACGAGATTAAAGATCTTGCAGCATTAAGTTTTGGTGCTGACTTTGTTCTTCAATCATTCTGTCACACATCAGCTTATCCAAAACCAGCAGATATCAAGCTTCACCATACACTTCCACAGTTTATGACTGAGAGAAAAGGTTTTACACTTCGTCCGGGTGATGGTGTTATTCACTCATGGTTAAATAGAATGTGTATGCCAGATACTGTTGGTACAGGTGCCGATTCACACACAAGATTTCCAATAGGTATCTCATTCCCAGCTGGTTCTGGTCTTGTTGCTTTTGCAGGTGTTACAGGTATGATGCCTCTTACGATGCCAGAGTCTGTACTTGTAAGATTTACAGGTGAGATGCAACCAGGTATTACACTGAGAGATATGGTAAATGCGATTCCTCATCAAGCGATTAAAGATGGTCTTTTAACAGTAGAGAAAGCGGGTAAGAAAAATATCTTCTCTGGACGTGTTTTAGAGATTGAAGGTCTTGAAACGTTGAAGTGTGAGCAAGCATTTGAGCTTTCAGATGCATCAGCAGAGCGTTCAGCAGCTGCGTGTACAGTAAAACTTGACAAAGAGCCAGTGATTGAGTACTTAGAGTCTAACATCGCTCTTATTGAAGAGTTGATTGCACAAGGGTATGAAGATAAAGCAACGTTAGAGAGACGTGCACAAAAGATGAGAGACTGGGTTGCTAATCCAGTATTGATGGAAGCTGATGCTGATGCTGATGCTGAGTATGCAGCGGTGATTGAGATCAACATGTCAGAGATTAAAGAGCCGATTGTTGCTTGTCCAAATGATCCAGATGATGTTAAAACACTTTCAGAAGTACATGCAGCAGGTTTAAGAACTGAAGTTGATGAAGTATTTGTTGGTTCTTGTATGACAAATATCGGTCTTTTTAGAGCAAATGCAGAAGTACTTAGAGGTGAAGGTCAAGTAGATACAAAACTATGGATATGTCCTCCAACGAAAATGGATGAGAAGACATTGACCGAAGAGGGTTATTATTCAGTATTTGGCATGGCGGGTGCGAGAATTGAGCCACCAGGGTGTTCACTATGTATGGGTAACCAAGCAGCAGTTAAGCAAAATGCATGGGTATTCTCTACAAGTACAAGAAACTTTGATAACAGACTGGGTAAAGGTTCTCAGGTTTATTTAGGTTCTGCTGAACTTGCTGCTGTGGTTGCACTCAAAGGTAAGATTCCAACTGCTGCTGAGTACTTAGATATTGTTGCAGATAAAATCACACCTGAAATGACAGATGATGTTTATAAATATCTCAATTTCCATAAAGTGAGTAAAGACGATCTTTCGGCAATGGTTGAATAAAGACGACACTATTATACCCTGTAATGTTAACAGGGTATAATGATACTTATGATTAAAAAAATTCTTAAATATTTTCTGATTCTTATTCTCGTAATTCTTATTTCTGTGGGTGCTTTATATAGCTACATACAAAATCATTTAGATACTTCCGTTAAAACTTCAAAAGTACTTTTTATCCCTAAAGGGTCAACTAAATCTGTGATACACTATTTAACCAGAGAGGGTATAGAGATGCAGTTTTTTGATTATTATCTTCTAAAGTATTATGGTTATCCACAAGCAGGTTGGATTGATTTAGGTGCCCAGTCAATGACACGCTCAGAGTTTTATTACAAAATTACACACTCCAAAGCTGCTGTTAGAGAAATCACTTTAATCCCTGGGGAGACAAAAGAGATCTTTTTTGCACAAATTTCTGGAAAATTAGATCTTAATCAAACAAAACTTTTAAACCATTATCAAAAGATTGCACCATTTTCTGATGGCGTTATTTTAGCAGATACTTATAGTGTACCAATTGGAATTGATGAAGTGAGTTTAATAGAACATTTGTTAGAGAGCTCATTAAAATCTCATCGTTTGTATGCAAAAGAGGCATTAGTCTCTTTTGACACCGAGAAATGGTTTAAAAAGTATATTACTATGGCTTCTATTATTACTAAAGAAGCTGCAGGAAAAGATGAATTTCCATTGGTATCAGCGGTCATCTATAATCGTCTTAAAATTAATATGCCATTACAGATGGATGGTACATTAAATTACAAATATCAATCACATAAAAAAGTGACTGCAAAGATGATTAGAGAAGATGATTCTATTTATAATACGTATAAGCATCATGGATTACCACCTCACCCAATTTGTGCTGTTACCAAAGAGGCAATTATGGCAGCTATTCATCCAAGTGATGTGAATTATCTCTACTTTGTAAGAGAAAAAAATGGAAAACATTACTTCTCAAATAGCTATAAAAAGCATCTACAAGCAATAAAGCGATCCAATAGTGTGAAATAAAGTAACACAAGCCACTTTTAATAGTTACTTTTAGTAACACTCCTCATTTTTTTATGAAAGATAAACATTATAAAAGATAATATTATTCTTACAAATTTCAAAAATATGAGGACAGAACATGGCAAAAATTATTTGGTCAAAAATTGATGAGGCTCCAGCTTTAGCAACTTATTCACTACTACCAATCGTTAATGCTTTTACAAAAGAAGCAGGTGTAGAAGTAGTGCTTAGTGATATATCACTAGCAGGTCGTGTGTTAGCGAGTCAAGGTCTAGCTGAAGATGAATTATCAAAACTAGGTGAAGTGGTACTTCAAGAAGATGGAAATATTATTAAACTTCCAAACATCTCTGCGTCTGTTGGTCAGCTTAAAGATTGTATTGCTGAGCTTCAAAGCCAAGGTCACGATATCCCTAACTATCCAGAAAACCCTGCAAATGCTGAAGAAGAAGAGATTCAAGCAAAATATAGTGTATGTTTAGGTTCAGCGGTTAACCCAGTTCTTAGAGAGGGTAACTCAGACAGACGTGCAGCTGTAGCAGTTAAGAATTTTGCTCAGAAAAACCCACACAGACTTAAGCCATTTGCTGAAGACTCAAAAGCATATGTAGCCCATATGGGTGGAAAAGGTGACTTTTTTGCACATGAAAAATCAGTAACATCTGCAAAAGATCAAAAAGTGACTATCGCACTTAACGGTAAAGAGTTAACATCTATTGATGTACTTGCTGGAGAAGTTCTTGATGGTACTTTTATGTCAATTTCTGCTTTAAGAGCATTTTATAAGCAAACAATTCAAGATGCTAAAGACAAAGGTCTTATCTGGTCACTACACCTTAAAGCAACAATGATGAAAATCTCTGATCCAATTATGTTTGGTCATGGTTTTGAAATCTTTTTTGAAGATGTATTCGCTAAGTATGCTGATACGTTCAAAGCGTTAGGTGTTAATCCTAACATGGGTATGAGTGATTTAGAGAAGAAAATCGCTGGTCATGCTCAAGAAGCTGAAATCAAAGCAGCTTTCCAAGCAGTTGTAGATGCTGATGCTCCTAAGATTGCAATGGTTGATTCTGATAAAGGTACAACAAACTTTAATGCATCTAACGATGTTATTATTGATGCTTCTATGCCAGTTGTTGTTCGTGAAGGTGGTAAACAATGGGATAGAAATGGTGACGCCCTTGAAACTGTTGCTGTTGTTCCAGATTCTACATATGCAATGTTCCACGAAGAGATGGTTGCTGATTGTGTTAAAAATGGTCAATATGATGTATCTACTATGGGTGCAATGCAAAATATCGGTCTTATGGCACAAAAAGCAGAAGAGTATGGTTCTCACCCAACTACATTTGAATTAGCTGAAGCTGGTACAGTGACTGTAACAGGTGAAGATGGGGAGCTTATGAGCTTTGAGTGTGAAGCTGGTGACATCTGGAGACTAGCACGTACTAAAGATATTCCAATTAGAGACTGGGTACGTTTAACTGTTGAAAGAACAAGAATCGAAGGTATTCCTGCTATATTCTGGTTAGATGAGAACAGAGCGCATGATGCGGAACTTCTTAAAAAAGTAAACGAGTATCTTAAAGATCATGATACAGATGGTTTAGATATTCAATTTATGAAAGTGACTGATGCTACACGTTTTACAAATGCACGTGTTAGAGAAGGTAAAAATACTATCGCTGCAACTGGTAACGTATTAAGAGATCACTTAACTGATATGTACCCTATTTTAGAGCTTGGTACTTCAGCAAAAATGCTTTCTATCGTTCCACTTATTGCTGGTGGTGGTCTATTTGAAACGGGTGCTGGTGGTTCTGCTCCTAAGCACGTTGATCAGTTCAATGAGACAGGTCACTTAAGATGGGATTCTCTTGGTGAGTTCTTGGCACTTGCGGAGTCATTAAGAATGATCAATCAAAAGAACGCTAATGACAAACTAACTGCTATGACTGCTGGGCTTGATGCTGCGAATCAAGGTTATCTTGATAACAACAAAGCTCCAGGAAGAAAAGTAGGTCAGCCAGATAATAAAGCATCTCACTTCTATGTGGCACAATACTGGGCAAATGCACTTGCAAAATCTGATAATGCAGAATTAGCAGCGAAATTTGCTCCTGTAGCTGAAGCGTTAACTGCTAAAGAAGAACAAATTATGTCTGAGCTTATGGCTGTTGAAGGTAAGGCTCAAGATGTTGGTGGTTACTTTAATCCAGATGACGCTAAAGCGGAAGCTGCGATGAGACCATCTGCAACACTTAATAGCATTATTGACGCTATATAATTACGTTATTAGAATATAAAGATTGTGATTTTTTCACAATCTTTATTCTCACAGGTCTCTTATTCAGATTGAAAACATAAAAAATAGTTGGAGCGATAACATGAGAAAGAGTAAAAAAGTCACTGTTGCTGGTACAGGTAATGTTGGTTCGACTGTAGCTTTTATTTTAGCTATGAATGGTTTATGTCATGAGGTGGTACTTCGTGGACGTGATATAGATATAGCTAAGGGAAAAGCGCTTGACATGTCTCAAGCTGCTAATGCTGCTAGACAACATACTGTTGTAAGAGCTGCTGAAAAACCTGAAGATATTGCTGGTAGTGATATTGTTGTTATCACTGCAGGTGCTCCTAGAACACCAGGTATGAGTCGTGATGATCTTCTGGTCAATAATGCTGCGATCTCAAGAAAAATTGTTAAAGATGTTGTAAAGTATGCCCCTGACGCAATCATAATTACGGTTGCAAACCCACTAGATGTTATGACCTATGTTGCTTTAAAAGAGAGTGGTTTTCCACGGGAGCGTGTTATGGGGATGGCAGGAATATTAGATAGTGCACGTATGGCGCACTTTATCTATGAAAAACTCCAATTTGGTGCAGGGCAGATTAGAGCATCTGTGATGGGTGGACATGGTGATGCTATGGTTCCACTTCCAAAATTTACCACCGTTGCAGGTGTACCTATTTCGGATCTTTTAACTCCTGCTGAGATTGCTGAAGTGGTTGAGAAGACGAAAAATGGTGGTGCGGAAATTGTTGGATTACTTAAAACGGGATCTGCTTATTATGCGCCCGCTAAGTCTGCTGCTTTAATGGTTGAAGCGATACTAAAAGATACAAAACAGATTCACTCATGTGCTGTCTATTTAGATGGTGAGTTTGGATATAAAAATGTTGTGAGTGGTGTACCAGCGATGATTGGTGCAAATGGTGTTGAAAAAATTGTAGATGAGATCAATCTCAACGATGAACAGATTGCATGGTTTAAAAATTCAGTTGCGTCTGTACAATCTTTGATAGATGTACTTTATGAAAATAAGTTTTTTGAGGAATAGGAATGGAATTTAGAATAGAAAAAGATACAATGGGGGAGATGCGAGTTCCCAAAGATGCTTATTGGGCTGCACAAACACAACGAAGTATCCAAAACTTTAAAATTGGTGAAGAGACAATGCCGTATGAAATTACAAGAGGTTTTTCATACCTTAAAAAAGCAGTCGCTTTAGTCAACAAAGATCTTGGGAATCTTGATGCTAATAAAGCTGATGCTATAGCACAAGCAGCTGACGACATGTTGGCTGGTAAGCTTGATGGAAACTATCCTTTGGTTGTATGGCAGACAGGTTCAGGTACACAATCGAATATGAATAACAATGAAGTGTTAGCCAATCGTGCAACGGAGATTTTGGGAGGAGATTTTAGAGTAGAGAAATTGGTACACCCAAATGATGACGTCAATAAATCACAAAGTTCAAATGATACCTATCCAACAGCCCTTCATGTTGCGGCAATCATTGCAGTAGAAGAGCAGCTACTTCCAGCAATTGAGAAACTTAAAAACACACTTGATGAAAAGTCTGCAAAATTTGATACGATTGTAAAGATTGGTAGAACACATCTACAAGATGCAACACCGTTAACGCTTGGTCAAGAGATCAGCGGTTGGTCTGAAATGCTTAAAAAATCACACAAAATGGTCATTGATTCGCTTGATGCCGTACGTGAACTGGCACTTGGTGGTACAGCTGTAGGTACTGGGCTCAATGCTCATCCTGAACTTGGAGAGAGAGTAGCAAAAAAACTTAGTGAATTAACAGGACATGATTTTATTACCGCACCAAATAAATTCCACGCACTTACTTCTCATGATGCTTTAGTCTTTACACATGGTGCTATTAAGGCACTCTCTGCAGATATGATGAAAATAGCTAATGATGTTAGATGGTTGGCTTCAGGTCCAAGATGTGGTATTGGTGAAATTGAAATTCCTGCAAATGAGCCAGGGAGTTCTATCATGCCTGGTAAAGTTAATCCTACACAGAGTGAAGCAGTAACAATGGTGACATGTCAGGTAATGGGGAATGATACAGCTATTGGTATTGCAGCAAGTCAAGGTAATTTTGAACTCAATGTTTTTAAACCTGTTATTGCGTATAACTTTTTACAATCTGTACGACTTATGACAGATTGTATTATCTCATTTAACGATAATGCAGCTGTAGGGATAGAGCCAAATATTGAGAATATTGATAACTTCTTACATAACTCATTGATGTTAGTAACTGCATTAAATCCACATATTGGTTATGAAAATGCAGCGAAAATTGCAAAAACTGCACATACTAATGGCACTACTTTAAAAGAAGAAGCGATTAATTTAGGACTATTGACTTCAGAAGAGTTTGATAAATATGTTAAGCCAGAAGAGATGATTGCCCCAAAAGCTTAGTTTTCTGTGAGAAGCGTAAAAAATGCTTAAAAAAGTTTTCACTTAAGTTAAGACTTATACAATTTCGCATTTTGCGAGAAGAATTTTTTAGCAATTTTTCTGATGAAAAAAATTATACAAAAGGAGAATATATGAACATACATG
>JAHZKW010000026.1 GCA_022600175.1 Campylobacterota bacterium
ACCTCTCTATCTATATCTATAGTAAAGAGAGACAATATCTATACTATGCATTAGGACAACTCTCTGTACTCTTTTTCCTAATCACCCTAGAGAGTCTTTTTATCTCACCTTTTCACGCTATCTATGGGATAGAGAGTTTTCGTCTACATGCACTCACACATTTGATGATTTTACTTTTTTCGATGCTTTTTATTCGAGAATTTCTCCATACAAATCAAATTAAAAAACTTGATCAGATCATCTCTATTGTTATCTATCTAGCACTTTTAGATATCCCTATAGTTCTTATCACCTCTCAAAATATTATCACAGGATTTATTCCTATCTTTGTACCTATTTGGTTGGTAGTTTCTGAATCTTTTCGACTCATAAAAGAGAAAAATAGAGCTTACTATCTCTTTTATATTGGCTGGAATCTAGTCATTATCACCGCTGTACTTGTCTATTCAGGACTAGGGAGTATTATCAAAAGTGATTTCCCCTTTTTACATATTGCATTTTCTATCGAATCCATTCTACTCTCTTTAGCACTCACCTATAAGATCAAACTTTTACAAGAGGAAAAAGAGGCACAACAAAGCTTACTACTACAACAATCCAGACTTGCAAGTATGGGCGAGATGGTTGCAAGTATTGCACACCAGTGGAGACAACCGCTAACGCACCTCTCCTATATCTTTATGAATATCAAAAAAAATAGTAACGATCCTAAAGTAATTGAAAATAAACTTGAAGAAGCAAACACACAACTACGCTATATGTCAAAGACCATTGATGATTTCCGTAACTTTTATAATCCCTCAAAACATAAAGAGCGCTATGATATTGCGCATACTTGTGAAAATGCCAAAGCAATCACCTACCACGCTTTAAAAAATGCAAATATCAACATCACAATCACTGCATCACAGACATTTACATTTTACGGCAATAAAAATGAGTTTGAACAGGTGATACTCAACATCATCAACAATGCAAGAGATGCACTCATCGCACGAGAGATTCAAAATCCCTCTATAAAGATCAATATAGATAAACCAACTGTCACTATTAGTGATAATGCAGGAGGCGTAGAGAAAAGATATCAAGCAAAGATTTTTGAACCCTATTTTAGTACAAAAGAGAGAAGTGACGGTATCGGACTTTATATCGCTAAAACCATCATTGAAAAAGAGATGGGAGGAATTCTGACCTTAAAAAACCAAAATAGGGGAAGTCAATTTATAATAACATTTAACCTTTCACAGGTACAATCACCTCTGTAATAAACTGTTTTGGATCTTTCACCACTCTAGGATCAGTCACATATACCTCATAAGGTGGTACTTTTTTGAGTATCTTTAACTTTCTAGCACGTTGGTGCATCATGATACCTGTCCACGCATCTGACAAAAAGTCATAACTACCTTCTAAATTAACTTGAAGTGCTTTATGTGAAGGATAATCAGTCACTTGTAAATCACCTGTTTCAATACTAGGCTTTGATACAAATGCAAATCCTACACTATAATCAAACCAATCTTTAACCATATCAACCTTATTGTAGAGACAAATTGCTCTAGCATTGTTAATCTCGTCACCTAAAATATTTGCAACATATTCGTAATCTTTCACCATACTTGATTCGATATCTTTATAAAAACAGGTGTTTTGTTTACCAATGAAATAGAAGCTTTCATGTTGCATAACTTCTTTGACAAACTGAAGCTTTGCAGGTATTTCACCAAGCTCTACAAAGTTTTTAAGTCTAAACAGACCACGTTTATAATCTTTAGAGATAAATGCTTTCATCATTGCTTTCATAAAGAAGAGATAAAAAGGAAGATTTGCATTCATTGACCAAGTTACTTCTGTAGTCTCTTCTTTTTCACTTAGTGTAATCGTTGAAAATGCTTTAGACTTCCATGGTTTTAGAAATTGTAGTTGACAAGTGAGTGTATCTGATGTACGTGAGGTAACTTCCATCTCACCCACACCTATCACATCTCCTTGCCATGAGAGATAATCTTCAAGATGCACACCTTCTTTATGGTTACTCATAATTGCATCCTCTTCTAAACAGAGCCAAGGAGACCAGTTTTGCCACTCTCGAAGATCAAAAACTTGCTCTTTCACAGACTCTAGTGATGCATTAATAACAATAGATTCAACAACTTGATACTTCATACCTGACTCCTTTAATTTTGTTCGAGTATAACATTAAACGATAACAGATCGGTAAATGAAGTAAAATTATTGGTACTACTCTTCTAACTCTTCCCAATCCCAAGTTCGCATTCTCTCTTCATATTTGACAAAAATATCATTTACACATATTATGACTAATGAGTAAATTTCGGGCACATTTCTATAAACTATTTACTATACCCAGAGTAGAACTATTCTAAAGACATCTATTAACAAAATTTATGGTAGAATCATCGTTTACACAAAAATATAGGGGAATAATAGATGTATTTTGAAGAAGAACAAGGCTTTATCAAACAGAGCCTCAAAGTTGAAGAAAAAATCTTTGAAACAAAAAGTAAATATCAAAACATCGAAGTTTACAAAAGTGCCGAATTGGGGAATATCATGGTACTTGACGGAAATGCAATGATGAGTCAAAAAGATGAATCTACTTATCATGAGATGCTAGCACATGTGCCTGTATGTACACATAGAGAACCAAGTCGTGTATTGATCATCGGTGGTGGTGATGGTGGAACAGCGAGAGAAGTACTTAGACATCTTGATCTTACCGTTGATATGGTAGAGATCGATGAAGAAGTAGTCAATACTGCTAAAAAGTACTTTGAAGAGAATAAAGACATTTGGGATAACCCACGATTTAATCTTACTATTGCTGATGGTGTGGATTTTATATCAGGATGTGAAGATAAAAGTTATGACATCATTTTAGTAGACTCTACGGATAACAAAGATCATGCCAATGGACTTTTCGATGCAATGTTTTATGTACAAGCAAACCGTGTACTTAAAGATGATGGTTTGATGGCAGTACAAAGCGGAAGCTGGTTTGTTGCAATGGATGAGCACAAAGAGATTTTGAAAAAGATAGGCAATGTTTTTGGTATTGCTATGCCATACCGATATGAGATGCTAAGCTATCCTGGGATCAACTGGAACTTTATTCTAGCGTCTAAAAAGTATCATCCAACAGCAGATATTATCTTACAGCGTGCAGATCTAATTGAGGGACTCAAGTACTATAACTCTGACATACAAAGAGCAGCATTTGCAGTACCAACATACGTCAAAAAAGAGTTATTAGGAATTGCTAAAAATTGAGTTTTGCTAACGCTATTGCACTAACAGGGGGAATCGCTACTGGTAAAAGTAGCGTTTGTTCTCTGCTACAACTCTATGGATTTCAAATCATTGATGCAGATAAAGTTGCACATCAAATCCTTGATCAACAGAGCGCTCAAATCGCTACACTGTTTGGTGATGCCTATATCAAAGAAAGCAAAGTTGATCGTAAAAAATTGGGTTCCCTTGTCTTTACAGATAAACAAGAACGCCAAAAGCTCGAAAACTTACTTCATCCACTTATCAAATCAGAGATTCAACAACATACCGCTTTTTGTGAAAGTAAAGAAGTACCTTATATTGTAGATATTCCACTTTTTTTTGAAACAAAAAATTATGAGATTGATGAAGTTGCGATGGTTTATTGTACCAAAGATCAGCAACTCGCAAGATTGATAGAGAGAGAAGGGCTAACAGCTGATGAAGCACAAAGTCGTATCAATGCACAGATGGATATCGATGCAAAAAAAGCATTAGCCTCATTTGTCATCGACAATACTAAAAATCTAAAACACCTACAAGCTGAAGTAGAACGCTTTGTAGACTACATAAAAGAAAAATATCCCAATATCAAGATCTAATCTAATCTAATCTAATAGTAGAAGAGTATTAAAAAACATTAAATCTCTTCCGTTTTGGCTGATGGTGCTTTTGATTTGAGTGTAGCGATTGCTGCTGATCTCTCTTTTTCTGTTTTAAACATCGGACTCGTCCCTACGATTTGCCCATTAACCGCTTTTAAATTAAAATAAAATCTTCCATCTTTTGCACTGTTTAACTCATACCTACTCTCTTCTTGAGAGTTCTTTTTCACAGACTCAATACCATTGACACAATTTGCTTTTGCTTTGTAATTTTCACTTCTTACAATTGTCTTCTCACCATCTACAAAACTAAATGAAAATGGTTCAGCTTTATCACTTTTCTTTAAAATAACTTTCATCACAGATCCTTTTTTATAAGATGTTGCATCAAATATGATGTCCAATGCAAATGGTATCTGTAATATTCTTACATTTTATTATTTTTTTATATTAATCTGATAGAATCATATTTTTTTAAAAAATATACTATTTATAAAGGATAAAAAGCATGGATTTACGAAAAACACAAACCTATGTGAGTCTACAAATCTTATATACATTTTTAGCTTCACTTCTGATGGTGTATCATGCAACACAACACTATAATATCGTAGACCAAGATCTTTTCTGGAACTTTTTTACTTTTGGAGAAATGGGTGAAGATCTTCTTTTTGTATTGATGGGATTTACTGTTTTTTATACTTCTTGGCAATTTATCGAAAAAGGTGAGGGGTTTAAAAAATATATGGTTTATACACTCTCTCGTATCTTTTTTGTCTATCTCGCGTTGATTGCGATCCCTGGTTTTATCGTCTGGAACATCAACCCTGAGATTCATAGTAGTATCGCAAATATCAGTGCAGATGAGTGGTGGCAGACATTTACAATGTGGTTTGGTCATGAGAGGATTGCAGTTATCACTTGGGTTTTGACACAGCTTGTCTTTTTTGTGATCTTATTTGGATTGGCAATTCTCAATAAAAAGTTTATCTACCTTTGGTATCTTGTCTTAGCCATTTCACTTTACAATCTCATCGATCGTGTAATCTTTGGTGTACAGCCTTTTGGTGAAGTCACTGATGCTTGGTTTAAAGTCTTTAGCCCACATAACTTAGAGTTTGCCTTTGGGGCGGCGGCATTTTTTCTACTGCATAAAGGGTATCGTATCAAACAATACAAACTCTTTTTACTCTTTGCAATCATTGCAGTATTTGCTGTAGGCGCTATTCACTCTCAAGGTGTACATGATCTCTATAACTCACGGGTACTAAATTTTGGTATTGTCTCATTTATCCTTACAGTTGCTGTGATCAACTATGCACAATTTGCCAAAGAGATTCCACACAATATCTTCGTCAAACTAGGAGAAGCAGAATATATCATGCTACTTATTCACGGGCCTATACTCTCTATCGTTGATTTTAAATTTGCAACACATTATAGTTTTGGATGGGCAATCAGTTTAGCTGCTATATTTGGGATTTTAACAGTGAGCTACTATATCCGTATCTGGTTAGAAGCACCTGCACTAAACTTTTTATATCGTAAACTTTTGGGGAAAGACATATAGACTATTTTTATATATCATACTTTGATAGATCTAACTTATCAAAGTATGTTTTTACACACTAACTCCCTTTTTTTAAATAGTCTATTTCATTGATAATACAACTAAACCAAGGGTAATTAATAAGTTCATCATTTTTCGCTAAAATATCAAAAAACAAAAAAGAGTAACTATGCAAGTAACCAAATACAACGCAAGTGGCAATGACTTTGTCATTTTCCATACTTTTTTAAAAAAGCCTAGACATGAACTGGCAAAAACTCTCTGCAACAGGCAATCAGGAGTAGGAGCCGATGGTCTCATCGTACTAGTACCTCACAACTCCTATGACTTTGAGTGGGAGTTTTATAACTCAGATGGGAGCGACGCAGAGATGTGTGGCAATGGTTCTCGTGCTGCTGCACACTATGCGGTAAGCAATGAACTATGTGATACAAAAATGAAATTTCTCACTGTTGCTGGTGTCATAGAAGCAAATGTTGAAAATGAACAAGCAGAAGTCAAACTCACCGAACCCAAGATCCTTGACAATATCATTGTAGAGGAGGGCTTTAAATGGCGTCTATTTGATACAGGTGTGCCCCATCTAGTCACATTTGTCGATGACCTCAAGCTTTACTCTAAAGAGGTTGCAAGAGAGATGCGAAACAAATACAACGCCAATGTAAACTTTGCTAAGATAGATAGTGAAAATAGAGCTGTTCATGTACGTACCTATGAAAGAGGTGTAGAAGATGAAACGCTTGCCTGTGGTACAGGTATGGCAGCTTGCTTTTACGGCGCATATCTAGATGATAATGTTGATACACAAGCCAAAGTCTATCCAACAAGTAAAGAGGAACTCACACTCTCTATCATTGATGGATTTATCTACTTTAAAGGGGCTGTACAAAAGGTATATGAAACATCTATAAATGAATAGAGAAATACTCAGGCTAGCGATACCCAATATCCTGAGTAACATCTCAGTCCCACTTCTCTCTACTGTTGATACAGCCCTTATGGGGCATCAGTCTTCCCTGCATTTAGCAGCAGTGGGGATTGCGGCAATGGTTTTTAATCTGATCTATTGGAATTTTGGATTTTTACGTATGGGTACTACAGGAATGACTGCCCAAGCCTATGGTAAAAAAGATCCTCAAAAGCTTACCAATACACTCTCCCGCGCACTTTTTTTATCACTGATCATTTCTTTGCTCTTGATTCTCTTTCAAGAACCGATTATTAGGTTTATTGCTTATGCGATGAATGTTGAAGATAGTTACTATCCGATGGTAGAAGCTTACTTTGATATACGCATCTATGCCGCACCTGCAACACTAGCACTTTATGTACTTTTTGGTTGGTTTTTTGGCGTACAAAATGCAATCATACCACTGATACTCACTATCTTTATCAATCTGATCAATATCTTTTTTAGCTACTACTTTGTCAATGTATTAGAGCTTGGTATTGATGGTGTGGCTTATGGAACATTGATCGCTCAATATGCAGGTCTTGTTTTAGGATTTCTCTTCTTGTATCGATATAAAAGAGAATTGGTAAATATCAAACTAAAAGCTATATTTGACAGAGCACAACTCTCAAAATTTTTAAATATCAATAGAGATATCTTTATCCGTACCGTAGCATTGACATTTGCTTTTGCATTTTTTTATGCACAGAGTGCAAAAGAGGGTGAAATGGCTCTTGCTATAACTGTCATACTACTGCAATTTCTTTCATGGATCTCTTTTGCAATAGATGGTTTTGCTTATGCAACAGAGAGTCTTGTAGGCAAATACTTTGGTGCCAAAAACTGGGAGAAGTTTAACCAAGCGATATACTATTCATTTTATTGGGGGTTTGGATTAGCCTCACTCTATGCACTCTTTTACTATTTTGGAGGAGAATGGATACTTGCGCTTTATACAGATAAGATAGAGTTGATAGAAGCAACAAAACCTTATCTCTTGTGGACAGTTGTTATGGGATTTGCTGGGATTGGTGCATTTATCTGGGATGGTGTATTTATAGGGATGACAGCTAGTAGATCAATGCGAGATAGTGTCCTATATGCTTTACTCTTCTTTATCACTCTTTTTTACTTTGTACAACCCTACCACTCGCTACATCTTTATTGGCTAAGTTTTATACTCTTTTTATTGATGCGTGGGGTCATTCAGAGTTGGATGTTTTGGAGATTGGGAAGAAAACTGGGATAAATAAAATATTAGTTATTCTTTAAAAAAATATTTTCAAACTTCCTAATTGTTTTTTTCCTATTAAATTGGTCATTCAACAACTTGTCACTATTTTTAGTAAAATTAACTATATCTTCTTTAGATGCATTGATACATTTAACAAAGTTAGATATCATTGATTTCATATTATTTGGACCTGAACAATACCCTAAATTATTATTAGTAATTAAATCACATATTTCACCATTGATAGCACCAAAAATTGGTTTTCTGGCAGCAAGATATGATTGAAACTTTAAAGGTATTACCAATGACATAATTGGTTGATCAACCAAAGAAATTACTAAAAAATCACTCGCCGCATAAAATTTTGGCATTTCTGAAGAAGGATATCTTCCCCAAAATTTTATATTTTCATAATTATTTTCAAAAGCAAGTTGTTTTAAAAACTCTAAATTGGAACCATCTCCAACAATATTAAGCTGAGATTTTCTTGCATATTCATCAGGTAAACTTCCAAAGGCCTGTACAATATTTTTTAAATTTTGCATCATTCCAACATTACCTGTAAAAGTAAAATGTATTTTTTTTGTATCTGAGAGATTGAAATCTGATCTGTGTATAATATTATTTTCTTCTGCCCAATTTGGTAAATAATCAATATACTGACTTTCTTTCACATACGGCCTCAACTTTTCGATAAAACCTGGACCAGAAACTGAAATATTATCAAATGAATGATAAATATATTTGATAAATTTATCTAAAAAATATGCATTTAGCTTTGTCTTTTTAAACCCATAAGCATAAACTGTATCAGGCCAAATATCCTGTGTCCAAATTGTTGATTGCTTCTTATACATACGCGATGAGAATGCTGCAGGTATTGTAGAAATTAAAGACCCAACATGAAAAGAGAAGATATGGTCAAAACGTTTTGCTATAAAAAGTGCTACAACACTCCCCAAAAAAGCAAATACCATATATTTCATAATTTTTTTGAAAAGACTTTTGTTATAACCTGTTAAAGCTTTAACCCTATAGATAGTAATACCATTATATGAGCTTTTAGAATACAACGCATTACTATAACCATCATATACTTTAGCAAAAGGATATGTTGGGTTTTGTGTTATCACTGCAACATCAAAACTACCTTCCTGTAATTCATTTACCAAATCGTTGATTCTAAACTCTTCAGGGTAAAAGTTTTCGGCAATTATAAGTAATTTCTTTCTTTGACTCACATTAGACCTGTATAATTTTTTTGCAAGTTTAACATAAATTATTTATTTTTTTGCCAAACGATTCTATTAATATAATCTGTATAAGATACTATTATACGTAGAACTTTATCTGAAACATTTGGCATAGAATAATCTCCAACTTGCCTCAACGACCTATCTTGTTTATTCTGAGTTTCTAAAATTGTTAAGCCTTGCAATATTCTCTCTTTTGAAAGCCCCACCATCATCACTGATGCCTCTTCCATAGCTTCAGGTCTTTCATGTGCCTCTCTGATATTAAGAGCTGGAAAATTAAGGATTGATGACTCCTCAGATATTGTACCGCTATCAGAAAGTACTGCTTTTGCTTCTATTTGTAATTTAACATAATCAATAAATCCCATTGGCTTCATTAATTGGACTCTTTTATCAAAGCTTACACCAGTTTGCTCTATACGATTTCTAGTACGTGGATGTGTCGATACAATAACAGGCATATCATATTGTTGGGCTACAGCATTTAGTGATTCAACAAGTTTAAAAAAATTCGTATCAGAATTGATATTTTCCTCTCTATGTGCTGATACAACAAAATATCTGTCACTTTGAAGCTCCATTTTCTCTAAAACATCTGAAATATTGATCGCATCTAATTTAGAGTTTACTACTTCAAACATCGGACTGCCAGTTTTGATCACTCTATCAGGGCTAAGCCCTTCTC
>JAHZKW010000027.1 GCA_022600175.1 Campylobacterota bacterium
CACTCCGTAATCGTCAGTTATTATCTTTTGAGTATGAAAATGTCTCCCTAGTGATTGAACCTTATACTTTAGGGCTTTCTATCATGGGTGAAGATGTTTTACGTGGGTATCAAGTTGAGAGAGGAGACATGAGCTCTAATACTATAGGTTGGCAGATTTTTATGTTACATAAAATAAATAATATAAAATTAATAGACAAGAAATTTTTACTTAATCAAGATGGGTATGATATTCAGGATGATAAAATTGTTGTAAGTTATCTGGCTGTATCTTCAAATAAAATCTATCTATAAATAATTTTTTGTTAAATTTCTAAAAATTATCATAAAGATGTCTTGTGTCTATTATTCATGTTACTATCTCATTTGATCTTCCCTATGTTGAGAGTTTAAAAGGTAGACGTGCTTTTTTAAATGCTATCAAAGCACGGTTGAAGAAGTTTAATCTTTCACTGTTAGATGTTTCTAGTGAGTATGCTAAAGAGGCGACTTTAGTACTTGTTTTTCTCTCTCACTCGGATGCTTTAGGATTAGCATACTTACAAGAGATAGAGGCAGCGATGGAAAAAATTGCACCTGAGATAGATTTTTCTCTAGAGTATGAGTTTATCTGATAAATTTTGTTACTTTTGCGTTACTCTAATATGTTATAATATGTTTAACTTTTTACAAAGGAGTATATGATGCAAGATTCTCAAAAACCTTCATTGGTTCGGTTGGTCTATATGATCCTTTTTTCAATTATCGGACGTTTTGTCTCTGTGGTCGTCTTTTTTGCGGCGATTTTTCAGTTTGTCTATGCGTGGATTTATGACGCACCCAATGAAAAAGTGCTTAAGTTTACAGGTGAGTTAGCAGAGTTTGCGAAAGAGATTGTTAGTTATATAGGATTTAATACAGAAGAGAAACCTTGGCCTTTAGGTGAGTGGCCAAAGAATTAATTCTATTTTTTAGATAAAAACCTCTATTTTTCTTCTCTTTTGACGATATTGCTCAAAAGATATTTGTCTGAAAGGTAGAGGTTTTAAGTTGAGATTCGGGGTTTTTCTAACAGTTTTATTTTTATATACATCTCTTTTTGCACAAAGTCCGCAGATTCATGAAAAATATGCACAGAGTAAATACTGCGCTGCATGTCATCCTGAACAAGCCAGAGATTGGAAGACGACTTGGCATTCAAAATCACATACTTCACAAAATATACTCTATAAAAAGACATTAGAGTATATGAGTAAAAAGCTTTATAAAGATACGCAAAAACTGAGTGTTGAGTGTGCAAAATGTCACAATCCTCGGATATCTGTCAAAAAGGTTAATAAAAACTTTCTGCTTTCAAAAGCATTTGGTGTTGAAAACAAAGATACAAAAAAAGTGAAAAAAGCACTCAATACAAGTTATCTTAAAGAGGGGATTAACTGCATTGTTTGTCATAATACAGATAAGATTTCACACTCTCATGATCTATTAAAAAGAGGCTTTGATGCTGTAGAGTGGGGTCCAAATCATGTTATGGTTGGACCGTTTGACTCTGAGCGTACAAATTATCACAAAAGTGTCAAAAGAGATCATTTTAATGAAAATGTCAATAGGCTCTGTTTTGTATGCCACTATGGTGGAGAAAATAAATATAAACTTCCTGTCTATACTACAGGCGCAGAGTATGAAGAGGCAAACAGTACTAAAAAGTGTGCAGATTGTCACATGAGTGAGCGTCGTAAAGGGATTATCGCTCCACATATCAAAAAAGAGGGTGTACTAACAGTTGAAAGAGAGATTAGATCGCATCTTTTTGCCGGGGTGAGAAATAGCGATATTGCCAAAAGTGCATTTGATATGTCTCTCAAACAAGAAGATAAAGCATTGACAGTTACATTGAAAAATAAAACACCACATAAAGTACCTACAGGTTATGGTGGGCGGGCTTTGATCGTGGAAGTTGTTTATCATAGAGGAGATAACGTTGTTGATCGTCTCTCTAAAGTGCTTGATGTGACTTTTGCAGACCAACATGGTAAAAAAACTATCCCTTATTTGGCAAAAAGTATCAAAGATGATCTACGTCTTAAACCCAATGAGATAAGAACTTTGCGCTTTGATCTCTTAGGTGATAGTGATAAGGCAATTGTCACGGTTTGGTATCAGCTGGTCAATGATGATCTAAAGAATATGCTAGAGATTACGGACCCTATTTTTTCTAAAAAATATGAAATTTCACAACAAACGATTAAATTAAATTACAAAAGAGTCACCATGAATGTAAAACAGAGACTTAAACTTTTAGCGATGCTTTCACTGGTCGCGATCATATCGCTTACCCTTGCAAATATCTATAAAGAGTATCGCTATAGTGCGAAACTCAAAACCGTTGAAAATCTGATCTCTTTTAGTAGTCAAATCTCAACAGTGATGGATCAAGTTCAAAATGAACGAAGTATCTCTGCTGTTTATATTCAAAGTCATGGAGAGCTTTTGGTCGAAGAGCTTGATATACAACGCAAACGTACCGATATAGAAGTCTCAAACTTTAAGACTTTGGTCAAAGGGTATGAAGGTACAGTGATCCAAGAAGATATTACTACGATTCAAAGTGTACTAAAAAAGCTGGTTGGTGTGAGAAGTAAGATCGATAGACATAAACTTACATTTGAGCAGATGATTGCCTATTATGAGAGTATCAATATCCCTATTTTACATATTATCGCATTCAATGCTGAGATATCACCTGCTGGAACTATCTCAAAAGATTTAAGTGCTTATTACTTTTTACTTAAAGCCAAAGAGATCGCGTCAAAACAAAAGGCGATTCTTTCTGCCTCTTTTGTGAGTGAAAACTTTACCTCAGAGACTTTTGATGAGACGATTGCATTGATTGCAAAAGAGCAATCTTATCTTGATGTTTTTGAGAATCTAGCGCCTCATGAATTGACAAAAATCTATAAAGATGAAGATACATTTCGTGTTTTTCAAGACTCCTATAGTTTTAGTCAAGATGCGATGAAAAGCGCAAAAGAGGGTAATTTTGATATCGATTTAGAGACGTGGTTTGGGATGATCACTAAGAAGAGTGAAATCTTCCAAGAGATTGATCAAAAAGCGATGACTAAAATTGCACAAGATATACAGCACACGCCGTCATTAGCACTTTATAGTGCTATTGCAGGGATTTTATTTTTACTACTGATCTTATTTGTGATCCATGGTATCAATAAAGAGATTAGCAAACGTATTCACTCTTTTGATTGGATCATTGAGCAGGATAAAGCGTAAAACTACTTTCGTAAAGTAGCTTCAGCTGCGGCATCACTCTCCTGTTTATTATCTTGGGGCTTTGGTACTGGTGTAGGTTTTTGGGCTGTTTCATTTGTCTCAATTAACTCTTTATATTGTCCAATAGAGCCTTCAACTTTTCCACCTTCATTGGAGATGTTGTTGACATACATACTCCCTTTGACATAACCTGTCTGTTTGGTGGAGAGTAGA
>JAHZKW010000028.1 GCA_022600175.1 Campylobacterota bacterium
AAAAAATTCACTACGGGTTTTATCTTCTATAAACATACCACGCAGTGCAGAGGTTGTCGTAGTAGAGTTAACTTTTTGAACACCTCTCATCTCCATACACATATGCCTTGCTTGGATTACAACACCTACCCCTTTTGGTTCTATAACCTCTTTGATAGCATCAGCAATTTGTTCTGTCATCTGTTCTTGAATTTGAAGTCTTCTAGCAAATACTTCAACCATTCGTGGAATTTTAGAGAGTCCCACAACTTTACCATCAGGAATATAAGCGACATGTGCACGACCAATAATAGGGAGTAAATGATGTTCACACATAGAGTAAAATTCAATATCTTTAATTAGAACCATCTCATCGTTTGAACTCTGGAAGAGTGCTTCGTTTAAGATGATCTTTGGATCTTGTTTATACCCTTTTGTCATAAACTCAAATGCTTTAAAGACACGTTCAGGGGTTTTAACAAGCCCTTCACGATTAGGGTCTTCTCCTATAATTGTAAGTATATTTTTTATTGATTCTTCAAATTTAACTTTTTTATCCATCTCTATTATGAACCTTACTAAACTAAATGCCCATAATATAGCGGTTTTTTAATAAAAAAATCGATAATAAATATTTTTTTGAGCTTGTCGATCTAGGAGATATTAAGTCTAAAAATAAAATTAATATATTGTGTTAATAATTATAAGGAAATGAAATGAGTAAGCTTAGTTTAAAGATACAGATTATTACACTTTTAGTCATCTCTATTATTGCTGTTGCTCTGACAACGCAGTATATTGCTATTTCTGACAGTACAAATGCCTTGATGAAAACTGGCTATGAGCGGTTAACAACATCAAGGGATATCAAAAAGCACCAATTAGAAACTTTTTTTCAATCCCGTATCAATGATATTGAAATATTATCTAGAAGTGATAATTTAAAACGTATTGTTGAAGATTTAGAATCTATACAAGATATATTAGAGGTAGGCAATACAGAAGCGTATCGTGTTTCGGATCCCTTAGTAGTTGAGAAGACTAAAGTACATGAAGCGTTCTTTCAAAGCTATATTGAAGATTATGGTTATTATGATCTTTTTGTAATCTGTGCAAGTCATGGGCATGTGATGTACTCTGTTGCCAAAGAGTCTGATCATGGTGCCAATTTGATGCATGGTCCTTTAAAAGAGAGTGGACTTGCTGAAGTATGGAATAAAGTAAAAGAGACGAAAAAAACAACTTTTGTAGATATGAAACCTTATGGACCAAGTAATAATAAACCTGCAATGTTTCTTGGCACACCAATTTATATTGATGGGGAGATAAGATCAGTTTTAGTGTTTCAAGTGAGTGATAAAGCGATTAATAATATTATGACTTTTAGGGAAGGGTATGGTGCGAGTCAAGAAGATTATTTAGTAGGTGTTGATCATTTGATGCGTAGTGATAGTTATTTAGATCCTGAGGGACACTCTTTGGTTGCTTCATTTGCAAACCCTGAAAAAGGGGGTGTGGATACAGAGGCGACAAAATCAGCATTGGCTGGGGAGTCTGGAACAAAAATTGTGATGGATTATAATAATAACCCTGTACTTTCAGCCTATACGCCTATTAATGTAAATAATAATATATCTTGGGCATTGATGTCTGAAATTGATGAAGCAGAGGTGATGCTGGTTCCCAATAGTATTCAAAGAGATTTGATCATGTGGACTTTAGGGGTATTAGCACTAGTAGCACTAGTGGCAATTTTGATTGTCAATAAAAGTATTATCGCACCAATTGAAAGATTTAAAGGCACTTTGAAAAATATTGCTGAGAGTAAAAATCTTACGATACAGATTGATACTAACGCTTCAAAAGAGATTAGAGAGATAGCTGTGAGTACAAATGATTTGATTACCGCACTTAAAACTTTGATTATACAGTCAAAAAGTTCATCGTCTGAAAATGCTTCAATTTCTCATCAACTCTCTACCACTTCTCTTGAAGTAGGACACAATGTAGAGAACTCTGTGGAGATTATTCAAGAGACGACACATCAAGCACAAGATATCATGCAAAAAGTAGAAGATGCTGTGTTAGGTGCACAAAAGAGTAAAAAAGATATTGCACAAGCAAGCCATAATCTCAATAGTGCAAGAGAAGAGATTGTAAGGTTAACAGGTCAAGTACAGCAGAGTGCATCAATGGAAGTTGAGTTAGCAGATAAGATGAAGACACTTTCTAGTGATGCTGAACAGGTCAAAAGTGTACTTAATGTCATCTCAGATATTGCTGATCAAACTAATTTATTGGCACTCAATGCCGCGATTGAGGCTGCACGTGCTGGTGCACATGGTAGAGGGTTTGCGGTAGTTGCTGATGAGGTAAGACAGCTTGCTGAACGTACACAAAAGTCTTTAACTGAAATCAATGCAACGATTAATATCATTGTACAATCCATTATTGAGACTAGTGATCAAATGAATAAAAACTCAGATGATATTCAATCCCTTTCAATCACAGCGTATGAAGTAGAGTCTAAAATTGAGATGACAACTACACTTGTCAATGATGCAACGGATGCGACACAAAAAACAGTGGATGACTTTGAAAAAACAGGTAAAAATGTTGATAGTATTGTCACTAAAATCAAAGAGATTAATGATATCTCCTCGTCAAGTGCAAGAAGCGTTGAAGAGATTGCAGGGGCTAGTGAACATCTCAATAACATGACAGAATCATTAAATGCACAGCTTGAACTCTTTCAAACCTAAATTGATATATCAAAAGTATATGTTTGTAATGGTAAGTGTGTTATTGATCAATACTTAGGTGCAAAATGTATTGCGGAGAGTGAAAAGAGTGCAATTGTTTATGGAATGCTCAAAAGGATAGCTTATATGAATCGTGAAATTGAAGTGTTGTCTTTGGATTAGATTAGTGATGAGGTAAAGGAGTTTGGATCTACAGATGTTTAAGTTCTTGAAAAGAGATGTACGATGTGATAAAGTTAGTAACTATAAAGATCAGAACGAAGATTTTAAGGATGCTTCAGCGTTATTTCTCTATTTTAAACAATTAACAGGGATTGACTTTTCAAAAAAAGAGGCATTGATAACTACAAAACTGATGAATTTTTGCAAAGATCGAGGATTTTACACTTTTGAAAGTTTTTTGGATAATGTACGAAAAGATCACTATCTTCAGCAGGAGCTGGTTGATTATCTCACTATAAACGAGACGTACTTTTATAGAGAGTTTTACCAGGTTGAGATGTTAATTCAGATGATCAAAAAACGTGATGATAAGATACGTATCCTTTGTATGCCTGCATCAAGTGGAGAGGAGCCTTATAGTATTGCTATGGCTCTTTTAGAAGCGTGGATCCCTAAAGAGAAGTTTGAAATTGTGGGTGTTGATATTAACGCTGAAGTTATCTCCCGTGCTAAAGAGGCTATTTATACGAGTAGAAGTTTATATAAAGTACCTTCAAATGTCCAAGAGATCTATTTTAGGCAACAAGGTACATATTTTCATTTGTCAGATGTTGTCAAAAAACTTGTTAAATTTGAGGTTGTCAATTTATTTGATGATGCGCTCTTTGGGTTGGGTAAGTTTGACTATATTTTTTGTAGAAATATGATGATCTATTTTGATCAAGAGACTAAACTGGAGGCACAAAAAAGAGTTGAGTCAATTTTGCGTGATCAACATGGTAGAGTATTTTGGGGGCATGCTGATAGGTTGGAGAGTGTTAAAAAATCCTAATAATGCCTAAAAGGAAAATCGATACACCTAATATTTCAAGGGCAATATAGGGTGGTGTAAAAAGTACTTTGTACTCATCACTGACATGGCTTCGTGATTTTTTGATTGATTGCATAATAAAACTCCTTCTTTGCTATAGATAAGATCGTCAAAAGTTAAAAAAACTTAATAGAAAAACCAAATAGTAAATAAAATTTTTTGCTAAAATAATGATTAAGATTTATGAGGAGTTTTGAGATGAATAAATACCTTTTGGCCATTGATGCAGGTACAGGTAGTGGTCGGGCTGTACTTTTTGATATTAAGGGTAAACAGATTGCTGTAGGGCAAGAAGAGTGGACACATATCTCTGAAGATGGGGTTGAGAATTCTATGGGATTTGATTGTGATGCGAATTGGCAACTTTTGTGTAGATGTATTCATAAGGCAACTGCTGAGGTGGATCCAGCAGATATCTTGGCAGTTAGTGCAACAAGTATGCGAGAGGGTATTGTGCTTTATGATAGTGAAGGTAACGCATTATGGGCTGTAGCAAATGTTGATGCACGTGCTGATGCAGAAGTCAAAGAGCTTAAAGAGAAATTTCCAGATATTGAAGCATTATTTTATCAAGCGAGTGGACAGACATTTGCATTGGGTGCATTGCCAAGACTATTGTGGGTGAAGAAATATCGCCCAGAAATTTATGAAAAAGCAGCCAAAATATCAATGATCAGTGACTGGGTATTGGCACGTCTTAGCGGTGTGATTGCAAGTGATCCCTCTAATGCTGCAACAGCAGGCATTTATGATCTTTTAAAACGAGAGTGGGAGCCTAAAATGGCAGAGAAGATAGGGATACGATCAGATATATTTCCTCCCTCATATGAGACCGGTTCTGTCATTGGTACGGTGATAGATAAAGAGAGTGGTTTAGATCCTAACACTAAAGTGGTGATGGGTGGTGGCGATGTACAACTTGGAAGTGCAGGATTAGGTGTTGTAGAAGAGGGTGAGGTGGCTATCTTAGGTGGTACATTTTGGCAACAGATTGTCAACATTAAAGTACCTACACCTCCTAAAGACATGAGTATACGTATCAATCCTCATGTGATACCTGATATGTGTCAAGCAGAGGGTATTACTTTTTTTAGTGGGCTTGTGATGCGTTGGTTTCGTGATGCACTGTGTGAGAGTGAAAAGCTTTTTGCCGAAAAAAAGGGTGTAGACCCTTATGCTGTGTTAGAAGGTATGGCTGAACATATACCTATAGGCTCTTATGGGATATTACCTATTTTTTCAGATGTGATGAAGTATGGTAAATGGTATCATGCAAGCCCTTCATTTCTAAATCTTGGTTTAGATCCTCATAAATATAACAAAGCGTCAATGTTTCGTGCGCTAGAAGAGAATGCTTGTATAGTGAGTGCAGAAAACTTAGATAATATTATCAAATTTACAGGTATTGAGGTAGATACGATTATTTTTGCAGGGGGTGCGAGTAAAGGGTTTTTATGGCCACAAATTTTAGCAGATGTTACTGGTAAAAAAGTAAAAATTCCTGAAGTCAAAGAGGCAACAGCGTTGGGTTGTGCTATCGCTGCTGGAGTAGGGGCAGGGGTATATGAGAGTATTGCGTCGGCAGCCAAAACATTGGTGTCATGGGATAGATCATGTTTGCCTAGTGCAGAAAATCATTTAAAGTATCAAGAGGTTAGAGAGAAGTGGAGAAAAGCATATGCTGCTCAACTGGCATTGGTAGATAGTGGTGTTACCACATCAATGTGGAAAGCCCCTGGTTTATAGGATCATTAGAGTGCGACTAATGTCGTCTCTTCTATTTTTTCAATTGGAAGAGGCTCAGAGAAGTAAAAACCTTGAAATTCATCAATACCTAATTTTTTACAGACGTCAAAAACCTCTTCAGAGTGTACATACTCCGCAATAGTGGTGATCTCTAGTTTTTTTGCTAAAAAGATGATTGATTCTACAAGTTTACTTGCATTATCATCTTGATCAATATTTTTAATCAAGGAGCCGTCAATTTTGATACAGTCTGGCATGATTTGTAAAACATGATTGTAGTTTGAATACCCTGATCCAAAGTCATCTATGGCAACTCTTACACCTAGTTTTCTGATGTTTTTAACAAAGTTTTGTACGATGATAAAATCTTCGACATCTTCACTTTCAACAATTTCTATGATTAGTTGTGAACCTATGTGGTACTCTTGTATCTTGTGCATAAGGTGTCGAATCAATGACTCATTTTTAATATCAACAAAAGAGAGGTTGATAGAGAAATCTTTTCCAAATTTTGCCATAAATGTAAAACTTTTTTCAATCATAATAGAGGTGAGTTTTTCATACTGTTTTGTTTTAATGGCAACATCTAAAAAGAAAAATGGGGAGATGAGTTTATCACCTTGTTGTAAACGCATTAATGCTTCATATTTGATAATTTCTCCATGGCTTCCTACGATGGGTTGAAAAACAGGTAGGATATTATCATTTTTGATCGCTTCTTGGATCTCATTTTTCCAATAGAGGTTATTTTCAATCTCTTTGGTACTATCCATCTCATTATGATAGTCCACATAAGGTTTGTTAATCTTTTTTGCATATTTGAGACCCATATCAGCTTTTACGAGTGCATTTTCCTGTTGGTATACAGCAACAGTTGTAAAATCGATATTGATTTTTTCATTGATCTTTTGTAAAAACATAGAGAAGTGTGATTGTTTGGTAAGGTGAGAGATAATCTTATGTGCGTGTGGATTAGCTAAATCATCATTCTTGTTATGTTTGATTCTTAAAACAAAGCCATCACCATAGATACGGTAAAGTTCGATTCCCTCTTCTTGTTCTTCATAAAGGTTACTTAAATATTTTACACATGAGAGTAAAATAGTATTGCCTACTTCCATTCCGTAAAGGTCGTTAAAGTTTCTAAATTTATCGATATCAATTAAAAAAAGTGCTGTAAATGGTTCTTTTTTAAGATCTGATTGTAGTGCAGTACGATTTTTAAGTTTAGTGAGTTGATCATGGTAGAGTCTATATTTTAGTTGTGCTGTACGCTCTTTAACTTTATTTTCAAGTGTTGCATTTAGGGTGTGAATTTTTTTGATAAGTGTAGAGTAGAAAAAAGTTAAAACTACTAATCCTAAGGTCATCGAGATAAGAAACTCTTTATGCGTTTGCCAATCAGCATTTAAGCTAGTAGCTAAACCAAAAAATGTCATACTTATTCCAAGTGCAATATAAAGGTATTTAGACCCAAAACGTAGACCATTTCCCATAATAACCCATAAAATAAATGGGTAAACAAAAACAGCTGCAAGACCAGAGGTATAGATAAATGAGGATTGTGCCCCAAAATCGGCAACCATGTTTAACACTTTTCTTTTCATGTTGTTTTTTGGCATTTTATATTCTATATAGAGTGAAAAGTGTGCGTATACAAAATAAATAGATGCAATAAGTGGCATATATTCGTGATCAGGGCTTTTATAGAGAAATATGGATAACAGTAGAAAAAATGTTGCAATTGCAAAACGTGCAACTGCTTGTGACAAATTTGCATTTTTCTTACTTCTACGAAGAAGATCTAAAAAAATATTTTCTTTTTTCATTTCAATGTAAAACCTATTTTTGACGTACTTTTATAATGATTCATGACTACATCTAGATATCGGCTTTTAAGGTAAAAAACTTTAGAGTTTTTAGAGAAATATTTTAATCAGCTGCAAAGTCTACGATCAATACCCCTTCTTCTATCAGTTGTAATCATGTTTCCCTGTCTGTCAATGAATGGAAATAAAGTTGGTTCATGTGATATTCGTCTATCTTGTTTTGTTCTAATCTTGGTCATTTTAGAGGTTTTAAGACTTTGTGTTTGAACTAGCTTTTGCATCATTTTGATATCTTTTTTTTCAAGTTTTAATGCTGCATCAGCCCAGATTTTGACAATATTAAAAAGTTCGGAATACTCTATTGGTTCATAGACATGTCGTGCTTTTTTTATTGCTTGCATACCATTAAAAGCTTTGGTGTGTGTTTTAATAAATTTTGTAAGTTCTTGTTCTGCATGATTTGGGCGTGCTAAGATTGTTATTGCCCCTTGTTGGTATAATGTTTTGGCATCATAAATTTTTCCTGTTGTAATCATCTCTTCGGTATTTTGTATACCTATGGCTCGTGCTAAAAAACTATAGGCTCCCATACCTGGGAACAAGTTAAATCGAATTTCGGGAAAACCTAACTTTATATTTTCCTCTGCAATAATAATATTACTTGAAAGTGCTGCTTCAAAACCACCACCCAGTGCATCACCATTCATTAAAGAAATAGTTGTTATAGGTAGATTTAGGTTAAGGTGGTTGAGGTAGGCAATATCAATACACTGTTTACCATATTCAATAAGTTTGTCATAGTTTTGTTCAGCAATAAGTTGAGAAAAGAGATTTAAGTCTCCACCATAATTAAAGACTCCAGGTGTTTGTGAAGCTACAATAAAATATTTAATAGGTGTTAATGGTTTCATATTTGTTGCTCTAAAATAGCTAATAATAGAGAGTTGAAGTTCACGGATTTCTTGTAACATTTTTAATGTATAACAAGGTCTCACTTTAGGATTAAAATAACACCAAATTGCAGCGGTTTCTGAATCATATCTAACTGAAATTTCTTCACGTTCTGAAAGTAGTTGATTAAAATGATTATCCATGACATAGTCC
>JAHZKW010000029.1 GCA_022600175.1 Campylobacterota bacterium
CCTGCCCTGCAAAACTTAGCTCAATATCAATCTGGGTAAACTCCGGCTGTCTGTCTGCTCTAAGATCTTCATCTCTAAAACATTTTGCAATTTGAAAGTATTTATCAAATCCTGCTACCATCAAAAGCTGCTTAAAGAGCTGCGGAGATTGTGGAAGTGCATAAAACTCCCCACCATGCACACGGCTAGGTACAAGATAATCACGTGCACCTTCAGGCGTTGACTTTGTCAAGATTGGTGTTTCAACTTCTAAAAAACCATTTGCATCGAGTACATTACGTGCTGCGATAGTTGCTTTTGAACGCAGACGAAACGTCTCGTAAGATTTCTTTTTTCTAAGATCAAGATAACGATAATTAAGTAGTGTCTCTTCACCAACTTTCTCATCATTGATGACAAATGGAAGTGGTGCACTCTTACTCTCAATAGTCAATGTTTCAACCACTATTTCGATCTTACCTGTTACCATATTCGGGTTTTCCAACCCCTCGCCTCTTGCTCTAACCTTTCCGTTTGCAATCAAAACAAATTCATCACGTACTGATTCTGCTTCATCATGTGCACTCTGGCTATCTGCTGGATCACAAACTAACTGTACTAATCCACTCTTATCACGAAGATCAATAAAAATGACTCCTCCATGATCTCTATAACTATTTGCCCATCCGCAAAGCGTTACCTCTTTACCAATATCACTCTCATTTAACTCACCACAGTAGTTACTTCTCACATGTTTTCCTAATTATTACTTTAATACGTTATTTTTAAAATTTGGACATTGTATCTAAAGTGTACTAATGTCTTCTTGAGACAAAACTGTTTATAATGTTAGTGCAAAAAATGCTATACACTTACAAGGGATGACTATCAAATATTTTAAATTAAAACTTATTTTTTTACTATTTACTGTATTTATCTTTTTACCAAGTTCTATCTATGCCATGTGGACAATTATCAAAGAGGATGGTACAACACAAATTTACCATGGTGATCCTGAAACAGATTATCAAATTCCTACCATTTCACTTGAACCTGCACCCTTAAAACTTCAAACTATTATAAAAAAGCCAAAAGTCAAAGCGCAAAAAAAGCAACATGAGAAGATCATGTATCTCACCTTTGATGATGGCCCTCTCTTAGGGAGTGACAATATCATCACAGTACTGCAAGAAGAGTCTGTTCAAGCGACCATGTTTATGGTTGGCAAACATATCCAAAAGAGTAAATTTCGAAAAAAAATATTTCAACGTGCACTAGATGAACCGCTTGTGATGGTTGCAAACCATACTTACTCTCATGCAGATGGACGGTACAAACACTTTTATAGTGATAAAAAGAGAGTCCTTGAGGATGTTGCGAAAATGGATACTATCCTCTACACGAATGACCCCAAACATCAAACCCCCTACTGCAGGCTTGCTGGCAGAAACGTCTTTAGACTCCCCTCTATCTGTGTTGATGATCCAGGGATTCCAGAAAAATATAATGAAAAACCTAAATATGATGCACTATGGGATAGAGGTTATCTTCTCTTTGGATGGGATTATCAATGGTCTTATAACCCTAAAAATGGACAAGTCTATCATAGTGCGAAAAAAATGGTCGCCAATATTGAGCGTATCTATGAACGTGGTCGTACCAAACAAAGTGGAAAATTTGTCCTCTTAATGCATGATTTTTCATTTCGTGATAAGTTCAACGGAAAAGAGAGTCTACGCGCACTGATCAAAGGTCTTAAAAAAAAGGGGTGGCAATTTGAGACATTGGCTACCTATCTCTAGTACAGCCCTAAGTTAAAAACAGTAAAATATCGCTATGCATATAACACATGATATCGAGAAACCTAGACATATTCATACTATAGGATTGGTCATCAGACCAAGATCTACACATCTTTATCCACACTATCAAAGACTTAAAGATGCACTTGAACAGTATGGTGCGACACTTTTAGTCGAAGAAGATAGTGCAAAACTTCTAGGAATTAAAGGGATACCTATAGAGGAGATGTTTGAAAAAAGCGATATTCTGATCTCTATCGGAGGAGATGGTACACTCCTCTCTTTAAGTCGAAAGAGCTATCATCACCATAAACCTTTGCTCGGTATCAATGCTGGTAATTTAGGTTTTTTAACAGATATCAACCTTGATGAACTTGAAGAGTTCATCGATAAAATCTTCAAAAATGATTATCGTATAGACTATCGTATGGTATTAGAGGTGAAACTCCTCTCTCCTGTCGGGGATAAAAAGCTCATTGCTTTTAATGATATTGTACTCTCTCGTCCAACAATTGAAGGGATGATCAAACTTGATGCTTATGCTTCATCCAAACGAGCAGTAATGCCAAAACACCATCTCAATACCTACTATGGTGATGGGCTTATCATCTCTACACCCACAGGATCCACTGCATATAATCTCTCAGCAGGTGGTCCTATCATCTTCCCTCTCACTGAAGCACTGATCTTGACCCCTATCTGTCCACACTCTTTGACAGAACGTCCTATCGTACTACCAGCTGATTTTGAAGTAGAGTTCTCTAGTGAAGATGAAACTATTATCGTCGTAGATGGACAAGACACTTATAATCTCAAGTTTTTCAGCGCCATTCAAATCAGTATCGCACAACGAGGTATCAAAATGATCCATAGAAGTGACCGTAACTACTTTAAAGTACTCAAACAAAAACTCCATTGGGGTAGTGAATGATTGAACGTTTTTATCTCAAAGAGCACTTGAGTTTTCAAGAGATTGATTTAGAGTTTGAGAAAAACCTCATCATATTTACAGGTCCTAGTGGTGCAGGTAAATCTATCTTAATGGAGGCACTTTTAACACTTTTTGGACTCAAAGAGTGTGATGCCAAAGTGATTGAAGCCAGCTTCAATAGGAAAATCAATCTTGACGCATGGGGCATTGAGGAAGATGAACCCAATATCTTCAAATATGCTAAAGAGAAAAGTGCACGCTACTTTATCAATAACCAACAAGTTTCAAAAAAAAATATGAAACATATCGGGGCAGAGTTTATCAACTACCTCACACTTAGAGAATTTAAAGAGTTTGAAAATGAAGCACTTTTGACACTACTTGATGCGATCATCACTAAAAGTGATAAAAAGTACACCTCCCTTTTAGAGAAGTTTTATACCAACTATGATGCACTCCAAACTAATACAAAAGCACTGAATCAAATAGAAGAGGAAGAGAAAAAGATCACCGACCTCAAAGAGTTTGCTACTTTTGAAATCGCTAAAATTGAAGAGATAGATCCAAAGGTTGATGAGTACGAAGCATTGATGGTACAGAAAAAAGAGCTCTCTAAAAAAGAGAAAATTGAAATAGCAATCCAAAATGCCTCTACTATCTTTGAATATGAGACTAAGGTTATCGATGCCCTATCACTCTTAGAAATTGAAAGTAGTTTCTTTGATGAATCCTTCAATGAATTACGTGTTACTTTTGAAAATGCCGTCGAACGCCTTAATGAACTCGGTGACCTTGATATCGATACGATGCTTGATAGACTTGAAAAACTCTCATCTTTGAAAAATAAATATGGGTCGATTGAGGGAGCACTTGACTACCTAACACAAAAGAAAATAGAACTTTCACGCTATGAAAATATCGCTTTTGAAAAAGATGAACTACAAAAAAAAGTCTCTTTACTAAGCAAAGAAGTTGATACCCTTGCAAAGAGAGTATCGAAACAGAGAGCCTCAGCATTACAAATACTCTCTAATCGTGTTGAGTACTATCTCAATCTACTCTATTTAGAAAATATCACCTTTAGCCAAGAGAAATCTACACTGCACCCCATGGGCTATGACCAAATCACTGTGACACTCAGAGATACCACCATCAATAAAGTCAGCTCAGGGGAGCTGAATAGAATCCGACTTGCACAACTTGCTGCAGCGAGTGAATTTATTCAAAGTAGTGGTGGTGTACTCATCCTTGATGAAATAGATGCAAACTTAAGTGGAAAAGAGTCTGAAAGTATCGCAAAAGTACTACAACTATTAGCACAAAGCTATCAAATCTTTGCGATCAGTCACCAGCCACAACTCTCCTCCAAAGCAGAACAACACTTTTTAGTACATAAAGAAGCTGGTATCAGTCAAATAACCCCACTTTTAAACAATGAAGCGCGTATTGGTGAGCTTTCTCGTATGATCAGTGGAGATGAGATCACCCCTGAAGCGATCCAGTTTGCCAAAAGTCTTTTAGAGGAATAACATGCAAAAAGTCATTATCACACTCCTGCTACTACTTGATAATAGTTTTGCTCAGACACCCACACACTGTGATACTACCGCAGTCAATAAAGAGTATCTACGGTGTACTGTCTACGTTGAACAACGTGCAGACAAATCAAAACAATCAAGTTGTATGGCATTTGCTAAAAGTATGGAGAAGGCAATAACTTTGCAAGAGCTTCTTGGTTTTATATTCTTGGTGGAGATTTTACAGCAGCCATCAAATCAGGAGAAAAAGCCTTAAAAGTAAAAGATACCTATGCAGCCTCTTATCTTGCAGAAGCATATCTATTAACACAAGAACAACAAAAAGCAACACACTACTTTACAATGATCTCAAATGCAAAAACCGATAAAAGAGAGTTGATTAAAAAAGAGTTTGAAATCCTAACACGACTTTACCCTAAAAAGTTTGATCAAAAAGAGGCATTAAAGCTCTTTTCAAAATAATCTAGCCTCTTTTTTGAAAATCGCCCAACTTTTGCTACAATACGCGAAAATTTTACACAAATAGGAATATTTATATGGCACTCTATATCACTGGACACAAAATCCCTGATTCAGACTCTATCTGCTCAGCTATTGCTGTAGCACATCTTAAAAATGCACTTGGCATCGAAGCTGTGGCTTGCAAACAAGGTGAGATCAACCCTGAAACTGCTTTTATCTTAGAAAAGTTTGGTTTTGAAGCACCAGTGACAAAAACAATTTATGCAGGTGAAGATACATTTATCACTGATACTACAGATTTAGCACTATGCCCAGATGATATATTAGATGCTAATGTAGTGGGTGTTGTTGATCATCATAAACTTGGAGACTTGACTACTTCTACACCACTTGAAGCATGGATTAGACCTGTAGGGTGTTCAAATACGATTGTAAAAGAGATGTATGACTTTTATGATGTTGAAATTCCAAAGGATATTGCAGGGATTATGATGTGTGCTATTTTAAGTGACACAGTGATATTTAAATCACCTACATGTACCAAAGCAGATACAAAAGCTGTCAAAGAGCTTGCCGCTATAGCAGGTATTGAAAATCCTAAAGATCTTGGTATGGAGATGTTTAAAGTAAAATCAGCAGTCGAAGGTACACCAATCAGAGATCTAGTGATGAGAGACTTTAAAGACTTTAACATGAGTGGTACTAAAGTAGGTATCGGTCAACTTGAAGTTGTGGATCTTGCTATCTTTGATACAATCAAAGAGGAACTTTTAACAGATATCCAAGCACTCAAAACAGAAGGAGAAAGACACAGTGTACTTTTACTTTTAACAGATATCATGAAAGAAGGTTCAGAGCTTCTCATCGCAAGTGATGAGAGCAGTAAGATCGAATCAGCATTTCAAAAGAGTGCAGAAGATTCGAAAATGTGGCTTGACGGTGTATTGAGCCGTAAAAAACAAGTGGTTCCATTTTTAGAGAAAGCGTTTAGATAACCTTTCTCTACTACTCATAAAGGTTTGCATGAAATTACTTTTTATATGTGATAAAATCGATCTTCATCTTAAGCATAGACTAGATGCACTCACTACTGAGGGTATAGAGACTGAGTGTTTAGTGCTTCCTAAGCTTACACTCTATAAAAACTGGGAAAAAGAGGTGATAGAGGTTGAGAGTGGGCTTGGATTTTTAGAAAAATCAGGCACACTACAGACGCTAGCACTTGCACAGAAATATAAAAAACTTTTTGAAACACTCCCACGCTATGATAGTGTCAATCTCTATAAAGCAACCTCACTTTGTGCCCCTTATCTTGATCACATTAAAAAGCTAGCAAAAAGTTATTTCATAACAGTAGAGCCGAACTTTAGTGAACAAAATAGACATATCTCCAAGCTATTTGAACATGCACACTGTCTACTTTTTGAGAGCCAAAGCCAATTAGATACTTTTGAGACACACTATGGTTATGATGAAAAAACACTGATCACGAGAGATGAGAATCACCTTTTTGGTGTGATTGATAGTGTGAAAGATGATACAATTGAAAAGTTTAAACACTACCTTAATCTTTCAGAGAGCAAACATATCGTCTATTGTGACCTAGGTTCAGATATCTCGATGCAGAAACGATTTATTAAAGATTTACTCAAACTCTCAGCAAAACAACTAAGAGAGACAACATTTATTTTTGATCCAGTCTCTTCTACACTCATCGATAAAGAGATGTTAATCGAATTTCTTGAAGATAAACAGTTTGACTATCTACTACCTGAAAGCCTGCTAAGTGATGAACAAAAAGCGATGTTACTCACACTCTCACAAAGTAGCATGATCTTACCAGGGTCTGGAGATTATAGTATACTCTACCCTTCACTCTATGTAAAAAACCATGTCTACTGTTATGAACGTTCTCAAAAAGAGAAAAAGATGGAACTTTTCATAGATGATTATGAAAACTTTGAAAATGCCACCACCTTTAATGAAGGAAGTCATCACCTTGTTGATGAGTTAACCCAGAAGAATAGAGAGATCATGACTACCCTCTACCACCCGACACTCTGTCTTGAAAACTACTTAAAGGTGTTAAAAGTTTTATGATTATCGATACCCATATTCATTTAGATGATAAAAGTTATGTTGAAGATCTTGAAGAGGTAATCCAAAGAGCGCAGTCACATAATGTCAAAGGTGCATTGATACCTGGAGCAGATCCTAAAGATCTACCACGCGCCATTGAAATTTGTGAAAAGTATGAAAATATTTTTTTTAGTGTTGGGGTACACCCGTATCATGCAAGAGATTTGAATATTGACTACCTAGAGCGTTTTGCAGCACATCCAAAGTGTATCGCAGTAGGTGAGTGTGGACTAGACTATTTTCGATTACCAGAAGATGAAAGTGAAAAAAAAGAAGAGAAGCGTATTCAAAAAGAGGTTTTCATCAAACAGATTGCACTGGCAATCAAACTACAAAAACCACTTATCGTACATATTCGTGATGCTTCATTTGATAGTAGAGAAATTCTCATCACACATGACGCTAAAAAAGTAGGAGGGGTATTACACTGTTATAATGCTAGTGATATTCTTTTAGATTTAGATCAACATGGATTTTATTATGGAATTGGTGGTGTTTTAACTTTTAAAAATGCAAAAAAACTAGTCGAGATATTGCCTAAAATTCCACTTGAAAAAATCGTACTTGAAACAGATGGCCCTTACCTCACACCACACCCACATCGAGGCAAAAGAAATGAACCCTACTACACCACTTTAGTACTGAGTAAAATTTCACAGCTATTAGAGATACCAGAGCAGACGATTGAAGGTATCCTTGAGAAAAATACACAAATGCTCTTCAAAGCATTTGAGAAAGTCTCTTAATCTAGTAATGAAAAAACTTCTCTTTTTAACATTGATTTTTTTACAAGTGAGTCTGAGTCCACTTTTGGCACAAAAAAGTACACTCAAACTCAACAAACTAGATGAGATTCGTATCTTAAACTCACTTAACATCAATGCCTCCTTTTTACAAGATGAAAAATATATCAGTATGAAAAATAATATTGATCAACTCAAAACTATCTATTTTCTCAAAACATTAAAAAAAGGTAGTATTTTTATGCCAAATCTCCATGAACTACTTGGAGAAGCTGAAATCCCTGATACTTTTCTCTATATGGCAATGGTAGAATCTAAATTTCTTGCTGATGTAAGATCACATAAAAATGCAGCAGGACTTTGGCAGCTTATGCCTGCAACGGCCAAAAAGTTTGATTTAGAGATCACCAGAAACATTGATGAACGTCTTGATCCTATCAAATCAACTAAAGCAGCTATCAAATATCTTCAATATCTTCATAATCGTTTTGGTAAATGGTACCTTGCCGCACTTGCCTATAACTGTGGAGAGACCAAACTTGCACGTGTCTTGAAAACAATAGGTACGGATGATCTTGCAACGCTGATCAATGATGATAAAAAATATCTACCTGCTGAAACCAGAGACTATATGAGACGTATTATCATCGCTGCACTCTTAGCTTATGATGACAATATTATTATCAAAAACAATGCAGATCATCTTTTTGGTAACTGTACCAACTCAAAACTAATCGAAGTCTTTTTTAATGGTGGCGTAAAGCTAAGCACTATCGCACAAAAAGTGGGAATTTCACTAGATAGAATCAAAACTTGTAATCCTCATCTCTTACGTGCTAAACTCCCTGCTTCTAAAAAAGCCTATCATGTCTATCTTCCAGAAGAACATATCAAAGAACTCAAAAACAATCATGAGAATATCGCAATTGGTCGTTTTACCTATAAAGTCAAAGAGGGAGATACCCTCTTTTTAATAAGTAAACGTTTTAACAATAAACTCTCAGCCATCAAGAGATTAAACCCTCAACTCAAAAAAAGTCTCAGTATTGGAGAAGAGCTTACACTTATCGGTAACAATATTCCTATGACTAAACAGACAAAAGAGCATCATAAAACAGATGTGGTCTTGCCGACACTTGCAGAGGTTGAACAGAATAGTACAATTGAAAAACCCCTGAGTGTACCTCCCAAAAAGAACAAAGCATCTAAAAAAAGCCCTTTACCCTTACCAACCTCTTCGTATACAATCAAAGAGGGAGATACCCTTTTTAAGATCAGTAAACATTTCAATATCAAACTTGAAGCAATTAAAAAACTAAACCCTCAACTCAAAAGAAGTCTGAGTATTGGTGAAGAGATAAAACTGTATCAAACTGTAAAAACTGACCAAAGTAAAAAGTCAACTACCTCCTCGACAGAAACGTTTACCTATCAAATCAAACCAAATGACTCACCCTACTCTATTAGTATCACCTATAATAATAAAATCTCGACACTAAAGCAACAACCCCCCCCA
>JAHZKW010000030.1 GCA_022600175.1 Campylobacterota bacterium
GGTTATATATGAAGAGTGCCAAAAGAGTCCTATTACTCTTTATATTGATCAGTACTTTTGGTATTTCACTCTTTTATGGAAATATTATCAAAATCATGACAGTCAACTATAGTGACTTTACTAAGCTGTCAACAACCTGTTATGTAGAAAACAATATTCCAAAAGATACACATACCAAACTTCAGTCTTTGGTTGAAAATGCAAAAGAACGTATTGCCCAAAAATTTGGAACATATACAGCACAACCTATTATTATCTTTACAAAATCAAATCCAACAACCAAGCAGTATGGAGGAAATCCTTTTGGCGTCACCTATACCCTCCCTTGGAATCAATATGTCATTATTGGTCCTAAAGGAGACAATATCGATATCATTGCACATGAACTCCTCCATGCTGAGATTGCCAATCGTTTAGGATACCTCACCTATATGCTAAAACTTCCCACATGGATAGATGAGGGCATAGTCATGCAAGTAGACTACCGTCAAAAATATACGATTGATCTTGCCTCTATCACAGAACAAGAGATCAATAAAGTCAAAGCACTATCACAACATCAATTTTCCGCAGCAGATCGTAATACTGTAATCAAACATTATCAAATCTCCAAAGCACTCATCACACAAATACTCAACCAATACCCTAAAAAACATCTCTTTACGATGTTTAATCAAGTAAAATCTGGAAAATCATTTGAAGATGTTTTTCATCTCAAAAAATCACATGAAAGTACACACAATGGAAAACCAACTAAAATTTGAACTTACACCCCAAATTGTGGAAGAGCTACAAGCATACAGCCAACTGCTCAACAAAGATACCAACACTATCTTACATGAAGCACTCACTGCATACTTTGAAAATGCACATAAAAAAGTAATGGCCCAAAAGTTAGAAACTGACAATGGAATGACAAACCTTGACTTTGATGAGTTTTGGGATGGCGTGGATGTTTAAGTCCTAAGATGAAATTTCATCACGTAAAGTTTTTACACCCAAAAACAAAACTAACACCAAAACAAAAGCATCTCCCACCTCACTATAAAGCGTCCAAACCCTCTGTATGGGAAGTGTCGCCATCATCGTAGCTCCCCTCACAGGTCTACAAGTACTTACCCTCAATCGCAATACTATTGCCATCTAAGTAGATAGGACCTATCACCCCTCCTTCTATTATTTTATCTCTACCCTACCCTTGACAACAGTGAGAAAAACATGCTACTATGTGCATATACACATAAAGGAGAATTTATGGAGTGTCACTATGAAGTTGCAGAGCACTGTATGTTTAACAAAACACGTATGGTTTCTCGCTATATCACCAACCACTACACCAAAGCACTCAAAGAGACAGGTCTCACTCCCGTACAGTATGCCATGATGACCGCGATCAAACTCCTAGAAGAGGCAAATATCAACAACCTCTCTAGTGCAACACAGATCGACCGTACTACCATCAACCGAAACCTCAAACCCCTCATCCGTGATGATAGGGTCTATATCAAAGAGAGTGAGGACAGACGTCAACGTATCATCTCACTCACTAAAGCGGGAGAAGAGAGCTATAAAAAAGGTTATGAAAAATGGAAGGAGGCACAAGATGCGCTATATACCAAACTAGGCAAAGAGAACTGGGAGGCGTTAAATGGTGTGTTAGATAACACACTTAAAATCATAAATAGTTAAAAAGCTATTTTTTTAAAGTAAAATGTGTATATACACATAAAGGAGAAATGATGCAAATCATCTATAAAATAGTCGTGTTCATCTGCTTCATAACAGTGACACTACACGCAGAGACAAAAGAGAAATTTAGCGTAGATAAAAATCTCTTCCCCTACAAATCACACTATCTCACACTTGAGAATGGGGCAAAGATACACTATGTTGATGAGGGTAAAGGACCCCTGTTGTTACTCTTACATGGTAACCCTACCTGGTCTTTTCTCTACCGGGACATCATCAAAGCGCTTAAAAGTGACTTTAGACTCATCGCCCCTGATTATCCAGGATTTGGACTCTCTACCGCACCCAAAGATTATGACTTTAGTGCAGCATCACACGCCAAATCGATGCAGGAGTTTGTGAAAAAACTCGACCTCAAAGAGATCACTATGATGGTGCAAGATTGGGGTGGGCCTATCGGTTTTTCACTCGCACTCAACTCCCCTGATCGATTCAAAGGATTTGTCATCGCCAACACTTGGGCATGGCCGCTTGAACGTCTGGGACAAAAGGGGTTTAGTCTGCTTATGGGAGGTTACTTTGGAGAGTTTATCTCATGGGGATGCAACGGAATTGTGCGGTTTTTTATGTTCAAAGGGGTTTCAAAAACGCTTAGTGAGGATATCCTAGCGATGTATCATGCCCCTTTTGAAAATAGAGAAGATCGCCAACAGACCCACATCTTCCCTGCTCAGCTTCGAGGTGCAAAACCTTTTTTACAAGAGATCTACAAAGGGTTGCCTACCTTAGCAGACAAACCAGCACTTATCGTCTGGGGAGAGGAAGACTTTGCATTTCAAACACCTGAACGACAAAGGTTTGAAACTCTCTTTACCAACCATAAGACCATACTGTTAAAAGAGGCTGGACACTTTGTCCAAGAAGATGCACCCCAAGAAATTGCAGATGCAATACGGGCATGGTATTAAAAAAGAAGGAGAAATCATGAAGAAAATAAATGTAGAAAATTATGGGCCATGGGCACTCATCACAGGTGCGAGTTCAGGCGTGGGAAGAGAGATGGCAAGAGAGGTCGCTAGCAAAGGGATCCATACGATTTTAGTCGCAAGAGAGAAAACATCACTAGAAACAGTCGCTCAAGAGATCAATGAAAAGTATCAGGTAGAGACCAGAGTCATTACTCTCGATTTTGCACAGCCAGATGCTGTCAAAACAGTGATCGATACCTGTGATGGACTTGAAGTAGGACTGCTTGCCAACTGTGCAGGTTATGCGCTTAGTGGGGAATTTACTGAGCACTCTATGGAAGAAGAGATCGCCCTTTTAGAGGTCAATGTCAAAGCACCGATGCAACTAGCACTTCACTTTAGCAAAGAGATGAAAGCACGCAAAAAAGGTGGGATCATCTTTGTCTCATCGATTATGGCACTTGGCGGTGCGGCAGGTTGGGCACACTACAATGCAACCAAAGCCCATAATCTTGTTCTTGCTGAAGGGTTAGGTGAAGAGCTAAGAGCACATGGTGTACATGTCATCGCCCTCACCCCTGGCTCTATCAAGTCAGGGTTTCAGTCACGTTCACGCACTAAAAGTATGTTTGGGGCACTATCACCAAAACGTGTAGCAAAGTGTGGATTATGGATGTTAGGCACTTACAAAAGAACACATACGGCAGGATTGATGAACAAGATCATCGCACTCTCTACCCGTCTCACACCTCGGTGGATCAATACCAAGATATTCTCCTTGGTTGTCAAAAGTTTAACACAAAAACAGCACACATGAGGCGACTAGAAGGGTTTTACATTTTGGCTGTAGAGACATTTTTTTACGACTACAGCCAAAACATAATTTTATTCACTTATACTTACGATTATAAATAGCAATATAAAGGTCACTATGTCAATCACTGTAGCTAAAAACATACAGATATCTCTACTCTTGATCGCTACACTGACTGTCATGTCAGGCATCACGGTAGTCTCTTCTTTGCCACTGATAAGTAAGACATTTTCTGAGATTCCCCATATCGAATTTCTCTCAAAGATGATGCTCATCATCCCCTCTATCATCATCGCACTCTTTGCTCCTTTTGCCGGACATATCGTCGATAAGTTTGGCAGACTCAAACCGCTCTATATCGGGATAATACTTTTTGTCATTGGTGGGAGTTCGGGGTTTTATCTAGAGAACTTCTACTGGATCTTGGTCGGTCGTGCGTTACTGGGTATCGCAGTTGCACTTATCATGACCAGTTCTACCGCACTGATTGGGGACTATTTTGATGAAAAAGCGCGTCATAAGTTTATGTCATGGCAAGGGATGGCAGTGGCTTTTGGTGGTATTTTATTTATCACTACAGGTGGACTGTTGGCACAACTACACTGGTCTTACCCTTTTGTGATCTACTTTGTGCCGTTACTCTTTTTGCCACTGCTTTATAAGTCACTCTATGAGCCAAAGATAGAGCGTCATATAGAGATGGAGATCACGGTTGAAACCAAACTCTACCCTGTTTATATCACGGCATTTTTTGCAATGGTGATCTTTTATATGATGCCAACGCAACTGCCTTATTTCATCGTAGATACTTTAGGAGGAGAACCTAAAACGATTGGTTTTGTCATCTCCACAGCGATGGTATTTAATGCACTCACCTCTATGCAGTATGCCAAGATCAAACAAAAGCTCAGTTACTTACAGATCTTTAGTCTCACTTTTTTACTTTTTAGTATAGGACTGTTTCTACTCTCTCAGGCAGAAAAGATTTTTGATCTTTACTATAGTACGATGTTTATCGGAATCGCATTTGGTCTGCTACTGGTCAATATCAATGCGTGGTTTCTCTCCAAAGTCTCCGCAGCCAAAAGAGCAAAAGCAGCAGGGATGCTCACTTCAAGCTTTTTTATAGGTCAGTTCTCCTCTCCCCTACTCTTTGAACCCATCGTCAAATGGTATGGGATTCAAAAGCTCTTTTTATTTGTAGGGGTTATGACGTTTGTTGTGGCGTTGGTTTTGTTTGTGAAAATCAGACGAACAGATCAACACATAAGCTAAGCCTTTCTACTCCACAGGAAACAGCACCTCAGAGCCTTTCTCTAAAATCATATAGTTATCAATATGTCCGATAAACAGAGGCTCATGAAGGGTACGAAAATGGATATGCATACTTGAAGTAGGTGCAGAGAGTATCCCTTTATGTTGATGCGCGTAAAATCCTACCCCTTCAATCTGTATATCTTCTAACCCACCGATATAACGATTTCGTAAAAAACTGCTGAGATAATCAGGTTGAGCACTTCCCATACCATTGACGATAAACCACTGCAGTATGACCACTTTAGCTTTGAGGACAAATGGGAACGGTACATCGGTATCAACTCCTGCTGTTTTAGCAAGTAGAGGCAAGGTCTCCTCTAACTGTTTAAAATTGACAACATTTTCTGGCATCTTAACCGATCTCCATTTTTTCACATTGGTATAGGCTAAAAATGCGATCTCTCTATCTTCATCTCCAAGCTTTTTGGCATGGTAGTGATGCTTTTCAAACTTCCCTTCATAGAGATCTCCCGCACTGATCAACAATTCGCTATTAAGCCCCTTTGGCATACCGATACCATAAACATCATCGGCTTTTATTTGAGAGTAGCGCATACTTTGATTGAGTGCATTGCTTTTAATCAAGCGTAAATCTCCAATAGATTTCACACGCAACTCTTTGAGATAAGGGGTATGATCTACGACCTCTTTGATAAACAGTTCATGTGCAGATAAAAATTGCGTTAGAAACAAAAACAGTGCTACGATACGTACAGTCATCATGACTCCTTTATAGTTTTAAATATGCTAAAAGTATACATGAGAACATGATATAATGTCAAATTATATTATTAATACAAAGGTATAAAAATATTTATGATTAATTTAGAGTTGTATCGCACTTTTATCGCAATCTATCGTGAAGGCACGATCTCCAAAGCTGCCATCGCTGTGGATATCACCCAACCAGCGGCTAGTCAACAGTTGGCTAGTTTAGAAAAGAGCCTCAAAGTGAAGCTTTTTGAACGCACCCCTAGACGTATGGTACCCAGTGATGCTGGGCATGAGCTCTATACCAAGATATCTGACTCTTTTGACTGGATCGATCATGTCAGCCAAGCGTTTACTTTGGAGGATAAAAAACAGACTCTTTTTACCATTGGGGTACCTCTAGAGTATTATCATGATAAATTGATTGATAAACTCCAAAAGTTTCCTTTTCGTCTATCGATTGTATTTGGCACCACTGCAGAGTTAGCAAGGAAGTTTGAAAAGGCAAAGATCGATGCGATGATTGCCACCCATAAGATCACGATGCATGGCACGATACATGTAGATATCTTCACAGAGTCATTTTATGTCGTAGCACCTAAAGAGATGCAGGTTCCCAAAACACCCTCAAAGCATTGGTTGATGAAACAAAACTGGATCAGCTATGATGCTAAACTCTCTATCATCCGAAAATATTTTCTTAACACCTTTCAGGTCAAACCCTCCATCGCACCGATACTCATCAGCCCAAATCTGCATACTATTTTAAAAAGTGTTGAGGCAGGTGTGGGGTTGAGTGTACTGCCTGACTATATTTGTGAAAATGCACTAAAGGAAGAGAGGATTGCTTTAGTGGACAAACCCCAAAAGCCTATCACCAACAGGCTCTATTTTGTCTATAAAAAAGTGCATAGTGAGAGTCTACTAGTCAAATCTTTTTTAAATACGTTTCAAAGTTAAAAGATTGATCCAAGAATATCTATAAATATTTTTATATAAAACTATTATAAATATAATTTGACATAATGCTAAAAACTCCTATATAATTACATTGTCCGGACATTAATACAAGATCTTGTAAATCTTTTACACAAGGGGAATAGTATGGAGACAATTATTGCGATTTTGATTCTCGTCACAGGTGCAACGCACATGAAAAACGGAGAACAGACAGGCGTTTGGCTTGAAGAGTTTGCCCTGCCTTATATGCAGTTTCAAAAAGAGGGTTATGCGATCACCGTTGCCACCATCAACGGGGGTAAAGTACCCATCGACCCACGAAGCCTTGAGGCACAAAAACCAGAGTGGAAAGAGGCAATCAACGCACTTGAAAACGCAACACCACTCAAGAAGATCGATGTGAACAGATATGCCGCTGTCTATATGCCTGGTGGTCATGGTACGATGTTTGATCTTGCAGAAGACAAGCAAGTCAAAACAACCTTAGCCGCATTTGCAGAGGCACAAAAAGTAGTATCCGCAGTCTGTCATGGTCCCGCAGCACTGGTTGATGTCAAACTAAAAGATGGTACCTATCTGGTAGAGGGTAAAAAAGTCACAAGCTTTACCAATGATGAGGAGAAAGCAGCAGGGTTTACCGAAAAGATGCCATTTTTACTAGAGAGTAAACTAAAAGAGCAAGGAGCCTCTTTTGTCGCCCAACCAAACTGGTCAAACCATGTCATCGTCGATGGAAATCTCATCACAGGACAAAATCCACAATCAAGTGAAGCACTTGCCAAAGCAATCATCAAAAAAATCAAAACAAAATAACCTAAGAGGTCATCATGTATGACCTCTTGAGACTACTTGAAATCTCAAAAAAATGGTAAAATCTTTACACTAAAGTTTAACAGTAGGGGCATACATGACAGAGCATATCGAGATCAAACAAGCTACAGAGAGAGATGCTGCTATCTTATCCACCATGACAGGTGAACTCTTACATGAGATCATGGATAAGATCGATAGCAAAGTGTTTCATTTTGACCAAAAAGAGAGTACACAAAAAGCAACCGAGCTATTCTCTAAAAACCTCTACTTTGTCTTTATCGCCACTGATCTTGAAACAAAGAAGCCTATAGGATTTATCTCCATGTATGAGAGTTACGCACTCTATGCTGAGGGTGCTTACGGTACGATTCCTGAACTCTATATACGTCCAACATATCGTTCAAAACAGATAGGTGAACTACTCCTTAGCGAAGCAAAGGCATTTGCCAAGCAAAAAAAGTGGAAGAGGTTAGAAGTGACTACCCCACCACTGCCTGAATTTGATAGGAGTTTGAGATTTTATGAAGGAAATGGATTTGAAATTACGGGTGGAAGAAAGTTAAAGAGTGACATAGTATAGTCCAAAACATTATAAATAATACCAGAAAATCAGATAATCTTCCATTCACATTGCTTTTAATCTACACTATACTTTTTTGTATCTTTTAAATCAAGGAGCAGTGATGCAAAGAAGAGTACTATTTAAAAAAAGTTTAGCGTATGTATTGTTATTTTCAACCGTTCAAGGTTTTGCTAAAACAGAACAAGAAGATAAGATGGCTGTAGAGTTAATGATCACATTTCATGTAAAAGAAGAGAAGTTAGAGAGCTTTATGGCACTTATACAAGATGTCAAAAAAAATCTACCTAAAGTGGATGGTTGTAGAGACGTAGAGGTCTTCCAAGTCCATGATGACAAATATACGATCAGGTTTATCGAAACTTGGGAAAGTATTGAAAAGCATAAAAAACATATCACGCATGTGATTGACTCTGGTGATTGGGACTATATCTCTTCTCATCTGCGTAGTGACCCCAAGAGTCAATATTATCGTAAGCTGTAGCGAGGATACTTAAAAACATATCCTTCCTCTAAAAGCCTTTGATTACTCAGCTTTTTGTTTTGTGAAGCATCCTCTTTTAAAATAGCCTTCTGAGGGGCTTTTAGATCATAGTGTTTGGCAAGATGTAGAGCGAGGTCATACATAGACAAACTATCATGATCTGTGGCTAGATAGAGATTATGGCTTAACACATCATCAAACTGTTTTTTAAGCAAAAACAGAAGCACTCTGATACAATCTTCTCTATGGATACGATTGGTATAGTATGGAGGTGTAGACTGTATAGGTTCACCCTTTTTGAGTTTCTCTACGATGTGGTTTCTACCTTGTCCGTAGATTCCTGAAAAACGTACAACACAGTTTTTTTGATTATGTGCTAAGATCCTATTTTCTGCCTTTAGCAGGATTTTACCTCGGTAGTTTATAGGATTGGTAAGACTCTTTTCATCTACTAATTCCCCTTTAGCTTGTGCATAGACAGCGGTTGAGGAGACAAACAAAAAAGAGGCTTTAGGGTTTTTATCTGCAAAAAGTTGCAAGATATTTGTCACCCCTGTATCAAATAGCGAAACATATGCCTCTTCACTACGACTATCAGGGGCGACGACTAAGAGTACATGATCAAAATCTACAACCATATCCTGTAAAGTTTTATGATCTGTCATGTCTGCTTTGATATAGAGTAATTTTTCTTTCTTTATAGGTGGAGTTCTCTTTAAAACTGAGACTTCATGTCCCTCTTCTATCAAGCTATTTGCTACACCCATCCCAAGATCACCACTGCCGATGATTAATACTTTTTTATGCATTTTTATCCTAACATCATCTTAATAGCAATATTGTAGCTTGTTTATCTATGATAATCTCCTAAAATACTCTCTCGCATATACAAAAACAGCGGCAAACCAAAAGAGACCCCAACAAACAACGTCCCCAAGATTGGTATCCATCGTCTAGTCATACCAATACGTTTACCCTCTACCGTGATAAAGAAAATTAACACCACAGCAGAGACAAAGACATCGAGTCCAAAAGCACCGCCAATGGGATTGGCAAAGAGTAAGGTAAAAAAGTGTGGAAAATCAAAACCATGCGCTAGTAACCAAGGGAAAAACAGACTGTATGGCATCAAAAAACCTAAAATCGCTAACACCAAATAGATATTTTTATAAGACATCATAAACTCCTTTACTACCAGTATAACGGCTTTAAAGGTCTCTGTCATTCACCTAGATTCATTTTTTCGAAGTTTACTCAATGTTTGTGGGGCAATGCCCAGATAGGAGGCAACATGATACGCTTTGACCTTTTCAAAGATGCTAGGGTGTTCGTTTAAAAGTCTCTCGTAGCGTTCTTGTACCCGTTCACCCATCAGTGAAAGTACCCGCTTGTAAGTTGAGGCATACCAGATATCATGTACCATGATACGTCCTAACTGCTGCCACTTTTTATCTATATCGTAAATCTGTTCTAAATCCGAAAGTGAAATCACATAAAACTGTGCATCTTCCAAAATCTCAAAACTAAGCATCGAACCGCTCTGTTCATAGTAGCTCACACTATCATCCATAAAAAGATTCAGCTTATGTGGACTCTCATCTCTAAAATAGAGCTGCCATGTCACATCTTTACCTCGATTATCGATGAAATAGGAACGTGCCACCCCACTTTGGATATACCACACTTGAGAAAAGATCTCACCAGCATGGTGAATAATCTCTCCTTTTTTAGCAGATCTAGGTGTAAATTTGGAAGCGATATACGACCACTCCTCTTCTGACATATTGATCTGTTTTGCTAACTCAGCTTTGAAATACTCCACCCCTATCCTTTAGTCCTATTTTACTGCTATTTATTATAACTCAAAAACTATAGACACCCATATGAAAAAGTGATTAGATATTCTATCACACAAAACAGTGCACCGTCAGTCTTAATATAAGGTGTCTGTTCTCCAATTTTATACAATCCAGTTTTTGGGGATGCTTACATAACTTCGTAGCACTCTTGTTATAGAGATCTAGTACATAAGGTTGAAAGTTTTTATTGGGGAAAGTAACTATATCCCCTTTCATAAAACAAAAATTTTCTAACTACCTTTACTACGTTTTTACAATCCCTAAAAATAGTATTTGACCAGTCTCCTTCTCTTTTATTATCACAATAAAAGGACGATTGATAGTGATAGATGCTTTAGGAGGATCATCTTCTATTGTCAGTAGACGACTATTTATCTCAAGATCATCTTTTGATTCAATATTAATTCCATGCTCACCAATATTGAGATACACTTTATGAAATATTGACTCTACTACTTTTGGATACGATATTATAGTGCCATGCTCAAATAGTGCTGTAATGCCAAGTCTGTTTAAAGGCTGTTTCAAATCATAGCTAGCTAAATCAAGTGAAAACTTGGGAAGTTTTACATCGACACTGTACAATATAAGGTTGTTCTCAATCTCTTGATAAATTGCTGAAAAATCAGCTACTATATCTTTAAGCTTACCCAACTCTGGTAAGATTAAAGATATAGAAATATTTCTAAAGAGTGGCATATCAACTACTTCATAATTTTCACCTTTGGCATAATCAACAAATGCTTTTGTAAACATAAAATATTTTTTAACCGCATCTCCACTCTCTAAAAAAAAATCAGCCTCCTTTGTTTCATTTTTGTTAAAGCTTGTAATCCATTCTATATTTTGAATATTTGCAGAAGAGGTTAATAATAATCCAGTCTCTTTGGTAATAGCACTATCCGGGATCATCTGTGAAACATATGGATTTGTTATCTCTTCAATCTTTTTATTAATGGTATATCTGGCTTTATCTGGGTAGGTCTCAAAATCGATAGAGTGTAACAACATCCCATAATATCTCATCAATGCTATCTGCGCTTCATGAGAAACACCTGCATTATTATTCCATATCGCATTACCCAGCGTAAAAAAACTCTTCTCAGATATATCCTCTACGATAACTCCATAATTATCTGAAAAACCTTCAGCGATTCTACTATATTGTAGATATTGGTCAAGGTTATTAAAGAGACTATCAAAATCATTATATTGATCAAAGTAAGCAGTTGACGCCACTTCTATCTGCTTACTTTGATTATCAAAATCATCACGATTGTAATATAACAATTTTGCCACTGCTAAAGCATGAGAAATACTATAAGGTGAAATAAGGATATTTTCATTACTATTTTCTTGCATCACTTTGAGTAAATCAAACCCAAATTGATTATTACTTTTAGCTAGTCCTTGTAAAATAGAGCTATTATACTCTTGCCCTGCTTGCCTTATAACAGCATTTTGATAATACTCTGATGTCAATATATCTATCTCTTTATCTTCTGATGAATCAGAACCACACCCTAATAAAACTAAAATAATAAAAGATGATAATATTAAATGTGGAATACGCATAGTTGATTATCCTTCTCAATAATAAAGTTCAATACCATTTAATGCTTCAAGCGCCTCTTCAATAGGTGTAAAATACGCATAATTAGTATTATTATCATGCCCTTGTTGTACACCAAAAGCTGTTGATCCCCATGACCATCCGCCACCACTATCACCACTTTGTGCAGAATTATTGGTAACTTCAACTAAATTATATAACCTTTGAAAGTAACCAATATCAATAACTTTACTCACACCTGTTCTTAATACGGTATGATTACACGTTCTAATATTTGATGCTCGTCCATACATACAAACTCTTTGACCTGCCATGCTAGATGTAGACTGGATATCCCATAAATACCGCATCTCATTTGAACTAGCATGAAACATATAATCTTCTGGCGTATTTGGTGTTGAATAATATGCAACATCATGACTAAGAGAATGATACAAAGCATTATCTTCTTCTACTAGAGTATGAACATATCCTTGTTTATGATCTTGTATTCTATTTTTTCCATAATGCATACAATGACCAGCCGTTAATATGCCTGTTCCCACTCCTTCGGCTAACACTGTCCAACCTGACGTACACTTTGAACTTGTATTATAACTATTCCAAATTTTTGAACCACCTCTTGCTCTATCAAAAACCATATTTATTTTTTTATCAATAAAATTTATCTCGTCAGCATGAAAAACTTTAGTTTTATTTAATAGATGATAATTATTTATTTCCTTAGTAATATTCCCAATAATTTTCTTTTTAACTTTTTTATCACTTATAGACGTTTCAACATCAAACTTACCACTTTTAATATTGTAAGCAATCATAAATTGTTTCAATCCACTCTTAAGCACTACGTCAGTGAGTTCTGAAACTAACTTTTTTTGTTTCTGCAAAGTATATTTACCATTTTCTAAAAAAATAACTTTTTTCCCTAAACTTGATGATATCTTTTTGGGAAGATTAGAAGGGATATTACTAATAAATTTAACATATCCACGAGAATTTGGAAAACCTTCCATAAAGAACGCTGAAACTCTATCTGGATACAAACTCATTATTTCTTTTGCATATGCATTAAAATCTTCTTGAAATTGCATTTCATTTCTGATAAGATCGATATCATACCCTGTCTCTTTAGCTAATATTGCAACATCATTTTCAAAAGCAATTTGCTTCAATTTATCTATGTTTTTATAAGAGATGAACTGTTTGGCTATATCTAAGCCACCACCATTGATAGTTGGTAATACTATTTTATCGTTAGCATAGACATACCCACTTAAAATTAATAACCCATAAAACCCCGTTGCTACTTTTTTTACAAACACTATATCTCCTTTTAATTGGTTTAAAATATTAAAATACTATTTTATAAACATGCCAATACTTACAGTAAGCATCATTCATCACTATGATTACTATCAACAATCGCAGATATTGTAATAAGATGATTTAGTCCATTATAAAGTGTAATTTTCTTGACATCATATGAAACATTAAAGAGGTAAAAATAGGTTGTAAATGCATCAGTACAAATCACTGAACCGTTACCATCTGATCTCTCTTTGCGTGTTAACGTAACAATTTTCTCACTTTCATCGTATGACACAGTATGATAGGTTTGACATCCACTGCCAGTATAAAGCTCATAAGCAAACAGATGCTCTTTACTAAAATTGATATCCAAAATATCAAGCTGCTCTGCTATGAGATTAGACTCAACTGTATCATACGCTTCAAACTTTTCTTGGATATCATTAAGCACCTCTTGCGTAAAAATCATCGTATAATTAAAGCCACTATAGTTATGAAATTCTCCTAAAGTAGGAGAACTTCCAGATATAGAAGATGAAGAGGTATTGACCTCTTTTACATATTTTTGACTCTGCTCTTGTGAGTTTTGATCTGAACTGCAACCACTCAATAATAGAAACATAATAACAGACAGAAATGCATAAAGTCGATTCATCTTTTTTCTCCTATTTCCAATTTACTGAAACACCCATTCGAATATCATTATCTGTATCTCTATTAGCATATCTATTAATTCTAATCGTATATTCTCCTGTAGTAGGTGCCGTAAAATCAACCAATTCATAAGGATTATCCCATGAACTACTACTTCCAAGGAAAGAACCATCTGGTGCATAAACATATAAATCAAAATCCATACCTATAGGATGACTATCACCTTTATGACTATATATATAATCCCCTCGACTTAGCCAAGCAATTGCAACTCTCGTCTCTTTACCTGCACTGACATTAACTTTCCATTCAAGTGCAGTATTGTTAGTTCCACCATCATTAGAAGCATAATAACTATAATCATTATTATCAAAATAGTAGTAACGATTTTGTGACCCAAATACTGAATTATGAAAATCTATTCCACCTACTCCAATTCGGCTATCTTGATATGAATTAACATCACTTATATTTTGAGTAGAACCAGCCAGTAAAATTGCTTTAAAATACGCCGCTTTATCCATCCAAATATACTTAGATATTAAATCAGCAGCAAGACCTGCAGCATGAGGAGAGGCAAAACTTGTTCCATTATGATTCAATTCATCAACAGCAGGTATATTTATTGACGTACCAGGAGCAGTGAGCTCAGGTTTCTCATTTTTTGTTTCAGGATTTATATATGAAGAATGATCTGCAATTGCTTCACTATTTTCATTATAACTTCCAACTGTGATAACATTGAGAGCTTTACCTGGTGATGTCACTACATTTAGAGGGTTATTATTGTTACTTCCATTATTACCTGCAGATTTGAAAACAATAATATCCGTATCATATATATGATTATCAAAATCTTTATCATATGTTAAATATTCTTCATTATGATATGGTGCTAAAGGATCACTATATCTAGTACCATATGAATGGTTTTCGACTAAAATAAGGTGATTATTTAAATCACTACTAGTGGGTAAAAAACCATTTGACCTACAATAGATATGTGCTCTAGGGGATACTCCGCGTAAAATAGAAGCTACATAATCTGAGTGAGTACTTTGTCCCCCTCCATCTAACCTCGTATAACGATCTAAAAAACTTGCCGCTGGACACTTATTATTTGCTTCATGCATAAAGATACCAACACCTAATCCTTGCCGATTTTGATCAAAGGCATAAGGGTCAACTTTTGATGAAATCATTGCACTTGCTAATTCATCTTCTTGAACCATAGGAAACTCAACACTTTTTAACAGTTTTTGATTTTTTAAAATAAAGTTATTGATCTCATTTTTTTTCAATTTTACTTCAAAGAATGTTTTTCCATCTCCTAAAGCATCTGTCATCAATTTGCTTGCATTCATATTATTTTTTTTAATAAAATCTTGAAGTGCTTTTTGATTTCGGCTCTCTTTAGCTAACCTAATTCTTTTCAAATAATTTTTAATTTGTGAATTTTTTTTCTCAATTTGTTGGGTAGTTACTCTCTTGTTATTATGATACACGGTAGCTACCCCAGCGGAATCAATATGAGACTCAATAATAAGATTTGGTTTTTCATATTTAAAATCAATATCACTATAATCAACATTCAAGGAAACAAGGAGATTTAGAGAATCATTGTCTTTAACATAATGTTTATCATAAGGACTAAGCTCTAAGACTTTCTTCAAAGACGAACTCAAGATTGTATTTTTAAATGAAGTAAAACTTGTTTTTGTAAAGTTCAACAACCTAGCCTCTTGCCCTTTTTTCAAAATTAATTTCTTATACTTATTTTCATCTATTAAATTATCTTTAGATATACCGTAAAGGTAATTTAATGATAAAACCATAAAAACCATTCCAAA
>JAHZKW010000031.1 GCA_022600175.1 Campylobacterota bacterium
GACAAACAAATGTAAAATCTAGTGGATAGAAGAAAAGTACAGCACCTTTCTCTCCTAAGTTCTCCATAAGATTAAAATCTTCAACAATTGATCCATCAGCTAAAACAGCTGTTGCAGTAAAGTCTGGTGCTTTTTGAGTAACTAACATTTAATTCCTTTATTATAAAATTTATTTACGGATAAATATTATCCAATAAATGCTTAAACCATTATAATATCATTTTATTTTTGTAAAAAAGTTTATTTTAGTTAGAATTGTGTCGATATTCAAAAAAGAAATATATTTAATGTTTAGGATTTTATAAGATGGCAAAAAATTATTTATTTACCAGTGAAAGTGTGACTGAAGGTCATCCAGATAAGATGGCAGATCAAATCAGTGATGCAATACTTGATTACATTATAGCAAAAGATCAAAATGCCAGAGTTGCTTGTGAAACACTATTGTCAAATGGTTTTTGTGTTATTGCTGGGGAATTAAAAACAACAACTTATGCACCAATGCAAGATATTGCAAGAGAAGTAGTACGACAGATTGGGTATACAGATGCCCATTTTGGTTTTGACTATAGAAGTGCAGGGGTCTTAAATGGTATAGGTGAACAGAGTCCTGATATTAATCAAGGTGTTGATCAAGCTGATGGCGAGATAGGTGCAGGTGATCAAGGTCTTATGTTTGGTTATGCTTGTAAAGAGACAGATGTATTGATGCCTTTACCTATTCATTTATCACATAAGTTAACTTCTGGGCTTGCGCAAACTCGTAAAAGCGGAGTAATTCCATTTTTAAGACCTGATGGAAAAGCACAGGTGAGTGTACGCTACGAAAATGGAAAGCCTACAGAGATTGATACCATCGTTATCTCAACACAACATGCACCTGAGATTGAGCAATCTCAGTTAAAAGAAGCAGTTATTGAAGAGATCATCAAAAAGCAAATTCCTATGGATATGTTAGCCAAAGATGTAAAGTACCATATTAACCCAACAGGAAGATTTGTCATTGGTGGGCCTCAAGGTGATGCTGGTTTGACTGGACGAAAGATTATTGTTGATACTTATGGTGGAAGCTGTCCACATGGAGGAGGAGCATTTAGTGGTAAAGATCCTTCCAAAGTAGATAGAAGTGCAGCCTATATGGCACGATATATTGCAAAAAACCTTGTTGCAGCAGATGTGTGTGAAAAGGTAACAATACAACTTGCATATGCAATTGGTGTTGTTGAGCCTGTTTCCGTATTGGTCGATACGCATGGGAGTGCGAATGTAGATGAAAATCAACTAGAAGGTTGTGTCCGAGAGGTCTTTAAGTTAACGCCTAAAGGTATTATTGAGAGTTTAGATTTGTTAAAACCTATCTATCAAAAAACAGCTGCATATGGGCATTTTGGACGAGAGGGTTTTAGTTGGGAAGCAACAGATAAATGTGAAGAGATTAAAGCATACTTTGGTCTCTAGAGATTGTCTATTGATGATAAAAAAGTAGATTTTTTATTGATTTTCTGCTATAATCATTTTCATAATTTATAAGAAAGGAATTAAATATGGCAGTAGTTATTAATGACACATGTATCAACTGTGGCGCTTGTATTGATGAGTGTCCAGTAGAGGCGATCGTTGACGAGGACGATAACCCAACAGGAGAAGAGATTTATTACGTATATGAAGACAAATGTGTAGAGTGTGTAGGACACTTTGATACTCCAGCCTGTGCTGAGTCTTGCCCAACTGAGGGTTGTATCGTTTGGGGTGAAGCTAAAGATGGTATGACACTTCATGAAGAGAGAGGTGACGCAGGAACACCTTGTATCGACGACTAATCTACATTAGATTGAGTAGGGATGTAACTCCCTTCTCGATATTTTAAAAATACTTTCACATTTAAACTCAATTAAATCTATTTTTTGATATACTCCCTCGCTTTAGAACAATAATAAAAAATTTGGAGAGATACGATGGAACAGACTTTATCAATTATTAAGCCCGATGCAGTACAAAAAGGTGTTATTGGAAAAATCATAGATAGATTTGAATCAAATGGTTTAAGAATAGCAGCAATGAAAAAAGTTCAGCTTGATGAAAAAACAGCGGGTGGATTTTATGCTGTACACGCTGAAAGACCTTTCTTTGGTGAATTAGTTTCATTTATGACAAGTGGACCTGTTGTTGTCATGGTACTTGAAGGTGAAAATGCAATGGCAAAAAACAGAGATCTTATGGGTGCTACTAACCCTAAAGAAGCTGCAGCTGGTACAATCAGAGCTGATTTTGCTGAAAGTATTGATGCAAATGCAGTCCATGGAAGTGACTCGTTAGAGAATGCTGCAATTGAGATAAAGTTCTTCTTTAGTGAAAACGAGGTATTATAAGCTTTTTAAATATAAAGAGCATTATTTCTCTGCTTTCCAGAATAAGCTAAGTATCGTTGTAAAGATAACGCAACCTTAAATTGCTAAGCTTAAGTGAGAGGGATTTTTAAAAAGTTTTTGCAAATGTGGGAGTGTCTATTAGATCTCCTATATTGTATACTTTTTGAAAAGGAGATCATAAGATGACAATAGAGTTTAGAAAGATCCCCTATACAAAGTCAGAGTTCCAATCGACAGAGAGTGGAATTAACTGTCAAGGGACATTTCATAAAGATTCTACGCGTCTTGTGTTGGTTGATTTAATCTTATCGGGAGAGATTGACACAACATGTGATCGATGTGGAATCATGTTTTCGTTAGAGGTAAACGAAAAAACGACACTTAAAATAAGTGATGGTGTATCTGAAGATGAAGATTTAGATACGATTGAGTGTCATGATCATAATATTGATTTTGACGAGATAATAAAAAGTGAAATCTCCTCTATAGAGAGTGATTATCACTATTGTAATAACTGTAAAACAGAAGAAGGAGAATAATTATGGCAGTACCTAAGAGACGTGTGAGTAAAACACGAGCTGCAAAGAGAAGAACACATTATAAGTTGAGTCTTCCAAGACCTGTAAAAGATAGCGATGGGACTTGGAGAATGCCACACCATGTTAACAAAACTACAGGCGAATATAAAGCTACTAACTAATGCATACAATAGCAGTAGATGCGATGGGCGGGGACTTTGGTCCTCAGCCAATTGTAGAGGGAGTAGTACTCGCACTTAAAAAATCAAAACAGAAATTCAACGTTTTATTAGTTGGAAAATCTTCAGAAATAGCATATAAAATTCCTAAAAAATTTCAAAAATTTATAGAGATCATAGAATGCGATGATGTATTTTCAATGAATGAAAGTGCAACGGATGCACTAAAACGTAAAGAATCAACTATCTATAAAGCAATCGAGTTAGTCCGTGAAGGTAGAGCAGAAGCAGTTGTATCTGCTGGACATAGTGGCGCTACTATGAGCTTAGCCACACTAAGAATTGGTCGTGTCAAAGGTGTTTCAAGACCTGCAATCGCGACATTGATGCCAACTGCAACAGGGGGCAGAAGCCTTGTTTTAGATGTTGGAGCAAATGTGGATTGTAAAAGTGAACATCTCTTTGAATTTGGTATTATGGGACATGCATACGCAAAAGATGTTTTAGGTGTTGAAAATCCTCGTATCGGTATGCTTTCAAATGGTGAAGAGAAGTCTAAAGGTACTGAGATTACCAAAGAAGCACATGAATTATTGAAAGTTCATCCTTCCTTTATCGGTAATGTTGAAGGTAGTGATATCTTTAATGATAGTGTAGATGTGGTTGTTTGTGATGGATTTGTAGGAAATATTCTTTTAAAAACGAGTGAAGGGGTGGCAAGTTCAATCTCTAAGCTAATCAAGATGAATATTAAAAGATCACCATCAGCGCTCACTGGTGCACTTTTAATGAGAAGGGTTTTTAAACTCTTAAAAAAACAGATTGATTATGCTGAGTATGGTGGTGCACCGTTGATTGGTGTAAAAGATTGTACAATTATTTGTCATGGAAAAAGTAATAAGATAGCAATTAAAAACGCTATTTTCCAAGCAGTCTCATTTATTGAGACTGATATTAATAAAGATATAGAAGAGTCATTAGTAAAATATCGCTCTAATTGAATTCGCTAAAGGAAGTTTATGTACGCATCATTTAAATCAATTGGGGCCTATGTTCCACCTCAAAGATTGACGAATAAAGATCTTGAAAAGATGGTTGATACTTCTGATGAGTGGATCAAACAACGTACAGGAATAGAAGAGCGTCGTATCGCTTCAAAAGAGCAATCAACGAGTGATTTAGCGTATGAGGCCGCGAAAGTAGCGATTGAGCGAAGTGGTTTAGCCAATGAAGAGATCGATGCTATTGTGTGTGCAACGATCTCTCCAGATTATTTTTGTATGCCCTCAACAGCCTGCGTAGTGGCTGATAAGCTTGGTATCTCTCATGTTACTGCTTTTGATATCAGTGCAGCGTGTAGCGGGTTTGTTTATGCTTTAAATATTGCTAAAGCTTTTGTAGAGTCAGGAATCAAAAAAAATGTTTTAATCATTGGTGCAGAAAAACTGACTCCTTTTGTTGATTATGAAGAGCGTACGACTTGTATTCTTTTTGGAGATGGTGCAGGTGCTGCAGTGATTGGTACGACTGATAAAAAAGAGGAGTCAGTGATTGATGTGCATACCTCTTCTGATGGATCTTTTCAGGATTTCTTAATTACACCAGGATGTGGTTCTAAAAACCCATGTAGCCAAAACGTCATTGATGAGAGATTACACTTTATGAAAATGAAGGGAAATGAGACGTTTAAAGTTGCTGTGAACACCCTGACGAAAGATGTAAAAAATATTCTTGAGAAAAATAGTATGACGAGTGAGGATATTGACTTTTTTATTCCACATCAAGCAAACTTTAGAATTATTGATGCTGTAGGTAAAAAGTTGAGTTTTCCAACTGAAAAGGTAGTTTTAACAGTTGCAAAGTATGGAAATACGTCAGCTGCATCAATTCCTATGGCGATCAATGATTGGTATGAGTCTGGTAAACTAAAGTCAGGTGATTTGATGTTACTTGATACTTTTGGTGGTGGCTTGACTTGGGGATCTTCAATCTCTTATTTTGCACAAAAATAGATGAAAGTTTTTGAAAATTCACATATCTATATTGAAGTAGAAGAGAGTGAAATTCCTTGGTTAAAGATTTTTACCAAAGAACCTTATAAAGAGTTTTCTCAAGCACCTCAAGTGGTCAAACAAGAGATTTGGCGTCTCTTGGATATTATTGAAAAAGAGATGCTCTCCTATTATCAACCTGATAAAATAAATATTGCCTCTTTTGGTAACTACCTTCCTCATGTTCATTTTCATATCATGGCAAGATTTGAAGAGGACTCTTTTTTTCCTGAGCCTATGTGGGGTACGAAACAGCGTGATGCACAACTTTCGTTAGAAAGTTTAGAGGGATTTTTAAAAGGTTTAAAACCCCTCCTGTAAGATCTTCCATAGTATGGATACCTCTTTATCACTGAGATAGAGTGTTGAGTAGGAGGTGAAAAGTTCTTTAATCCTCTCTATATTGAGTAATTCACCATAAATACAACTTTGATGTGCGGGTAAATAACTCCGTGTAAGTATCAACTCAGATGTGATATGCTCTTCACAAATGAGACAGTGAAAATCATCGTGGAGTCTTCCTTCATGTGCTAAAAGCATCACATAAGATTCAACAACTACTCTAGTGGGGTTTTGTTTTGCAAACTTTTGATTCATCTCATCTAAAAGATTAAAATAGAAGTTATCAATCTCTTCAACGTCTTTTAAATGTTTATAGAGAAGTTTGATAAATTGTTGCCAAACAAAAAATCGATTTGGCTCAACCATCCATTTATCACCTAAATGTAAAACATTTCTAAGCATTGAAATCGTAGTTTTTGCAGAACTTATTGCTTCATAGTCAACTTTATAGCCTATATTAATATGTCCATGACGTGCTCCATAAAACCTGTAAAGACTTTTTAAGCTATTTTTTGATAATAAGGAGACAATAAGATCTTCATCCTTGACTCTATTGATATTTAATATGTAGCCTTGCATAGCGTAATTCTAGCAAACTCGTTCTAAAATCAACAAATTTTTACATTTTTTTTGGTAAAATAAGCAACTTTTTAGAAAAGGTTATTTATATGGATTTACTCAGAAGTTTTAAAGATAACTGTGGTTTTGGTCTACTCGCTAGTATAGACAATAAACCTACACATCAAAATGTTGAAGATGCTATTATTTCACTAGAACGTATGATGCATAGAGGTGCAATTGCTGCGGATGGTAAAAGTGGTGATGGTAGTGGACTTCTTTTTGGTATGCCTGTTGAGTTTATGAACAGAGAAGCAGAAAAGCTTGGGGTATCATTGCCTGAGCAGTTTGCAGTTGGTATGCTTTTTTTACAAGATAAAAAACAAAAAATTAAGATTGATGAGCTTTGTGCTAAAAATGATCTTAAAGTTTTGCTTTATCGTAGTGTTCCTGTTGATACTAATGCTCTTGGTGAACAAGCACTGGCTTCACTGCCTGATATTGTACAAGTTTTTGTAGCACCTAACTCTATTATTGCATCAAAACGTTTTGACGCACTACTCTTTTTAACCAGACGTGAAATAGAGGCAGCATTTAATTGATGAAAAAGATTTTTATATTCCTTCATTTTCTAGAACTGTGATCTCTTATAAAGGGTTGGTTATGCCAACACATATTAAAGAGTTCTATAAAGATCTTAGTAGCAAATACTTTAAAGTTGGTTTTGCACTCTTTCACCAAAGGTTTTCTACCAATACACTTCCTGAGTGGCGTTTAGCACAGCCATTTCGTGCCATCGCACATAATGGTGAGATTAACTCTGTAGAGGCAAATCGTTTTAATGTCAAGGCAAAAAGTGAATGGGTTGAGAGTAAGGTCTATTCTAAAAAAGAGCTTTCAAAGATTTTTCCAATCACTAAAAGTTCACAAAGTGATAGTGCCAGTTTAGATAATATGTTTGAGTTTTTGATCGCCAATGGTATGGATTTCTTTAAAGCTGCACGTGCACTCATCCCTGCACCTTGGCAAAATGCTCCACATATGGATTCACATTTAAGAGCTTTTTATGAATACATGAGTACATGTTTTGAGGCATGGGATGGTCCTGCTGCTGTAAGTTTAACTGATGGTAGATATATCGGTTGTGTACTTGATAGAAATGGTCTGCGACCTGCAAAGTATATTATTACTACAGATAATCGTATTATTATCTCTAGTGAGTATGGTGTTTTAGATACAGATGATGAGTTGATTGTAGAGCGTGGACGATTACAGAGTGGTGAGATGATCGGTGTAGATTTGAAGTTTGGTAAGATCATGAAGAATGATGAGATTGACAGCTACCTCAAATCAACCAATACTTATGCTGAGTGGTTAAATAAGAATATGACTTATCTTCAAGAATATATTGAACTTCCATTTAGTAAGACCGATCAATATGAACTTGAAAATCTTGCACTTAAACAAAGAGTAAGCAATATCACACAAGAGTTGATTGAAATGGTGATTGAGCCGATGATTAAAGATAGTAAAGAGAGTACAGGTTCAATGGGTGATGATACACCAATTGCTGCATTTAGTGATAAACAGCGTACTTTTAGTGACTACTTTAAACAAAAATTTGCACAGGTGACGAATCCTCCAATTGATCCACTTAGAGAAAAAGTGGTTATGAGCTTAAATACTGGTTTTGGTGAGATTAGAAATATTTTAGAAGATAATCCAGATCACGCTATCAGACTTAAAGCGATCTCTCCAATTTTAATGCAAGAGAAGTTAGAAGTTTTACTCTCGTTTGGAGATGAGTCAAGTCCAAGATTTAGAGAATATTATAAAAACAGAATTTTTTCAACTCTATTTGATAATGACTTAGAAGCTTCTTTAACAAAGTTGGTTAATGAGATTGTTGAGAGTGTAAAAAATGATGGGGTACGTATTATCGTACTAGATGATCGTTGTAATACACAAAGTATGAAACATATGCCAATGCTTTTAGTAGCAGGAAGATTAAATCATGCACTACTTGATGCGGGGTTAAGACATTTGACATCAACTGTGGTTATCTCTGGAGAGGTTATTGATTCTCATGCCTGTGCCACCTTAATTGCATATGGTGTTAATGCAATCTATCCATATCTTTTATATGCAACAATTTTTGATATTGCAAAACGAAAAGAGATGCCTGCATATGAACTTAAAAATAGGTTTAAAAATGCACATCAAGCACTAGGTGTTGGTATTTTAAAGATCATGTCTAAGATGGGTATTTCTACCATTGCTTCGTATAGAAACTCTGCACTTTTTGATGTTATCGGACTTTCAAAACAAGTGGTTAATGAGTGTTTTAGAGACTCACATGTACTTATTCCAGGACTTGGATATGCAGATATCGAAGAGCGGATTAATAGAGACTATGAGAATGCATTAGAAATTTTAAAAGTAAAAAGATTAATGCCGTTAGAGATTGGTGGATATCATAAATATATTCAAGGCAATGAACATCATGACTATTCTCCTGCGGTTGTTTATGCGATTCATAAAGCTTCAATTACAAATAGAGAAGAAGATTATGAAGTTTTAAAACAGTTGACTGATGAGAGACCTATGAAAATGGTACGTGATTTCTTTGAATTAAAATCTGATAAAGAGCCAATTTCTATTGATAAAGTAGAGGCTAAAGAGGATATCTTTAAACGGTTTGCAACGGCGGCTATGAGTTTAGGTTCTATCTCACCTGAAGCACATGAAGCTTTAGGTGAAGCGATGAATCAAATCGGTGCACAATCAAACTGTGGTGAAGGTGGTGAATCTAGTGAGAGACTAAAGAGTTCTAAACGTTCTAAGATCAAACAGATCGCCTCTGGTCGTTTTGGTGTAACACCTGAATACCTTAGAAGTGCTGAAGAGATTCAGATTAAAGTTGCACAAGGTGCAAAACCAGGTGAAGGTGGACAATTGCCAGGGCATAAGGTTACACCACTCATTGCATCACTTCGATATACAATTCCAGGAGTTACGCTAATTTCGCCACCACCTCACCATGATATCTACTCGATTGAGGATTTAGCACAGCTTATCTTTGATATGAAACAGGTGAACCCAGATGCGACTATCACTGTTAAGCTTGTATCAACTGCTGGTGTGGGTACCATTGCTGCAGGTGTGGCAAAAGCTTATGCAGATAAGATTATTATTTCAGGTGGTGATGGTGGTACAGGTGCTGCACCATTAACTTCTATCAAAAATGCAGGTAATCCTTGGGAGTTAGGTCTTACCGAAGCACATAATGCACTCAAAGTTAATGGACTTAGAGAGTTTGTACATCTTCAAACAGATGGTGGTTTAAAAAGTGGTTTAGATGTTGTAAAGGCTGCACTACTAGGCGCTGAGAGTTACGCTTTTGGTACTGCTGCTTTAACTGTTATTGGGTGTAGAATTCTTCGAAGTTGTCACACTAACAAATGTACTGTGGGTGTTGCTACACAAGACCCAGAACTTAGAGAACATTTTGTAGGTACCGTAGAGAGAGTAGTAAATTACTTTACGTTATTAGCAGAAGATGTACGTCAAATCTTAGCAAAACTTGGATATTCAACGATTGAAGAGATTGTGGGAAGAGCAGACCTTTTACAAGTTATCGATGAGCCTTTTGCGAAAAAGTTTGATTTTACTTCAGTTTTAAGAAGACTTGATGGCGTAGATACTTGTCAAAAAGAATCTAATGAGCCATTTGATAAAAATGAGTTTGAGAAGAAGATCTTAAAAGATATCTATAAAGTGATTGAAAATCCAACCAATAATATTGTTGTTAAAAAAGAGATTTGTAACTTAAATCGTAGTTTTGGAACACTCATCAGTGGAGAGATTGCCAAATACTATGGTAACGAGGGACTTGCAAAAGATAGTATTACTTTTAAACTCAACGGTGTAGCAGGACAATCACTAGGTGCATTTTTAATCCAAGGTGTTTCTATC
>JAHZKW010000032.1 GCA_022600175.1 Campylobacterota bacterium
CACCAAGAAAGAAACGAAAAACAAAAGAGACAAAAGAAGCGAAGGTCACGCAACAAGCGACTTCTTGAGACGCATATAGCGTATACAAGTATACGCTGTAACACGTATACTTGTATACGACTAGTGATGACTTTTTAAAATCACAATTGTCATTTTGATATTGATGATAATAAATCTAATAAACTGCCAAATGACACAAGTTCTGAAAAACTTTACCATACCTGTTGGTACCATTGTTTCAAATTCAGATGTATAGGGCTCAATATGTTTAACATGAGCTGATTGGGTCTCTTTCTCTTCTGTTGCATGTGATGCCATAAAATTTTCTCCTTTTTCTCTATTTGCTACTATTCTGGGATCAGTGTCCAGCCAGGTTTCATCTGTGCTTTCCATAAGAACCCATGATGTAATAGATGTTTAATCCAGTGACCAGCAAGACCAATCTCACCAAAAGTATAATCAAGATCACGACCAAGACCTGGATATCTCTCAAAATCAGGTACTACAGGATAGACCGTTAATGCCGCTGCTGTACCGTTGAAAAGACTCTTACCTGTTGATGCGACACAAGCTGCACCCATCTCTGCCATACTTGCAGTATGTGTAGGCTCTTTCGCATCACCTTCGATCATATCTCGAATACTCATTGCTACTGCTTTACCGATCATTGCTGAAGGCATACCTGTTCTAGGTGGTGTAGGGTTGATTGGTGTACCTGATGGAGAACTCATAGGTTTTGAAATAAGATGTGGGGGAGCAAAGGCGATACCAATACCAAAAATATTTCCATATGTTGGGTTTTGATAACTTCGTGGCCAGTCAGATGCTTTCCACTCTTCATAAGGTTTTGGTGTATAATCAGCATCTACTTTTAAGAAGCCGTTTGGTGCAAAAAGATCACCTGTGATATCATCTCCTGATTTACCATATGCTTTTAATCCTACACCGGCAAATGGTGGGATAAGCATTGCAAAGTCAAACTCTTCAACGTCTTTAGTACCATCAAGGAGTTCATAGTGTGCTTTGCCTTTTTCTACTTTACTGACATGTGCACCGATAATCCAACCTACATCTCGCTCTGCATAGATGGACTCTGCAAAAAGTTTACTTGATGCTGCATATCCACCTCTTTTGATATGTAGACCTCCGATACCAAAGTCACCTAAAAAGGATTCGTTTGAGATCCATGTAATATCTGCCATATCACGTACACCCTCTTTTTGCAGTGTATATTCAACATTAAAGATATATTCAAAAGCAGCACCTTGACAAGTACACATACCATGTCCAGTACCAATAAGGAACTTTTGTCTCTCACCTTTTTTCATCTTTTGAATACAAGCTTGAAGTTCTTGGTTTGCATGGATGGCATGGTCTGCTGTACAGACGGAGACTGTATTGTCACCTAGTACACCTTTTCCATTTCCTAGTCCTGGTGTTGCATCAAAGTTGAGTTTAGGTCCAGTTGCATTGATAAGATAGTCATAGGTTACCGTTTCAGTCTCACCACTTTTCTCTGAATCAGTATATTCGATTGTAATGTATGCACTCTCTTCACCTTCACCACCTTCAGGGTGAATAGAGACTGCTTTAGCTTGTTTGAAAATAGCGCCTGCTTTTTCGTAAACTGGTGCGAGATCAAAAGTGACTTCCTCTTTTGTCATTTCACCAACACCAACCCAAATATTTGATGGAATCCAATTCCACTTGCTATTTGGTGTGACTACTACTACTTCGTGGTCTTGACCAATCCACTTCTGTAGGAATGATGCTGCAGTATGTCCTGAAACACCAGCACCCATGATCACTACTCTTGCCATATATGCTCCTTTATAATATAAAAATAGGTTATATTATAAAGGAAGTTGGATTAAAAAGTGATTAGTTAAAATTATAGTTGTATATTAAAAAGTTTTATATTACGCTTGGTAATTTTTTTTGAACTCAACATAACGTTTCGCAGAGTCATAGAGCTCTTTTATCTCTGTTTCATTCAGCTCTCTTACCACTTTTGCAGGGCTTCCCATGATGAGGCTTCGCGGAGGAAAAACTTTATTTTTAGTGATGAGGCTTCCTGCCCCGACAATGGACTCTTTACCAATTACCGCACCATCAAGAATGGTACTACTCATACCAATAAGACAAGCATCTTCAATGGTGCAACCATGCAGCATAACACGATGCCCTATAGTGACATCATCACCAATGATCGTCGGGTTGCCATCACTTTGGTCTGCTTCTTTGTAGTGTGTGACATGCACCATACTTAAATCTTGGATATTTACACGATTACCAATGACTATTTTATGAACATCTCCTCTTACCACAGTACCAAACCAGATAGAACATGCGTGACCAATAGTGACATTGCCGATGACATCTGCACTAGGTGCGATCCAACTCTCATCACCGATGTTTGGTGTTAGGTTTTGATATGGGTGGATCATTTAAATATCTTTTTTGTTTTTGGTGTTCTCACAGAGACTGTTGTTTTACTATTGACTTTATAGATCTTGTTTACATACTGTTCAAGATAAGCCTGTGAATTGATCTCTTGCATATTTTTTTCTGGTTTAAATTTTTTGTAGTTACCGTCACTATTCATATCCCATGAGAGGACGTTATCATTGATTTGAAGATTTAGATAATCTTTGAGTTTCAATGAGAGCGTTGTATCATAGATAGGTACCATCAATTCAAAACGTTTCTCAAGGTTTCTTGGCATCCAATCTGCACTAGAGATATAGGTTTGTGGTGAAGCATTTTTAAAGTAGAAGATACGAGAGTGTTCTAAATATTTACCAATAATTGAACGTACATGGATATTTTCACTAATTCCTTTAATTCCTGGTCTTAAGCAGCAAATCCCTCTTATGAGTAGATCAATCTTAACACCTTCCATAGAGGCTTTATAGAGGGCTTTAATGATATCAGTATCGACAAGTGAGTTCATCTTAGCGATAATACGACCATCAGCTCCTTTTTCGCGTTCTTTTTTGATCATCTCTAAAAGTGATGCTTTCATCTGATGTGGTGACATTTTAAGATTGTTTAGCATCTTATTTTTGGAAAAACCAGTTAAAATATGAAAGAAAGTGATCGAGTCAGCACGAAACTCTGCACGTGAAGTAAAATAACTGATATCTGTATAGAGCTTGGCTGTAGTTTCGTTATAGTTTCCTGTGGAGAAGTGAAGATAGATTTTGAGTTTGTCTTCACTTTTTCGAATCACTTGCGCAATCTTTCCATGCACTTTAAATCCAGGGATTCCATAGATAACATGTGCACCTGACTCTTCGAGTGCTTTTGCCCAGATGAGGTTGTTCTCTTCATCAAAACGTGCTTTAAGCTCTACCATAGCAGTGACTTGTTTGCCGTTATTTGCTGCATCGATGAGTGCTTGTACGATAGGAGAGTTTTTACCGACACGATAGAGTGTCATACGGATAGAGAGTACTTTAGGGTCTTTAGCCGCATCTTGGATAAACTTTACTACAGGATCAAAGCTCTCGAAAGGTTGCATCGTCATAACATCTTCACGGTCTAAAACCTGAAAAATTGACTCATTTTGATCAAATGGTGGTAAGACTTTTGGTTGGTGTAGTGGAAGATTTAAGTGTGAAAATTGTTTATCTGCGATAACAGTCCAGAGTGCGCCAAGGTTGAGTGGGATGTTAAAGGTATAGATATCCTGTTCATTGATTCCTAGATGTGTGACAAGAAAGTCAAGTAATTCTACATCACATTTCTCTTCAACTTCAAGTCGAACAAATGCCCCTTTTTTGCGACGTCTAAGCCCTTGTTCAAGAATTTCCATAAAATCATCTGCTTCTTCCTCTTCGATGACAATATCTGCGTTTCGTGTGACTCTGAAAGTGGCAGTAGAGAGAATCTCATATCCTGGGAAGATATCATCTGCATGTTCGCGTACCAATGATTCGATGGTGATATAGATACCATCAGTAAGGTGTACAAAACGTGGTAGGAGTCTAGGGATTCTGATCATCGCATATTTGATCTCTCCACCAGCACTGCTATCTTGTAGTTGGACTGCAAGTGAGAGACTGAGGTTATTTAACGGAGGGAAAGGGTGTGTAGCATCTACTGCAATAGGGATGATTACAGGAAAGATATTTTCATAAAAAAAGTCATCAGCATCTTTTTTCAATGATTTGTTCAAATCATTATACTCTTGGATAAACAGATCTTCACTTTTTAATTTTGTGACAATATCACTATAGTTTTGTTCCACGACCTCTTTTTCATCTGCGATATATTCATGAATGGAGTCAAGTTGTTCACGAGGAGTGAGGTTATCAAGACCTGTTGTGTTGACTCTTGCTGAGTAGAGTTCTTGTAGCCCAGCAACACGAATCATATAAAACTCATCTAGGTTGGTGGAGTAGATGGCGATAAATTTGAGTCGTTCTAAGAGAGGGTTAGACTCTTTTTGACTCTGTTTGATGACACGGGTATTGAACCGAAGCCATGAAAGCTCTCTGTTGGCATAAAGTTCAGGACTGTTTAAGTCGATCATAAGGCTCCTTTATTAGAGTTTTTTTATTTTGTCAATTTCATCACGAAATTTAGCTGCCATTTCAAATTCAAGATTTTTTGCAGCTTCAAGCATCTTCTTTTTGAGATCTTTGATAATCTTCTCTTTTTCACTTTTAGGAATTTTCTGCTTTAACTTCTTATCGGCAATTTCACTATAATCTTCAATCCTTAGATTTTCATCAAGTTTTCTGACGACACTTGTAGGTGTAATATTGTGCTCTTTATTATAGGCTATTTGTCGTGCCCGACGATAATCTTTAGTATCGATTGCAGCTTGCATAGAGCGTGTGATCTTTTTGGCAAACATGATCACACGGCCATTAACATTTCTGGCGGCTCTTCCCATTGTCTGTATGAGTGAGGTTTCACTTCGTAAAAATCCCTCTTTATCTGCATCAAGAATCGCAACAAGTGAGACTTCAGGCAGATCTAGCCCCTCTCTAAGCAGGTTAATCCCGATAAGTACATCAAATTCACCAACACGTAGTCCTCTGATGATCTGATTTCGCTCAATCGTGTCAATATCAGAGTGCATGTATTTGACTTTGAGACCTAGCTCTAGATAATAACGACTAAGCTCTTCTGCCATCTTTTTGGTTAGTACAGTGACAAGTACACGTTCATTTTTAGTGATTACTTTCTTAATTTCATCATGAAGCCTCTCTACTTGATACTCGCTATCAATGATTTCGATTTCTGGATCCAAAAGTCCTGTGGGGCGGATGATCTGTTCTGCGATATTGGATTTTGAGAGATCAAACTCTAGATCAGCAGGTGTCGCTGAGACAAAAAGATAAGCAGGTGCTTTTTCGATATACTCTTCGAAACGAAGCGGTCTATTATCCAGTGCACTGGGTACGCGAAATCCATACTCGACGAGGGTCTCTTTACGGCTACGATCACCCGCATACATTCCTCTAAACTGCGGTAAACTTACATGAGACTCATCTACGATCACCAGATACTCTTCACCCATCTCTTCAAAATAGTCAAAAAGTGAATAGGGTGTTTCGCCTGGTTTTTTCCCTGTAAGATGTCTTGCATAGTTTTCAACACCTTTACAGGCTCCTGTGGCATTGAGCATCTCAAGATCAAACTCTACACGTTGTTGGAGTCGTTGTGCTTCTACGAGTTTTCCTTCACTTCTAAAAAATGCTAATCGTTCTGCAAGCTCCTCTTCAATCTCTTTGATGGCCACTTTGAGACGCTCTTGACCTACGATAAATTGATTGGCTGCATAGATGATGACTTTATCTTTAGAGGTCGTTTTTTGGTTGGTCAGAGAGTCAAAATAGTAGATACTCTCGATCTCATCACCAAAAAACTCTACTCTTACGGCCTCTTCATCACTGTATGCTGGATAGATATCCACCACATCACCATTGACACGAAAGTCACCACGATCAAAATAGTTATCGTTACGTTTATATCCCATGTCTACAAGTCGAAGTAACATCGCTTTTTGGTTAAGTTCATTACCTACCTCTATGATTTGTACCATTTTTTTATATTCAGCTGGGTTTCCTAACCCGTAGTTTGCCGAGACTGATGCGATACAGATGACATCGTTATAACTGAGTAGTGAAGCAGTTGCAGAGAGTCTAAGCCGTTCTATCTCTTCATTGATAGAGCTATCTTTTTCGATAAAAAGATCAGTCCTAGGAATATAAGCTTCTGGCTGATAATAGTCATAATAAGAGATAAAATATTCTACATGATTGTTGGGGAAAAAGTGTTTGAATTCACTATAAAGTTGTGCAGCAAGTGTTTTATTGTGTGTCATGATGAGGGTAGGGCGTTTGGTCTTTTCAATGATCTTTGCCATCGTATAGGTTTTTCCACTACCTGTCACACCTACAAGTGTTTGATATCGGTTGTGATTTAAAATAGAGTCTGAGAGCTTCTTAATTGCTTTGGGTTGATCACCTGCAGG
>JAHZKW010000033.1 GCA_022600175.1 Campylobacterota bacterium
CAGAAGTTTCAGGTACACGTGGTGTTTGAGCCCATCGCTTTTGAAAGCGTAACCTTCCACTAAGATCTATAAAACGAGAGAGTTTTTTACCTAGTGTAAATTTACGTACACCTAAAAGCTCATAATAATCTTCTATCTCATCTTCAACTGCTTTTTTCACTTCATCAATATCATTTAGAAATTGACTTGTTTGATAAATAATCGAAAATTCCCATTTTGTAGAGATGTAAGAGGCTGCCTTTAAAATAAAACGCTCTTTTTTGTACATATTTTCATCAACCAAGTAACGCTCAAATCGATCATAAAATGCACCATCATCTATATCATCAATCAGCTCTCCTAATTGACTCATGACCCAACCATTTAACTCACTCTTTTTTTTCTGTAATATCACACGAAACACATCAGGTCGAATATCTGTTACAACCACACGACGTAAAAACTCAAATATTCCCGCTTCAATCACGGCTAACATATCGATCTCACTGCCATTATCAATCTCTATCTTTGCAAAAAGATAAGCAATGATAAATTTATGTGCTTGCTTATCAAGTTCAACAAGATCTACCATTCTTGGATAATCATTCCATCGCTGGATAGAAGCAGCAGTGAAGAGTGACTCGATAAGTTTAGGATTTAACATTTTTGATTTTATCGCTATCTATCTCGATAACAGTATGAACATTACCACGAGGATTAAAATCCGCGACAACTTTCATCCATTTTGGCTTTAGTTTTTCCGCCAATACATCATAAATCTCATTTACACTATCTTCATGAGAGACATTTCGTGTCATAAAAGAGTTGATATAAAGTTTTAGTGCTTTTAACTCTACTACCAACTTATCAGGTGTATACTCTAAATAAATTGTTGCAAAATCAGGGTAGCCACTTCTAGGACACAATGCCATAAACTCTGGTAATGTAATTTTAATCACATACGCTTTTTGATGTTTATTTGGCCAAATCTCAAGATCTTTATCAACGTCAAACTCTGTAATCTCTTTTTCACCATATTTCATTATAACGTCCTAAACATCAAGATGCTTCACATCTTTGGCATGGTCTTGGATATAGTTACGTCTAGGTTCTACTTCATCACCCATAAAAAGAGTAAAAGTATCACTTGCTGTTTCTGCATCTTCAATGGCTACACGTAAAAGTCTTCTATTAGCAGGATCCATAGTCGTATCCCAAAGCTGTTCAGGATTCATCTCACCAAGTCCTTTATATCTTTGGATATAAGCACCTTTTTTTGCACTTTTTTCAATGCCATCAAGCATGATTAAAAGATCTTGATTAGAGATTGTTAACTCTCTTTCTTGAATTTTACTATTGATATAAACTGCTTCTGTGAAAAGTGGATTCGCAAAGAAATCATCATTGATCCTAATCTCTTCTAAACCATCAAGATTTTGTACATAGAGATGTACTTCATCATCAGTGATATTTTTATTTAAGATATTAAATCCTAGACTCTCAATATAAGTTTCTAATTTTAAATAGAGTGCTTCACCTTTGAGAGTGATAATATCTGGGTTTTCAATCATATACTGAATCACCTCAATCACATGAAATCTTTTCTCAAGCTCTGCTAGCACACTTCTGTAGGCTGAAATGATTTTAAAAAGCTCCGTTAAATCCTTTTTACCCATCCCCTCAAACTCAACACTCTCAATACCATTTTCAATCAAAAATTCATTCATCACTTTATCATCTTTAAGATAAATCTCTTTTTTCCCTTTTTTATAACGATAAAGTGGTGGTTGTGCTAGATAAACATACCCTTTTTCAATTACAGGATTTAAAAATCTAAATAAGAAAGTAAGTAACAATGTTTGAATATGACTACCATCAACGTCGGCATCGGTCATGATAATAACTTTGTGATATCTGAGTTTTTCTTCATTGAACTCTTCACCAATACCACAACCAAGAGCAGTGATGATATTTGAGATCTCTTCAGATTTTAAGATCTTGTCAATTCGACTCTTTTCAACATTTAAGATTTTACCTTTTAGTGGCAAGATTGCTTGAAAGACACGGTCACGTCCTTGTTTGGCAGAACCTCCAGCAGAATCTCCCTCCACCAGGTATATCTCTGAAATTGAAGCATCTTTACTTTGACAATCTGCTAACTTTCCAGGGAGTGTACCTACACTCATCGTATCTTTACGACGGGTTAAATCTCTTGCTTTTTTAGCTGCTTCTCTACCTCTTGCTGCAGCCAATGCTTTGTTCATAACTGCTTTAGCTTCTAAAGGATTCTCTTCAAAATATTTACTCAGTGCTTCATTCATGAGCTTTTGTACGATTGGACGTACATATGAAGATCCCAGTTTCCCTTTTGTCTGTCCTTCAAATTGAGGTTCTGGTACACGAACACTAACTACTGCTATCAATCCCTCTTTGACATCATCACCTGTAATTTTTGTATCTTTTTCACGCTGTGCGGCGTTATTATTAATATATTTGACAATAGCACGTGTTAGACCTGCACGAAAACCTGCTTCATGTGTACCACCATCTGGTGTTTTGATATTATTGACAAATGAGTAGAGTTTCTCATGATAAGAACTATTATAGATCATCGCTACATCAACTTCAATATCATCAATTTTTTCTTCAATACGGATCGGTTTGCTGATAGCATCTGCTTTATTGAGATCTTGTACAAACTGTGTTGTACCACCTTCAAAATGATAAGTCTCTTCTTTTCCAACACGATTATCTTTAAAAGCAATCGTAATTTTTGGATTGAGGTAAGCTAACTCTTTAAAACGTCTCGCCAATGTATCATAGTCAAACTCTGTAACTTCAAAAATAGTATCATCTGGCCAAAACTCTACAGAAGTTCCTGCTCTATTAGTCGTACCCACTTCACCAAGTGGCATCGTAGGAATACCTTTTTCAAACTCTTGGTAATGTTTCTTACCACCTCTGTTAATCTTTAAAATGAGTTTCTTAGAGAGGGCATTAACAACTGAAACACCTACACCATGAAGACCACCAGAGACCTTATAGGTATCTTTATCAAACTTACCACCTGCATGAAGTACAGTTAAAACAACTGTTGCAGCAGAAATTTTCTCAGTTGGATGCATATCTGTAGGAATACCACGACCATTATCAGAGATAATTGCAGAACCTTCTGTAGTAATTTCAACATTGATCTTATCACAAAACCCTGCCATTGCTTCATCGATAGAGTTATCTACTACTTCGTAGATCATGTGATGAAGACCATTGATATTAGTATCACCAATATACATACCAGGACGTTTTCTAACTGCTTCAAGTCCCTTTAGGACTTTAATATTGGAGGCTCCGTAATTTTTCTGTTCCATATATTCTCTTCCTCTTTTAGATCAAATACGCATCAAGAGCAAAGCTCTGGATACTATGTTAACACTGGGTTCTCCTCGACGGAGTGCCCGCGGACAGATAACCCATCCTTATTTTGATTTTATTTTTTTATTTGTTTTTATAGCATGATTGGCATGATAACTGTTATAAAGTCATCACTTTCAAGCATAAACGGTAAAGTTGAGTCATTATATCTAAGTTTAAATTCATTCTTTTCTATTTGGCTCAAGAAATCTAAAATATATTTACTATTGACAGCAATTGAGATCTCTTCAGTTAAATTATTTGAAATATCAAGTTGTGTTTTTGCTTCAATATTATCTTCATTTAAACTCTCAAAAATAATTGCTTCGGGCGTAAAAGTGATTTTCATTTCATATGAGATAGTAGAGACTTGTTTGAGATGGTCTACCATCTGTTCACGATCTAGTGTGAGTTCTACTTTATGCTCTTTAGGAATAATTCTTTGATAATCAGGATATTTTCCATTGATGAGTTTTGTAAAAAATGTAAAATTTTCTGATTTTATAAGCAGTATATTCTCATCATAATAGATACTCATATCATCAAAAAAGAGTTTTTGTATTTCACTAATTGCTTTCTTAGGAATAATTAAAGAGATATCAAACTCAATATTTTTTTGAAGTGTGGTTACTGCTAATCTTCTTGTATCTGTTGCTACAAATTTTACACCGTTATCAACAATATCTATAAGTGCACCATTGAGTTCATATTTTGGATTATTTGTATCAATAGCTGGTGAAATCTTTTTAATAGAGTGTAAAAAGTCTATTGCTTTGATATCAAATTGTGATTTGTTTTCAAGTGTAGGAAACTCTGGATACTCTTCTGCATTAAACATAGGAAGTTTAAACTTAGAACGTTTTTGTTTGATATGAAGAAAATCATTTTCTGTTTTTAATGAGATATTATCATCTTTTAAAATTTTTACAATATCTAAAAGCTTTTTACCATTAGCACTTGCAAGACCAGGTTCTTCTATTTGAATATTCGTTGTTTCCATGACCAATCCAATTTCAAAATCAGTTGCTTTGATTTTAAGATCTAAACCTGTTGCATTTAAAAGTACATGCGAAGTAATTTGGGAAGAATCTTTTTTATCAAGAAAACTTTGTGCATTTATAAGCATATGCTCTAACACATTTTTGTTGATTTCGATATTCATTTAGAGTTCCTTATATAATAATTATTTTTAGTTAAAGTAGTAGATCTTGTTGAAAATGTGAAAAGCATCTTCAAACACCTAAGTTTAGCTCTTTGTATGTTGAAAAAGTTTTTTTCACTATTCACAATTGTTCACCTTTATTTACATATCGTTTGATGCGATTTTATTTTTAATCTCTTCGACCCTGACTTTAAAATTTTCATTGGATTCTAACATTTCGTTAATTTTTTTCATATTGTGCGAAACAGCAGTATGATCTTTCATATCGAAGTATGAAGCAAGTGCAGGCATGGAGTTTGGCGTAAGTGCACGTGCTAAATAGATACCAATTCTACGGGCTTCAACAATATTTTTATTACGTTTTTTGGATTTGATATCGCTTGGTTTGACATTGAGTTCTTTTGAGATGGTTTTGATAATATCTTCAAGTGTGATGTTTTTACGTTTTTCTTTGATCTGTTCTTTCATCACATGTTTAGCAAAATCTAGAGTAATCTCTTGAGAAAGCATCTTAGCATGAGCATTCAGATTGATGATTGCAGATTCTATCTCACGGATATTATCCCCCATGTTAGATGCAATATAGTTGATGATATCTTCTCCAAGTTCTACCCCGTCAAGTTCACACTTTTTACGAATAATCGAAATCTTTGTTTCAAGTCCTGGAGGTTGTACATCAGCGATTAAACCCCATTCAAATCGGCTACTTAAACGCTCTTCAAACCCTGCAATTTTTTTAGGAGGTTTATCAGAAGTAAGAATAATCTGTTTATTGAGGGAGTGAAGTTCATTAAAGGTGTGAAAAAACTCCTCTTGGGTTTGCTCTTTTCGACTTAAAAACTGAATATCATCGATGAGCAGAAAATCACATTCACGATACTTTTTACGAAAACGATCCATCGTTTGATTTTTAATATTGTAGATAAAATCATTCATAAACTGTTCACTGGTGGTGTAGATGACAGAGTGCCCAGAATGTACAGCATGATTACCAATAGCCTGCATCAAGTGTGTCTTTCCCAAACCACTAAACCCATAAATAAAAAGGGGATTATAGTTTGAACCTGGTTTTTTAGCTACTGCTTGTGCTGATGAAAATGCAAATTGGTTTGAACTTCCTACAATAAAAGTATCAAAGGTATATGAGGGATTTAAAATGGTAGAGACTACTTTAGGCTCTTGCGTGATAATGGGTTTATTCACACCCTCAATGGTATCTTTTGTTTTAATTAAAATAGTTGGTTTTTGACCGCTCTGACCTTCATAAATATCTGCAATTTTGTCACAGTATTTTGTTTTTATCCATTTTGCAATGAGTGGATTTGGTGCTATAAAGACGATAGTATCGGAGCTAGAAACATCTTCTTGAAATTTTAATTGTTTTACATAACGCTGATACTCATTTTCAGAAATTTCATTTTTGAGGAGATTTAAGACATTAGCAATTAACATAACAACCTCCTTTGGTTAGACTTTTTCACAAATGTTTTTCACATGTGAATACATATATGTGAATATTTTATCAAATTTATTTTAAAATAGCCAGAACTTCGAGGAATAAGAGAGTTTTTATGACCATTTTAGGGATAGATCCAGGCACGATAAATTGTGGATATGCCATTATTGAAAAGAGTAGATCCAAGACAACACTTTTAGAAGCTGGTTTGATTAAAATCAAAGAGAAAGAGTTACAGTATCAGATTACAGAATTAATCGAAGGGTTAGATACAGTATTAAAAGATAAAATTATTGATCAAGTGGCAATAGAAGATATATTTTATGCCTATAATCCTAAAACAGTGATCAAGTTGGCACAATTTAGAGGGGCATTAAGTTTGAAAATATTACAAGACTATGGTAATTTTAGTGAATATACACCATTGCAAGTGAAAAAAGCAGTTACAGGAAATGGTAAAGCGAAAAAAGAGCAGGTTGCTTTTATGGTGAAACGACTTTTGAAAATCACCAAAGAGATTAAACCACTCGATATCACCGATGCGATTGCTGTAGCCCTTACCCATGCGCAACGTGTTAAGGTTTCATAGAGAAAAGTCGATGTAGTAATATAACAATACGAGGATGACTCATGATAAAAAAAACGTTACTGACAGGTTCACTTTTGGCTGCTTTGTTAATTCCCTCAACTTCAAGTGCTGAAAATATCTCTATTGGTACACAAGCAGGTATTTTTGGTATTGGATTAAATGCCAAATATAAGATTGATGAACATTTTGGGGTAAGAGCTGGATTTGATATGATTAATCTAAATGATTATGAAGTAGAAGATGGTGATCTTGAGTATAACTTTGATGTAGAACTTCAAGATGTTTTAGTTGTTGCTGATTGGCATCCATGGCAAAGTGCATTTAGAACCAGTGCTGGTATCATGCTTAATAATAGTAATGTAGAGGGTGAGATTACGCCATCTTCTAGTGTTGGTGATACTATCAGTTTTACATTTAACGGAGAGTCTTACAGTTATTCAACTGATGAGGTTGGTGCAATTGAAGCAACTGCAGATTTAGATCCTGTAGCACCCTATATAGGCATTGGGTGGGATACTTCTTTTAACAAAAAGAAAGGTTTTGGATTTACCTTTGATTTAGGAATTGCATTTCAAGGATCAATTCAAACCGATTATGATATTCGATTTGGTGATGATTTAGATATTGATAAGCAGACAGCCAATTTACCTGATGGTGCACAAAAAGAGGCTTTGATTGCCCAAATTAAATCAGAACAACAAACTATTAAAGATAATTTAAAAGATAATATTGATGCAGAGATGAATTCATTACAAGATAAACTTGATAAATATGAGATTGTCCCTTATATTTCTATTGGTTTTAACTACAAATTTTAAACTTTTTGATATCCTTAGCAAAACTTTTTTGTGAAGGATATCAATGTCAAAAATCTTCGACTATTTTCAGCAAATCACACAAATTCCACACTGTTCTCATGATGCTTTAAAACTTCGAGACTTTTTAGTTTCATTTGCCAAAGAGAGAGGCTATGATGTTCAAGTAGATGTAGTCCATAATATCTTGATTTCTAAAGGGAAACCAAAGTTAGCACTGCAAGCACATTATGATATGGTATGTGTAGGGAATGCCCCCAAAATTGAAACTTATATCCAAGAGGATTGGATGATGGCTAAAAATTCTACGCTTGGTGCAGATAATGGCATGGCGATTGCCATGATGATGGCTTTGATGGATGAGAGTAAAGTGTGTGAGTTTGTGATTACTAGTGATGAAGAGGTAGGGTTGATTGGTGCATCTGCACTCTCATTTGATTTGCAAGCTCAAAATTTGCTTAATCTTGACAGTGAAGATGAAGCAGAAGTTTATATAGGGTGTGCTGGTGGGGTTGATATAGAAGCGACTAAAAAGTATGCTACCTCTTTAAGTAAAGAAGATTGTTATGAGATTACTATCAGTGGACTTCCTGGTGGTCACTCAGGTGTAGAGATTCACAAAGAGATCCCCAATGCTATCAAACTTTTTGGAGAATATCTCAAAGATAAAAAAGTTAAAATTGCTTCTATTCAAGGTGGAGAGAGGGTAAATTCTATCCCTGTAAATCTTACTGCAATTGTTTGTAGTGAAATACCATTAGTATCAGCAGAGTATATCGATGTCAAAAAAGTACAAGGTCTACATGAAGTGGTTGATGGTGATGAAATTATTTCACTTATTGAAAATTTCTCACATGGGGTACTCTCTTTTAATGATCACTTAAATGTTCCGGGTGAGAGTATTAATCTAGCGATTATCTCATTTCAAAATGCTCTATTAAAGGTACAAACTAGTGCACGTGCAATGGATAGTGAAGGGCTTCAAAAAGTTGAGCAACAGTTTTGTGACTATTTTACATCTTATGATTATACTGTCAAATGTGAAGGTAAATATCCAGCATGGAAACCAGAGGTCAATGCTTTTTCAAAAGAGGTAGAAAAAGCGATGATATCAGTTTTTGGAAAGAGTGAATTTAAAGCTATTCATGCAGGATTAGAGTGTGCGATAATTTCTGAAAAGTATCCAAAATTAAAACTTACCTCTATAGGTCCAAATATCAGATCTCCTCACTCTACACATGAGAAAGTTGAGTTAGCATCAGTTGAAAAAATCTATGAAGTGGTTAAAAAAGTTGTCGCATGTTATGAAATATAATTTTATTGTTATAGCAGTTCTTTTTTTGACGGGTTGTAGTATCAAAGTACCTAATACTTGGGAACATAGAGTTGAAAAATTACCGATTAAAGAGATACCGCTTCATGTAGAGATCAAAGGGGAGGGGAAACCTTTGATCATGTTACATGGGTTTGGCTCTAGTAGTTATAGTTTTCATCATCTTATTAAGCCACTTTCTAAAAAATATAGAGTTTATAACTTTGATCTAAAAGGTTTTGGAAACTCTCCAAAGCCTCATGATAAGCGTTATTCTGCTTATGATCAAGCTGTTTTAATTTCTCAGTTTATTAAAGAACATAATCTTCAAGATATTACCTTTATAGGGCACTCTTATGGTGGTAGTGTGGCGTTGAGTTTAGCTTTGATGGATCAAGATAATATTGCAAAAATGGTACTGATATCACCTGCTGCGTATAAACAATATTTACCTAAACTGATTCGATGGTTACAAAAACCATTTGTTGGTGTTATGGGATATTATATATTACCAACGTCATATGAAGTAAAAGAGTCTTATCGCTATGCTTTTTATGATAAACAAAAAATTCCGCAAGAGACGGTAGATATCTTAACACGTAATCTGAAAAAAGATAAATATGCATACTACCTTGCTTCTTATGATCTTATTCCTGATGATATCGATGAGGTTTCACAAAAGTATAAGACAATACAAATACCTACACTCATACTCTGGGGAGAAAATGATATAGTAATTCCTAAAAACAGAGCATATAGATTGAAAAATGATCTACCAAATGCCAGATTAAAAATGGTAGATCAATGTGGACATATTCCACATGAAGAGAGACCAAAAGCAGTTTTAAAATATATACTAGATTTTTTATAAGAAAATGTTATAATACAAAATAAACATATAGGGAATTATTATGAAATGGGTTATGGTTTTTCTATTTTTATTATCTGGAATGTATGCTAAAGAGAATATTCGAGCACTACAATATAGTGGTGTCAAAATTGATTATCAAGGTCAAAAGATAGTTGTAGAGCGAGAACAGCATGCAAAATGTTTAGATATTCCTATTACGCCTTCTAGTCTCTATAGTGATAGTTATGCACATATTAAGACACCAGATGAATGTAAAAAAACATTTATGACTACTCTAGGTACTTTGCAGCCTTTGCGTATTGATGATGAGATTGAAACTGTAGGTGAGCTTGAAGTTTTAGCACATATGAAAAAAGCACAAAAAGACCCCTCAAAATATATTTTAATTGATACTAGAAGATCTAACTGGTATGAACAGATGACCATTCCTTCAGCCATTAATCTCCCTTACAATGAGATTGAGTATGATTCTAATTTTGTAGAAGATTTTGAGAAAATGCTGAAAATGTTACATATTAAAAAAAATAAAAAAGGTTTAGATTTTTCAGCTGCAAAAGAGGTAGTATTATTTTGTAATGGAAGTTGGTGTGTACAATCTCCAAGAGCTATTGACCAATTAATAGCGCTTGGATATCCTAAAAAGAAACTTAAGTGGTATCGTGGTGGAGTACAAGATTGGCTTGCTTATGGATTTACTATTTTAAAAAATCCTTGAAAAGATATTGGTGATCTTCGGGAAGTGTGTGATAAAGCATATTGGCAAGATCTCTAATCTCCCAAAGTGCAGATTTATCACTCCTTAGACCAATAAAGTTTTGTAAACTTCTTGCATTAGCTGTCCATGTAAGTTCTGTTTTATAACTTTCAGGCAGACAATATTTCGCTTTATCATTACTCACACCTTCATTGAGTACAATTCTTAAGTTTTCAAGTGCTTTGATACTCATCTCATCTACTTTTTCAACTTCTGTCATGACAAGATATTTAGAGGCACGCTCTTTATCAAAGATATTAAATGTCTCTTCTTTTTTTAACTCTTTTAAGGTATATCTTGTACTTTTTACTGAAAGAGATGCCATTCTATGGCGTGCAAGTTCTTGTAAAAGTGCTCTTGAAATTCCTTCAATATAAAAAGTATAAACAAGATGTTCGAGGGTGCTTGCGTGTTTAAATTTATTACCGACACGATCAATGAGGTCTCGATCTTTTTCACCACCATGATCACTTTTATCAAAACTTTGCCAACAAGTACGGATTGCATTAGAACAGACTAAAAGTGGAGTATGGTGGTGAAGGGTAACTTTCATGATATATCCTCAAAAAATTTGGAGTAGTATATCAAAAACTATTAAAGAAAATTGTGTGAAGGGGAAAACCCTTCACGATTATTGTTTGAGTTGTAATAAAGTATTTAACATCTGATCAGATGTAGTAATTGTTTTTGAGTTTGCTTGATATCCTCTTTGGACAACAATAAGCTGTGTTAAAGAACGGCTAAGGTCAACGTTACTCATTTCTAATGCACTAGATTGAATAAATCCGCGTCCACCTGAGGATGCAGACCCTACTACAGGATCTCCTGAGTTGGCTGTTCTGACAAAAGTATTTCCACCATCACTCTCAAGACCAATTTCATTGGTAAAAGTGGCCATAGAGAGTTGTGCAAGACCAAAGCTTCTACCATTGGTAAAACTACCAATCAGTGTACCTGATTCATCAATTCTAATACCATCTAAATCACCACCTGTAAAACCATCTTGGCTAAGTCCTGAAGTATTTGAAGCACTATCAAAACTGGTGATACCATCAAAACCATTTGAAGAACCAAAATTCATCTGAATTGTCTGATTTGGTGCAGAACCATTATTTGCCGTATAAGTAATACTGGTTGGAGTATATGAAGCAAGCGAACCATCAGAGTTAAAGATTATCTGCCCTTCGAGTTCATTTTCTCTTGTTAACCCTCCAATATCTCCAGGTTCAGGGACAATGATTTTCATATCCCATGTTGAACCTACTTTAGTACCATTTGTATCATAAATAAAACCTGATTTTCTAAATTCTGTTCTTACTGTATGTTTTGTACCAAGGGAGTCAAAAACATCGATACTTGTTGCATGGGTTGCAGCATTGATCTCTTGAGAAATTTTAATACCATTACTTCCTGCTGTTAGATTTCCTGCCATAGATGCCATAGTTTTTGTAAAAAGTTCATTATCATCAGTAGCAGGGCCAGTGATACCACCTACTTGAATAGAGAGGTCATTACCTGCCACATCAGTATTGGCAACTTCAAATTTTCCTTCATCATTGACAACAACTGTGGCAGTTGCAGAAGTATTTTGTAGATGATCTTGAAGACCTGCTCTAAAATCTTCTGTAGATCTAAAATAGTAGGTATCAACATTTACTGCATTACCTGCATTGTCAAGTACCGCTGTACCATCAGAATTGAGCTTAGGCTCTGTTCGAACAGTATTGACAATATCTGGGTCATCGGTATAGCGAAAATACATAGAAGATCCACCACCATCAAAGCTTACTTCAATACCCTCACCACCTGTGACACTATTGATCGTTGTTGGTGTGGTTGTCACATCTTTATCTACCTCTGCAGCTTTAATATTAAAAGATTCTCCATCAGCCGTAAAAAGAACATTAAAAGGGTCTACTTTTTCAGGATCTCTTCCCCCTGCTAAGCCATCTGTACTATCAAGTTCACGAATAACAGATTTATTTTCAATTAAATCACCTGTATTTAAATTTGCTTTGACATTGACAATTGATGTTTCACGTGCTGGAGTTGTAAGACCTGGAGCAATTGTGATATTGCCAATTGGTGCTGTAGAGTCAATTTGACCTGTCACGTCATCTCTTACCCAACCCTGTGCAATGAGACCTTGATTATTGACAAAATTTCCATTAGCATCAAAGACAAAATCACCACTTCTTGTATATTTATAAGTAGTTCCAGAATCTGGACTTACAACAAAGAAGCCATTTCCTTGAATAGCAAGGTCAGTATTTTTACTGGTTGTTTGAATTGAACCTTGTGAAAACATTCGTGTCACTGAACTGATTTCTGTACCTAGTCCCACTTGCATTGGGTTTTTACCACCTGTATTACCTTGTGGTGCGGTTGCTATTTTAGCCGATTGTGACAATAAATCAGAGAAATTCGCACGTGAAAATTTAAAGCCGCTTGTATTAACATTTGCAATATTGTTACCCTCTACATCCATTGCTATTTGGTGTGCTTGCAGACCGGTTACACCAGCCCAAAGTGATCTCATCATGATATTTATCCTTATAAAATATTTTTTTATTCAAAATTATGCTTTTAGAAATAAATTCTATAAGCTATGCTAACGCTGAGTTCTCTTCAGCAGAAAGCTTACGTGTAGATGAACCACACTTGTTTTTTCCTCAACTCTTATTATTATTTAGAGCAAGTATCGTGCCCAAAATAGATCAAATTAAATTATTAAAATTTATTGTTTCATATTAATTGCATTTTGTATCAACTCATCACTAGTCGTGATACTTCGTGCACTTGCATCAAACGCCTTTTGCATGACAAGCAACTCTGTAAGTGCTGTAGAGAGGTTGATATTGGACATTTCAAGCTTATTACTTGAAATAGTTGCATTTTGAAAATAATTTCCCTCCGCATCACTGTAAAAAGTGGCTTGACCGCTATTTGCACTCTCTGTAAAGTAGACAGGGTTTGCGGCTTGAAGTCCCTTTTCATTTTGAAAGTTGTAAATAGCGACTTTTGAAATAGGTAGTGTTTGACCATTATCAAAACTTGCAATGATCGTGCCTTCTGAATCAATACCATACTCTAAAACATCACCTTTTGCATGACCATCTTTTGTGGTGATTCGTTCACTTTCAAATCCATTAAGGGAGACTAATCCATCAAATCCTGAGTTTGGTTCATTTGCATTGTAGAATGAACCAAAATTTAGTGCAGTTTGTACACCATTGTTATCGATACTTGTCAGTGTATTTGCAATAATTGCACCACGTTCATTAAAACTTATTTGTCCCTCTTGTTCACTAATGGGGTTACTTTCATTATCTGTGAGTACTGCTTTTGCATTCCAAACTGTACCTGCATTGCCTTGAGGAACTACTTTAGTTAGTGTAATTCTTAGAGGATTTTCATTACCCTCAGCATCAAAAATACTGCTACGATATACTTCTACGTTAGCTACTTCTTCTTGTTGTCCTGTTTCTGCTGAAAATGCAGTATTGATTTCAGAGTTTAAACTCCCTGAAAACTTTACTTCGGTTGTTGCTGCTGGAGGGATGGTAAGTTGGTCAGGAATTTCAATCTTAGTTTGTTCACTTGGAGCACTAAATGCAATTGAAGTGTTAGGGTTTTCGATTACAACACCATTTGTAAAGTTATTTGCTGAAGTTCCTGTGACATAATTTCCTTCTGCATCTACTAAAAAACCAGCGGCATCTCTATTAAAAGCGCCTGCTCTTGTATAATATTTATCTCCTGTTGGATCAACGACTCCAAACCAACCAGAACCATTGATTGCTAAATCATAAACACTTTCAGTTGATACTGTATTTCCTTGTTGAAAATCTACAGCTGTTGCCTGAGCACGACTTCCCAGACCTTTATCACTAAAAGTAGGGTTAAGATAAGAGTTTGAAAGTTGTTGTGTAAAAATAGTTGAAAACTCAGGTGTACTTGCTTTATATCCTGGTGTATTTACACCTGTGATATTATCAGCCCATACATCAATACCAAACTGTTGTGTTTTAATCCCTGAAACTCCATTGAAAAAAGAACTATTCATTATGAACTACTTTCATCATCAGATGTATCGTCTGCTTCTTCCTGTGTCTCATAGATTTCTTGTACATGTTCAAAAGAGACAAAAGTGCCATCAAGTTTTAAGAAGGTCTCAGATCCTTCAAATTTAACAGACTCAATTTTATGTGAACCAAATTCACCTTTTAAATTCACACCATCTTCATTTTGATAAGTTGCATAGGCTGTATAAGAACCACCTGATGCATTTTCACCAGCATCATTTGTTCCATCCCAGTTAAAAGTTTGTTTACCAGCTTCACCCTCTTCAATTTTAAGTGTTTTGACTAAGAAGTTATTTTCATCGTAAATCTTCACGGTGCCACTTGCAATATCTTCTGCAAACTCCATTTCAAAATTAATAGCATTTGGATTACCATCTTCATCATTAGTAAGTGCAAGTGTATTCTCTAATTTAGCATATTTACCAATAGATGCAACTGCCGCAAAGTTTTTGTTAGCAGAAAAACTTGCTGAGAGCTCTTGCATTACTGTATTTGTATTTTGTTGTGTTTCTAAGGATGCTAGTTGTGATGTTTGTTGTAAAATTTTGTCACTGTCCATTGGGGATGTTGGATCTTGATGTTGAAGCTCAGTCAACAAAAGTTTCATAAAGTCATCTTTACCTAATACACTGTCTGGATTTACTGAAATATTGTCTAAACTACTGTTATAACTTGATAGTGAATTGGTTGCTGAAGTTGTTTCTGCCATGTTTATCTCCTATTATACATATTGAGGGACGATCATTTCAAAGCCGTCTTGTTCATCAGTTTCGTCAAATTGTTCAAAACTGCTTTTATTCTCTTGCTGTTTTTGTTGACCTTGCTCTTTTTTCTGTTGTTCTGAAAAATTCATCTGTAAGTCAGAAAAACCCATATTTACAAGTGAATTTTTAAATTCAACCTGGTTTTGTGCAAACATTGCTATTGTATTAGCATTTGAGTTGATATTAACCTGAAGATTATTACCACGATTTAAAAGTGTGACATCAACTTCACCTAGACCATGTGGTTTTAACTCCATTTTAATCTTCATAAGTGGTGGCTTATAACTCTCTACTTTTTCTTTAAACTCTTCCGCAAATGTTGTAAAGGTCTTTTTCAAATCAGGTGTACTTTTTGTTTTATCAACATTTTGTACTTTAGTTTCATGATTGACTACTGTTTTGTCACTTGATTCTTTAGTTTCTATTGCTTCAATATCAACCTTTTCACGTATAGGTTCTATTTTGACACTATTTGAAACATTCTCTTTTTTAGATTCATTATGTTGTGTCTTAAGCAGGTTTTCTAGACTATTTTTTTGATTTTTAGTAGGTTCTGTTTTTGTCTCTAAACTATTATCTATTGGGGTTACTTTTTTACTTTCACTATTTTCATTGGCAACTGCCTTTGTTGGTTGTGTATCCTCTTTTGTCTCTATATTAGTGATAGTTTTGGTTACTTTAACTTCTTTTTTGA
>JAHZKW010000034.1 GCA_022600175.1 Campylobacterota bacterium
CATTAATGCTTTAAAGGTTGGACTGAGTGCCAATCAAATCACTGCGATTAAGGGGATTATGAACGGTACGTGTAACTATATGCTGACCAAAATGATGGATGAAGGTGTCAGTTTTGATGCAATTTTAAAAGAGTCTCAAGAGCTTGGCTATGCTGAAGCAGATCCAACTTTTGATATCGGTGGATTTGACGCAGCGCATAAACTTTTGATTTTAGCTTCCATCGCTTATGGTATCGATGCAAAACCTGAAGATATTTTGATTGAGGGGATTGAAGATGTCAATGAATATGATATGAATTTTGCTAAAGAGTTTGGTTATAGCATCAAGCTTTTAGCCATTGCTAAAAAATCAGGTCATAATATTGAACTTCGTGTACATCCAGTGTTGATTAAAGATACGCAGATGATTGCTAAAATTGATGGTGTCATGAATGGTATTAGTGTCATTGGTGACTTTGTAGGTGAAACACTTTATTATGGTCCAGGGGCTGGCGGTGATGCAACTGCAAGTGCGGTAGTCTCTGATATTGTTGAGATTGTGCGTGCAGGACAGAGTTCACCGATGCTTGGATTTAAAAAACCACATGAGAGCCAGATTTTACAACTTTTACCGAGTGATGATATTGAGAGTGAATATTATCTGCGTATGCGTGTTGGAGATAAACCAGGAGTGTTAGCAAATATTGCACAGATTTTAGGTAAACATGAGATCTCTATCGATACGATTTTACAACGTCCTATCAAAGAGACAGATAACGCGATGTTACTTTGCTCAACACATCGTTGTAGTGAAAAACAGGTGAAAAGTGCAGTCTTGGAAATTGAAGCATTAGATGCACTTGATGATAAAATATCAATGATTAGGATTGAAGAGTAAGGAAAAATAGATGTTGGTTGATTCTGTCTGTGCTTATTGTGGTGTAGGGTGTGATATAGCTGCGACCGTAGAAGATAACGAGATTAGATCAATCACCGCTAGACCAGAGGGGAGAGTGAGTGAAGGCGAACTCTGTATCAAAGGTCAATATGGTTTTGATTTTGCCCACTCCAAAGCACGTTTAGGTGCTGTTAAGATTAAAAAATCTTTTATCGACAAGAATTGGCTCTTTTTACCTAAAGCACTACGTAATACTCTGGAACTTTATCAAGCTGATGCACAAGGATATATCCATCCCCCATTAGAAGTTGCTTATGACTTAAGTGCTTGGAAGATTAAAGCTATCACGACACAACATGGTAACTTTTCTTATGCCTCTATTGGAGGTGCAAGAGGAAATTGTGAAAGTGCTTATCTCTTTCAGAAGTTTACACGAAAGGTGATTAACTCACCTCATATAGATAACTGTGCAAGAGTCTGTCATGCTCCAACGCTTAAAGGTATGCGTGCAATCATTGGTGAAGGTGCTGCGACCAATCCATTTAGTGATATACAAAATACAGAGTTTATGATCATCATTGGTTCCAATACTACAGAAGGGCACCCTATTGTTGCCAATAAGGTAAGACGTGCTGTTAAAAATGGTGCAAAACTTGCAGTTATTGACGTACGAGATATTGCTATGGCAAAGTCTGCAACATTTAATTGTGTGATTCCTTATGAGTCAAATCTATTAGTACTCAATATGTTAGCATTTGTGATTTTGGATGAGCAGTTGTATGATAGTGAATTTATTGAAACGCGTAGTAAAGCATTTGATACTTATAAAAGAGAAATTCTTGATGATCCTTATGCAAATCCAGAGTTTTTTCAAAAAGTATCAGGGTATGAGTATCTTACTGAGATGATTAGGGAGATTGCACGTACTTATGCAAAACATAAGTCATTGATTCTTTGGGGTTTAGGGATTACAGAACATCTTGATGGTAGTTATGCTGCATCTGCGATTTGTCACTTGGCTGTGATGAGTGGAAATATTGGTAAAAGTGGTGCTGGATTAATACCCCTTCGTGGTCAAAACAATGTTCAAGGTACCTGTGATATGGGCTGTTTACCTTACTATAACCCTGATTATGAACAGCCTTTAGTAGAAGGTAAAAAAACACCAGATATTATCAATGCAATCGATGCAGGTGAGATCAAAATCCTTTATAATATGGGAGAAGATATTGCACATGTACATCCTAACCAAAACAAAGTTCACAGAGCGTTAAAGAAACTTGATCTTTTGATTGTGAATGAACTTTTCGACAATGAGGTGACGCAGTTTGCAGACATTGTTTATGGTGTTAAAAGTACCTATGAAAAAACAGGGGTTTATGTTAATGCTGAGCGGCGTTTGCATCTCTCTCAACCATTGATTCATAATGATCTTCCTGATGACTGGGAGGTCATTAACGGTATTGCAAAATCATATGGAAGAGATTTAGGATATCAAAGTAGTAGTGATATCTGGAAAGAAGTTCAGGTGAAAGTACCAAAACGATTTTCAGGTGCAAGTTACGGAAAGTTAGAAGCGAACCGTATCAATGGATTACAATGGCCAATTACAGAGAGTGATTTACCAATTTTACATATGCATACTTTTAGAACCAAGGATGGTTTGGCAACATTTAGATATAAAAAGTACACACTACGTGGGCAAGTAAAAGAGTTAGTGAATGGTAATCAAAACAACTTTTATTTAACCACTGGACGTACTATCGCACACTATAATAATGCTGCACAGACAAAAGAGAGTCCACGTTTGATGAAAAAGCATTGTGAAGATCTCTTGCTTGGAAGTAGTGAAGATGCTACTCTCTTTGCTGATAAAACCCATGTGGTATTGAGGTCCCAATATGGTAAAACTGAGCCTTTAAAGCTAAAACTCTCTAAAGGGGTAAAAAAAGGTACACTCTATACCACTTTTCATCATGCTAAATCACATATCAACTTTCTTTATGGTGATGAAGGTGATGAGTTGACTAAAACTGCACGTTTTAAATCGATCAAGGTTATTGTTGAGTAGGCAAAAGGGAAATTTTGCAGAAGATCAAGCGATCTCTTATCTCCAAAACTATAATTTTCTAGTGATAGATCGTAATTACTCTTCCCGTTTTGGTGAGATTGATATTATTGCAACTAAAGAGAGAGTATTACATTTTATTGAAGTTAAAAGTGGGCAATATGACCCGATTTATCAGATTACACCAACTAAACTCTCAAAGATTCAAAAAACAGCTCAAATATACATGAGTACAAAAAAATTAGATATGGATTTCTGTTTCGATGCATTGATCATTACTGAAGAGATAGAGTTTATAGAAAATATCACACAGGGATAACATGAATACATTTGCCACACTTAAACTACCAGAAGCGATGCTCAAAAATTTAGATGATTTACACTATACACAGATGACGCAGATACAAAAGGAGAGCTTACCTTTTAGTTTAAAGGGAGAAGACCTTATAGCCAAAGCAAAGACAGGGAGTGGAAAAACCTTGGCATTTGGATTGCCATTATTGTTAAAGATTAATGTGAAGAGTTTTAAACCTCAAGCGATTGTCTTAACACCCACTAGAGAGCTTGCAGAACAGGTGATGGGGGAGCTTCGAAAATTGGCACGTTTTCAACATAATCTAAAGATTGTTAATCTAAGTGGTGGACTGCCGATGCGTCCACAGATGCGCTCTTTAGAACATGGGGCACATGTGATTGTTGGGACACCTGGACGTATCCAAGATCATCTTGGTAAAGAGACACTACAGCTCTCTTCCATTAAAACATTGGTACTTGATGAGGCAGATCGTATGCTTGATATGGGATTTAATGATGTGATCATGCAGATACTTTCGACTGTTTCAAAGAAGAGACAGACACTGCTATTTTCAGCTACCTATGAGAAAAATATTAAAGCATTAAGCCAGGATATCACACAAAATCCAAAATTTGTGACTGTAGAAGATCAAGAAGACAAACCAAAGATCAAGCAAAATTTTTATCGCTGTGAAGAGGGGCAGAAGATTGCTTCTTTGATTACACTTTTGCAGTTTTATCAACCCAAGTCAGCTATTATATTTTGTAACACTAAGGTGATGGTTAAAGAGGTGGGTGATGCACTTTATGATGAGGGTTTTGATGCTTTAGATTTACATGGTGATCTTGAACAGAGTGAACGTACAGAGACACTTTTACAGTTTGCAAATGGGAGTTGTCGTTTTTTAGTCGCTACAGATATGGCAGCTCGAGGGTTGGATATAAAAGGTATAGATATCGTTGTAAACTATGAAATGCCTCAAGATAATGCACAATATGTACATCGTATTGGACGAACAGGGAGAGCAGGTGCCCATGGTGTTGCTTTGACTTTAGTGACACCCCATAAACTTTATAAAGTGGAAGCGGTAGTGCCAGATGCCAAGATCGAAGAGGTTCACTCTTTAGAGGTGGATGATTCAATATCACTCTATGCAACGCATCGCACCCTTTGTATTGCAGGAGGCAAGAAAAATAAATTGAGAGCAGGTGATATCTTAGGTGCATTGTGTGCAGGTGTTGGTGTTGCTAAAGAGGATATTGGAAAGATTGATCTTTTTGATTTTCGTGCTTATGTAGGGATTAAAAAAGAGGTATTTGATAAAGTGTTTAACGGGTTACAAAAAGAGAAGATCAAAGGCCGCTCTTTTCGTATTTTTACGGTGAACTAAAAGCCGTTCATCGTAAGGTAGGTGAGGAGTGTTTCATACTCTTGTTCGATGGTTTTCATCGTATTTAGCATACGCTCTTCTTCAATTTCTGGATTTTCAGATAAAAACTTCTGTTTCCATGCAATATCGTTTTTAAGCTCCTTCATCGAAGTTTCTATATATTCAAGCATATCTGCATGCATGGTTTTGTCTAGTGCCCCTGATGCTTCTGCTGCATAAAAAAGTTGTGCATATTTCTCATGTTCACTGCTAAATCGAAAATCTTCTGCAATATTATGGATGATCTCTTTAATCTTTGGATCGACGATCTCTTTTTTCATTTTTCCCCCTGATAAATTGATAACAGAGATTGTAACATAACTCTAGCCATAATTATTTATTAATGAAAAATGTATATAATATAATTCTATTTTTATTTTAAGGGGAAATTATGAAAACAGGAAATTTAGTTTTGATTGCATCTCTTAGTGCAACTATGTTACACGCAACTGATGCGGAAATCAAACAAGAGGGTGTTAAATATATTAAGATGCTTGGAGGAGAACTCAAAAGTAATCTCAAAGTAAAAATGAAAGCAGATGCTACGGGAAGTAAGGCAATGGATTTTTGCTCGGGTGCAGCCACACAGTTAACTGAAGATGTGAATAGTAAGTTACCTGCACATGCAAAAGTAAGAAGAACAGCATTAAAGTATAGAAATCCAGCAAATAAGCCTGATGCTACAGATATTGAAGTGATGAAAGCATATGTTGAAAAAATAACAACAAAGCAGTTCTCACCTAAAGATATTGTTGTGGTAGCTGAAGGTAATACTTCTAGAGTATATAAGCCATTATTGACAGGAGCAGTCTGTTTGAAGTGTCATGGTAGTGATATCTCAACGGGATTAAAAGCAACTCTTGATAAGGTCTATCCTAAAGATTTAGCAACAGGATTTAAAGAGGGTGACTTCAGAGGTGTGGTAGTCGCTGAAATTAAGAAATAGTTTTTTAGGCCAATCTATTTTAAGGGTTGGCCTGGATTTTTTGGATTATCAACCTTCTCTACACTTCCCGTATCACAGCACTCAAGTACAATTTTATTAGGATTTTGAATAAAGTCATAACCTCTATAGAGTGTATAAAGACCATAAAGGATGACAGCAACGGCTGCAAGACGTATCATAGTATCTCTAAATGCCATCTGTTTAAAAAGTCCGACAAAAAAACCAAGTGAAAAGAGTGCAGGTATGGTACTAAGTCCAAAGATCAACATGACGATAGCTCCGTCCATAGCGCTTGCAGTACTTGCTGCAGTGACAGCAAAAAAGTAGACGAGTCCGCAAGGTAAAAGCCCATTGAGCATCCCTAAAATAAAAAAACTTGCAATTGATTTGTCATGCAGTAGTGCTTTAAAACTCTCTTGATACCATTTTGTTTTGGAGATAGAGTGTTCGATAAGCGTTAAAAATTTTAACTTTCCAATGAGTGAGAGTCCTGCAAGAATCATCACCATACCAGCAATAATGGTCAATGTCCCATTGGCAATATGATTAAATGTCGCTACACCACCGATATACCCAAAGAGTGCACCAAGTATCATGTAAGTGAGTACTCTTCCAAAAGCATAACTAATATGAGAAAAAGATTGTTTAGTTTTACTCCACTTATCGTCAATTTTGGTACTGCTATAAGCAATTACGATACCTCCGCACATACCGATACAGTGGCCAAATGAACCTAAAAATGCAATAGTGATGATCGAGAGAAAGTCAATAGCTTCCATTATATGCCTAACAATTTTTTACGTATTCTTGGATCTGTGAGGTTTTCTCCTCGAAGCATCAAGAGTCGCATAGTCTCAAAGTCTATTAGATCTTTGCCTGCTTTTTCTCTTGCACCAAATCCATAGTGCATGGGTGTTGGATCTGTACGGGTATACCAGGCTTTTCTTGCATCAATCCACTTTTCTGTATCCTCTGCATGTATCCATAAGACAGCCTCATCTTTAAATGTTTTATCCTCTAGCCAGTTAATTAGACATCCGACATCATCAAAAAACCAAGTTTTACCACTTGGTGAGACCGCTTGAGCTGCAAAGTGTTCACTCTCTATCGTCATTGCACACTCTATGTCATGAAAATGTCCTGGTATAATTTTGATCGCTTTTTTTGCATGATTATTTTCTATTGATGCAACCATCTGCTCTTTTTTAGCCATAGATAAAAAGAGGATCACAATAACTGCGATAATAATAAGGATGGTAAGGTAGGGTAGGTATTTTTTCATAGCCAGACTCCATTTTTAAAATAGTACATGAGTGGGTAAGTAGAACATAGTATGACAAAAGATGTGTTAAAGATGCGTGAAAGCCTATAGAGATTGTTTAACTCAGTTTTTAATAAAAGTTTGAGCAAGAGATTTGCAACCCCAAAAAAGGTACTTAAAAAAAGAAGAGGCCATAAGAGATACCCTATATAATAGTATTCACTTTGTAACATACAAAAGGGACAAATATGTGTAGGTAGTTGATAGATATAGGTCCCAAAAAAGTGATTGACTGCTAAATAGGCTATTACTAAAAAGAGTCCACTAGAAAGCGCAAGTAAAAGTGCACTTTTTTGAAAACTGAGTATGATACTGAGTAGATACAAAAGATAAAAGAGTATTAAAAGTGTTGTGATATTTAACCCAAATGGCAGTACATTGCTACCGCTAATACCAAAAATAGTGGAACAACATGAGACAGGTTGTTTAAGGGAGATTTGTGAAAAGTAAGCAAAATCAACACCTAGCTCGACTGTCATCAATATAAAGATCATCATAAAAAACCAAAACTTAGTTTTAAAATAGGGGTAATTAAC
>JAHZKW010000035.1 GCA_022600175.1 Campylobacterota bacterium
GCTGAATCACAAATCCGTGATGTTGACTTTGCAGCTGAGTCTGCGACTTTACAAAAACATAATATCCTAGCACAATCAGGAACTTATGCTATGAGTCAAGCAAACTCTGTACAGCAAAATGTCATGAGACTATTACAATAGTTTCATAGAGTCTTTTCAAGAAATTTTCTCCCCTTATGCCAAAGATTTTTCTTTGGCATGATTTATCTTTACTTTAAAAAAACTTTAATATCTTCAATATAAGTATTTAAAATGGTATATGCACCTTCAATAAACATCTTATCTATCTTTTTTAAGTGCTTCATGACTTTTGTCACCTCTTTGGTGTTGATAATATCTATAATATAAGGCAACACATACTGAAAGTATGATGAGAACACCAAGGCAAGGTTGTTACCTTCTCTTCCATGTAGTTTTAATGTAGAGGAGACAACACCTAAGAGATCATAAAGATATTGATCCTCATTACTAAAATGCTTTTTTTCATATGCTTTAAAATCTTTCATCACTTTTTGGGCATTTTTTAAACGTCTTTTTAAAGAGGCTGTATCCTCTTTATCCAAATATGTTTGTGACTTTGTCTCTAAGAGTCTAGATAACGCTTCATGTAGTAGTGCTTTATCAAAAGCTGTATATTGCGCGATATTGACTTCATCTATTTTGGTAGGTATAGTTTGTTCTAAATACGCACCATCATTTAAATTATAAACCTTTTGAAAATCATCTTTTAAACTTGGGATATTTTTAAAAAGTGACTGTACAGAAACTTGAAAAAGAGGTGTCGAATAAACCTTTTCTCTTAAGTTCCCCTTGATTGGAATGATATTGTTTCGAAGTGAGATATTATAATCAATTTCATCAGAATTGCTGAGGTCATGTGTATCATTGTATTCATGATCATCTGTATGTGTTTGTCCTGTCACTTGGTCAAGGGCTAAATCAATACCAAGTAGGTAAAGTGCTTTTGCATTTAACTGTAATGCTAATAAAATCGAAGTTGATCCTATACAAGGCGCGGTAATAGAACCAAAATTATTGTAATAGAATGTAAAGTTTTCATAGAAAAAAATATTTTCTTTATTTAGCATTGCTAAAAGTGACTCAGGTGTATGAGGCCCAAAGATAAAGAGGGTATCTTCTAAAAATGCGCCAACATCGAATCCTTCAAAATGTACCATACAACTATTACCTTCGGTCTCAATACCATCAATATGCGTCACAATATCAGGGGTGATCTGATGTTCATGTAACGTTTTTAGCACAGCAGATACCGCTACAAGGATAAACTTATCTTGATTTTTTGCAATCCATGGTAAGTTTTTTTTCATAGAAGGTCCTGCGGCTAACAGTAATACAGGTTTTTGAGAAAATATTGAGGTAGGGAATTTTTTAGAAACATCAATCGTTTTATATCCCTCTTTCATTCTTGCTAAAGGGCGAAGATATTTATCCAACTGTATATCATAAGGAAAGGTCAAGTGCGTTTGCGCAGCTAAACTGTTTTGTATCAGTTTTATCTTATGGGTACTGTGTGCAGGAAAATGAAAATATTTTAGGTATCTATTATTGAAAAAAGAGCCCTCTAAATATCCACCCATGGTTATAGTAAAGTCATTCTCATTTTGCCCCACTGAAAAATAGAGATTTGCACTTTTAACCAATGCGTAATAAGGAGTAGTAAAAAGAGAGAGCCGAAAAAGCTCTAAATCATCTTCAATAATAAGATACTCTGATGCTTTAACCTTCTGTGCAATTTGGACTATATGTGTACCTAATCCTGTACCAATAAAGATAAACTTATCAATCTTTTTCATCGTTGTATCTTTAGGTGCAAGTTTCATCGCATAATGCATGATAGGTAAAATCTCTTTGATAGAGCTTCCATCTATGCGTTGTTGTCGCTGAGATTTTGCCTCTTTAAGTGCTTTAATCTGCGCATCAGGCACGTTGTAGTCTAAAATCCCATTAAATACTAAAGCATCTTTTTTATAATTAATCGCTGCTGCACTCTTTTGTGCATACTTTATCGAATCCCTATCATAAAGATAGCTATTGCTTCTTAGATTTTTAACATCAAAATAGCCTTCATCTTTATACTCTAAATCATATTTAGGCACAATATCATGATGGGACAGTCCCATATCAAAGAGTTGAAGTTTACGGAAAATATCTGGCTTATTTTTGGAAAAATATTCTAAGTTTTTTTCATAGTTTGTTAACGCTTCTACTTCAATTGCTTGTACATCTTGCATTATTTCTCCTGTACTTTTACAATAGTATGTAACTCTTGTTCATATTTATTGACAATTCTTAGTAACTGTTCTGATAATAACGCATTGAGATCATTCATATATTTCTCATTAGAAGGTAATTCTTGGGTATTGAAAAAATCAAAAATAAAAGTATAAATAAATCTACAATACTCTTGATACACCAAAGCGAGATCATACTGCACAACTGAAATACTTGATGCGATTTTGGATAATAGTGTTGTAAGTGAATTTAAAAAATCCTCTGAAGTATGAAAGTAACGTTTTTGTTGTGTGAGTATCGTCTCTTTCACAAACTGGGCATGTGCATAACGCTGTTGCAATAGTAAAAACTCATCTTTGGTTAAATGCATATCACTGTTATGAGTAAAATCTTTATGCATCTCTTTATAAAGCTTCTCTTTTGCTATCATAGGGGCACTACTAAGGTCACATTGTTCTACTGGGGTTGCTATAGAATTTTCAAATAAAGCACCATTACTAAGATTATAAATATACTGGTTCTCCTTTTTAAACCCCACTGAAGTTGCATTAATAGAGTCGATAGAGGTTTTAAAGTCAGGTGTGGTAAAAACCTCTTCTTGAAAATTTCCTGCTACTTTTAATACACTATTTTTATACACTAAAGTGTCTTCATGTGTATCAATATTTTTCAGATCTAACTGTTTTGTATACTCATGTCCATCAGAATGTGTTGCACCTCTATTATCAAGAGCCAAATCAAGACCTAGAAGATAGAGCGTTTTAATATCAAATGCAAGTAAAAGCAGATAGGTAATAGATCCCACACATGGAGCAGAAAGGTTACCAAACTCTTTTTTATAACTGGTGCCATTCTCAAAAAAGAAGATATTCTCTTTTGGTAAATCCTCAATAATCTCATCTGGTGTTCTTGCCGACATTAGAAAAATTGTCTTTGATAAGAAGTCAAGAGAATCAAGTTTTTTAAAGTGTGCGATACTCTCATCAAAGCCATCAATATGCGTCACAATATCAGGTTTAATCTTCTCTTTTTCTAAGATACTGAGTGTAGCAGAAAGAGCAACAATAATGAACTTGTCTTGATTTACTTTAATCCACTCAATATTTTGTTGTAAAGAAGGACCTGCAGCTAATAAAATCACAGGTTGATTACCCAGTGCCATATCCCCATAAGGTTTGAGAATATTTAAAAAATTGTAGTTTTGATTTAAATAACTCAAGGGTTTAAGATACTGTTGTAAGATCGCATTATAGAAAAAGAGGTTATGTGACTGTGAGGCTACTCTAATATGAAACTCTTGCAGTTTCTCTTCACTGTGGTTTAACATATGAAAATATTTTAGATAGTGATTGTAGTAGTAGTGGCTCTCTAAAAACTTCGATGCTGGTTTAATAAACTCAGATGGCGTATCAAATACCGAAAATACCAACTCACTTTTTGCAGCTAACGTATAATAAGGGGTACAAAACAAAGAGAGCCTAAAAAGTTCTATATCATCTTCAACAATTAGATAAACTTTGGCATTGATCTTTTTATCAATTTCCATAATATGCCCACCTAGTCCTACCCCTAGAAAGATAAATTTTTCAATACTTTGCATCTGATTTGATGGTGTTTTATGTTGTTCAACATAATGAAGTATTGGGGCTAATGCGCTAAGGTTATTCTCTGTGATATCAAGTTTTGCAAGTGCTTCTAACTGAGACTCTTTAACTGTTACTTTTTTAAAGGTTTCATAGACATTAAAATCTTTTTGAAGATTAACACTCTTCATCGCTAAATTTGCATAGTCATCACTATTGGAGTCATAAAGACGGTTGCCTGTAGAGAGTTCAACAACATCAAAATAATCATTGTGATGTACAAGATCATATTTGGATTGATAAAGATTTTGCGCTAAGGCTGAATCAAATGCTGCAAGCTTCTCATAAACTTCAGGCTGGTATTTTTCCAAATATGCAATATTTTTCAAATAGGTCTGTTCTGCAATCTTCTCTACTGAGCGTTCATCCTTACCAAAAGATTTACTTGTCCCTATATAAGTCTGACCATCTATCAAAAATCTATACTCTAAAGTGTCACAAGGATATATAATCTCGCTATTTTCTTCTCTCTTTTTTAAAGAAATATCTAAAGCATTGGGTAACTCTTTGTCTGCTAATCTTTTTAAAGACATCCCCATACCATGTTTGCGTGTTTTAATAAACTTTTCATCAACAATACTATCCTCTTTAATCACATGAAGGTTTGTTTCAAAACCTAACTCATTTAAAGATGCATATAACTGTACTTTATCTGATAGCGGTGCTATCGTATCAGAAGCAGAGTGATAAGCAATATATTTAGTTCTGTTTTTACTTGTTGAAGCCATAGACTCTAAATGTGTTGTATCAGCAATATTTCTTATGCGAAATCTATCATCTGAAAA
>JAHZKW010000036.1 GCA_022600175.1 Campylobacterota bacterium
ACCAAGAAGCTAAGACCCTCATCGCCGATAATACTGCACCTTACTGGTGTGGGAATGTAGGTCGCTGCCAGTTCCGTTTTTATTTACTCTTCCCACTTTATCTGATTCTTATTTATATCGTTTAAACTAATATATTTCTTATCTCTGCTGTTTTATTACCTCTTTACCTCCCTTGTGTCATAATCCTTTTAAAAATGGAAAATTATGTCAAAAAACTTAATTAACAGTGTTGCTATTATTGGTGGTACTCATGGAAATGAGTTTACAGGCTCATACTTGGCTCAGTATTGGATTAAAAATCCAAAAGTTGTACAAAGGGATACATTTGAAACTAAAGTAATTTTCTCTAACGAAAAAGCATTTTATGAGGTTCGTCGTTATATCGATAGAGATTTAAATCGAGCATGTACACTTTCAAATTTACATAATGATGAGTTAATTTCCCATGAAGATGAAGTTGCAAAAAAATTAGATGCGATTATTGGTCCTAAAGGGCAAGATGATTTAAATACTGATTTTGTTGTAGATTTACATACTACTACATCAAATATGGGACTTTCTTTAGTGATAAGCCAAGATAATGAATTAACTTGGATGGCTGCTTCGTATCTTTCTCAACACTTTTCAGATTTAAAAATTTATAGATGGCAGGGTGATGAAGAAGGTGGATTTGTTGATTCTTTTGGTTCTTCTGGTTTTGCTATAGAAGTTGGTGCAGTGCCTCAAGGTGTACTTCGTGCAGATTTATTTATGCAAACTAAAGAGCTAGTACATACGCTATTAGATTTTTTTGAAAGTTATAACCAAGGTATGGTTGAAATAAATAGAGATATTACGATATATGAGCATGTTGCATTGGTAGATTATCCTAGAGATGATAAGGGTAATTTAACTGCAATGGTGCATAGTGAGCGTCAAGATATGGACTTTAAAGAGATATCAATGGGTGATCCAATGTTCATAACCTTTGATGGTAAAACGATTGTGTATGAGGATTCTATGGCTCTTTATGGAGTTTTTATAAATGAGGCTGCGTATTATGAAAAAGGTTTTGCACTTTGTTTAGCAAAAAAGGTTATTTATAGTTTTTGAAAATGAAAATTTTAGTTAGTGCTTGTTTACTAGGACATAACGTGCGTTATGATGCAAAATTAAAAACCTATGATTTTGGTCTGTTTAAAAATTATGATGTAGAGTTTATCTCTTTGTGCCCAGAAGTTGAGGGCGGATTAGCTATTCCAAGACCTCCAAGTGAAATTCAAGATGATGGTAGAATCATAAATAGTTTAGATTTGGATGTTACTGAAGAGTTTACTATTGGTGCACAAAGAGCGTTAGAGTTGGTAAAAAAGCATAATATATTTGTTGCTATATTAAAGTCTAAAAGTCCTTCATGTTCAAATAAAATGGTTTATGATGGTAGCTTTAGCGGTAGATTGAGAAGAGGAAAAGGGATAACTGTAAAAATTTTAGAAGCATATGGGGTAAAAGTTTTTGATGAGATGGAAATCAAGGAGGCTATTGCCTACCTTCAAAATTTATAAACTTTTCCATTACTCTCTTCAAAAATTCTATCAAGAGATTTTTTAAAGGTTAATGCTTTTTCTTTATGGGGTAAGAGCAATGGTTTAGACGCATCAAATACAGTACTTAATTCATCATAGTAAGTGATTCTTAGATCAATATATCCTTTGATTACATCAAATAGACGTTCCATTTGTTCAGGAGTAAATATACTTTTTAATAAATCATTGAGCATACGATCTCTTTGTTTTAACGATATGTTTTCATCACACTCTTTTGCAATTTTTCTGATATCTTTTTTTGAGAAGTAGAGACCACATTTTTGAGGTGAGAGCATTTTTGTTTTGAGTTCAACTATATAATCAGGAAAATCTTCTTCCATCTCTTCTTCCGTATCACAGTTTGTTTCACAACCTGAAAATTGTTCTATTATTCCGTCGAATTCTTTTCTAAAATCATCCATATCTGCCATTAATTCATCCACTCTTTCGTTTTTATTTCTGCTATTTTTTCTAAAATGTCTTGATTGTTTATCATTTTTGTACCAATGTATATTTCTTGATTTTCACTATTGATAAGTATATCTGTAGTGATATCTTTAATTTCTATTCTCTCAATATCACTTTCAATATCTTGAGGAATCATAGCATGTAATTCCAATGTGTTTTCAATAATCATCTCTGCAAGTACAATCTGTTTAGGTTTCATTTTAATGAGATTGTAAAGTATACTTTTAGTAAGTTCATGGTTCCCATAGATTGTGACTTTACAACTTTTTATATTTGTGATTTCATTAAGAATTGCTACGGTTGCTCGACCATAATAGAGATCACCAAAGTTTTGTTTCTCAATTACTTTTATAGTATCACACAGACCACATAGGTTTGCTTCATCACTCATATCATCGAGTAGATGGTAAAGTGTTTGCCAATATTCAGTATTAAAATATCCCTCTTTGATTTGTGAATCTTTAAACCCGTAGATAAAAAATCCTATATCATCTTCTCGGATATTTAGAGGCATCATTTTTGCATTAAAGTTTGCGTTTTGAAGATATTGGTTAAATAGGTTACTATTTTCCTCTTCTATGGCATTTACACCTACTAAAGCATAAAGAGCGGTTTCTTTATCTATCATCTCTATTGG
>JAHZKW010000037.1 GCA_022600175.1 Campylobacterota bacterium
AGTGATTACCCGTTAACTTGAGAACTTTGGTACTAAGGTAACATTTATTTAAATCTACTTTACCTTCATTTTTGACCGTTCCCGTAACCACGAGTACTTTGCTAAAGTTTAACTTTGTATGATTTTGGTCTACGATACTCACTTTACGAATAGTTTTATCTAAAAAAATCTTAATCGCTACAGGCGCTGAAAACATCAAAATCAATACTAAAAAAATTAAAAATGAAGCGAATTTAGGCTTTCTTTTAGAGAGGGTGATCGCTAAAACGATCAAAATAAGTAGTAAAAATATTAACCACCCAAAGGCTGCGTAATCATATGTCGTAAATGCGTCAGCGTAATCAATCAGCCTCTGTTTTAGGTTTTGTAACATCTGTTTGCTTTCTCGAGTTTTTCTCTTCGATACCACTCATCCCGAAACGTCGTGCAAGCTCTTGCTTGATGCGATCTGGATTGATATCGTTATCTCCTAAAGCTACAAGCACATGAAATGCCAAGTCTGCTGCTTCGTAGATAATCTCTTTCTCATCTTTATCTTTGACTGCAAAACAAAACTCTCCTGCCTCTTCAACAACTTTCTTTAAAATTGCATTGTCACCTTTATGTAAAAGTGACGCAACATAAGAAGATGAAGGATCAGCAACTTTACGCTCTTGTATCACATGATAGAGTCTATCACTTACCGAATAGTTGTCTGTCACATTTGTATCAATTTCACTATCTACTTCATTGGTCAAGACATTAGTAAAAAAGCAAGATTTTCGCCCTGTATGGCAAGCTGCACCACCAACCTGCTCTACTTTTAAAAGTAGTGTATCATTATCACAATCAATAAAAATATCTTTGATTTTTTGAATGTTACCACTAGTTTCACCTTTTTGCCAGATACGCTGTTTGCTTCTAGAAAAATAGTGTGCTGTTTTTTGCGCTATGGTTAAGGCGAGTGCTTCTTTATTCACGTAAGCGAGCATCAGTACTTCATGAGTTTCGTAATCTTGTGCGATCACCGGGATAAGTTCACTCTTTTCCCAGTTCACGCTATCGATAATATTATTCATTATTGCTCAGCAGATATCTTTTTTTGTCTATTTTTAGAATCAACCCAGATATTTGGTGTTGATCCACCAGGAGTTAAGAAGATCTGTGCATTGGTATTTGTTTTTAACGCTTCGTTAAATTGACCTTGTACTTCAATCTCTTTAAGTCTTAACATCTCACCTGTTAAACTTTTACCAATCTCGATATTTTCATATGCTTTTGCATCTGCTTCAATCTTAATTGCATCTGCTTGACCTTTTGCTTGTATAATTCTAGCATCTGCTTTACCTTTTGCAAGTGCAGCTACTTTTTCAGCCTCTTGTTGTGCTCTAATAACTTCAAGCTGTACTCTATCACCCTCTTGTTTTGCAATTTGTACTCTCTCGATTTGCTCAACAATTTTTGGTGGAAGAATAATTTCTCTAAGATTTACCGTCGTAAGTTCTACTGGACTTCCAGATTTTGCATCTACTTGTGTCTCTATTCCTAAACGAATTGCATCTGCGATATCATTTCTCTTCACAGGAAGCTCTTCAGCTTTATAAGAACCAACCACCGCACGAACAACATCTCTCACAATTGGATTGATGATCTTCTCTTCCCAAGCATAACCATACGTTGCAATTGTTTGTGGTGATGACTCTGGTTTGAGTCTATACTGTACTGTAATATCGATAGAGATCAATAGACCCCTTTTATCAAGTGCTGTAATCGTCGAAGCATTCATAACACCACTGTCTCTTACATTTGACATGTTGTGCTGTGCATTAGAAGTATAGTTGATACTTCTTACTTTGGTATCCACCACTCGTACTTGTTGTAAAAATGGTACAAAGATATGAAAACCAGGTGTTAAAGGCTCAGCTTCAAACTTACCTGCTGTTGACTTGATACCTACTTCACCTGAATTGATCACGACAAATGGCTTTGCAATCACTAAAAGTGCTATAATGGCAATCAAAAGGTAAAACCACCCTGTCTTTTTTCCAAACTCTTTTAAAAACTCTGGCGTCTCAGGAGGACGTCTACCACCTCCGCCACCACCACTTGATGGTCTATCACTAGGTGGTTTTTTATTTCCACCACCTCTGTTTTTAAAATAATCATTTAAATCTGCTGGCATATTTTTATTCCTCTATATAAGTTAAATAGTGTTTATATTTCTCATCTCTACCACAAACGATATCAAAATAACCGCTTTGTAGCTCCCCTGTAATCTCACCTCGACTACCTTGACCAATCACTCGAGCATCTACCATGCGTACAGGTGTGATCTCAGCAGCTGTCCCTGTTAAAAATGCTTCATCTGCAATGTAGATCTCTTCACGTGTAATACGACGTCTCACAACCTCATACCCTAAATCTTGCGCAAGTTCAATAACCATTTTTTGCGTAATTGACTCAAGCGCATTATCATTTGGTGGTGAGATCAACTTACCATCTCTTACGATAAAAAAACATGCACCACTTGCTTCAGCAACATAACCTTGATCATCTAATAAAAGTGCTTCATCATATCCACAGTCAATCGCTTCATACTTCGCCATTTGCGAATTTAAGTAGTTTGCGGTTGCTTTTGCTTTTCCCATATTGGACGTATTTCCTGCTCTATTCATAGAAGCAATTTTTAACTTGATACCATTTTTAAGGCCATCATCACCTAAGTATGCCCCCCACTCCCATGAAGCAAGAACTGTTTCAACTGGTGCAGCTTTATGGTAAACACCCATGACACCATAACCTAAAAAAGCAAATGGACGGATATAGACATTCTCTTCACCACTAAATTTATTTTTTCGTAGCAATTCAATCTGTGCCTTGTTTAATTCCTCTACACTATAAGGGATATCAATCAAAACCATCTTTGCTGACTCAATCAATCTTTTGGTATGCTCTTCTAATCTAAATATCGCAAGACCTTTATCAGTCTTATATGCTTTAGTACCTTCTATAACACCATTTCCATAGTGTAGTGTATGTGATAAAACATGGGTATTGGCTTCATCCCAAGGTTTAAATTCACCATTCATCCATATAAATTCTGCTTTTTGCATCTATATTCCTATATAGTTTTAGTGTGGATTATAGCAAAGTATCATTAAATCAGCTAGCTGTTTCATTTCCACACTTATAGTTGATTTTCTAAATGCAATTTGTAATCTTTTTATCTTAATTTGTCGATATTATTTATATATAACAAGGAATTATAATATGAACAACAAAAAATTATTAGGAAACTTATTTTTAACCTTATCTATTTTCATCTCTGGATGCGGTAGCCAAACGGTTTCTACACAAGATCAATCACTCTCAGAACTTAACATCTCAGTAGAGGAGACAAATAGTACTTTATTGCAAATTGATACTGCCTCAAATATCAATAATAACTTTGCATTTGAGATGAATCACTATGTTGAAAATAAACAAAATAATAATTTTCTATCCTCTTATAGTCTCTTCTCTATGTTAAATATTTTACTATCTGGTTCCCAAGGCAATACGCGTCAAGAGATGATCAATGCAGGCAACATCAAAGTAGATCAACAAAATTGGGAAAATGCTTATAATGCTTTAAATAGACAAATTATCACATTTTTAGATCATAATAACAGTGGGTTTAAATTCTCTTTTGGTAACTCTTTTTGGTTGCAAGAGGGTACAAGTGTATCACAAGACTACATCACTAAACTCCAAACAAATTATGGAATCAACATCAAAACTGTAAACTTTAAAAGTAACCCTCAACAATCAAGAGATACTATTAATCGCTGGTCAAGTAATATGACTGATGGTCATATTGATACAATTTTAGCACAAGATACTATTGATCAAACAAGTGAGATGGTACTGGTTAATGCTATGTACCTTAAAGCACTATGGAAAAAAGCATTTTATAAAAATGAGACCAACGCGCATCCGTTTTTATTAGAAGATGGATCAACTATCGATGTACCACTGATGCACCAAGTCAATCAATTTCGTTATAGTGAAAAAGATGGTGTAGAAACACTCTGTATGCGTTATCAAAATAGTGAATTTGGATTGATCAGTTTTTTACCACCTAAAGGGGAGTTTGAAACCTTTGAAGCATCACTCAATAACAATACATTAGATGACTATACTTCAGGTTTTAGTTGGGAGACTATAGACCTTTACTATCCAAAACTTACAATTAGCAGTCAACCGATGCTCTTAAAAGATTTATTAATTGATAAAGGTATGGTTGAAGCATTTAGTGATGATGCAAACTTTACCGGTATTGATAAAGATTTTGATCTAAAACTATCTCAAATTGCACAAAAAATCTACTTTACAATTGATGAAGAAGGGACCGAAGAAGCATCATCATCAATCAGTATCGGTGGAGTGTATGCACAAGAAGGTAAACTACTTAAATTTGATCGCCCTTTTCTTTTTATGATTTGTCACATACCGACACGAACCATTATCTTTATGGGTAGGGTTGTCAATCCACTTGAAAAGGTAGAATAATTTAATCCTCTAGTAACTGAAGACTCTGTGCACAGAGTCTTTGCCATGAACTATCTTCAACAATCTCTCCACACTTTATAAAAAATCCTTTTGCCTCTTCTGCTTTATCTATTTTAAGACTCAACTCCCCTGCTAGATAAAGTACATTTGCACGTTGTGAATCAGTAAGCTTGATATAAAGCAGTTTCAAATCCTCTTTCAATGCCTTATCAAACTGTTTAAGACGTTTGAGAGCATTAATAAGATCAAGTTCTACATTAGGTGAATAGTCATCAATTTTATGTACCATTTGTAACGCTATAATCTTTTGTGCATAATTCACAATCAGCAGATCATTTTTTTTATTTTTTGCATATCTAAGTACCTTAGAAAATAGATCTATATTTCTAATATCATTTTGAAAGAGCGTTTCAGCACGCTTGACTTCTCGAAGCATCATCTCATCATACGCCTGCAGGTTATAATAAGCATCTGCTTTTTCATAAACAATATCATCATAGCTACTTGTTTTGAGCACTTTTGAGAGTTTCTCTATATCTTCACCTAGCAGTACTACTTTTTTATTGTTATCAAGTTTGCTATGTGTTTTAAGGGCATAATACATCCATTTTAATCGATCAAGTAATACTTTATCCTCTTGATGTAAATTTGTAATTTTAAGTGCCTCTGCATAATCAGCAACACGCATCAAACAGTGATATAGTTTTGCCTCATAAGCTTTAGATACTGTTGCATTATACTCATTGTAAAGCCTAATGGCTGACTTACAGTCATCACCCTCTAAATCTTGTAGTATTTTTTTAGATGCACCATACTGCAAAAACTTATAAGCATCTTGGGCAATAAGTGCTTCTTCCAGTTTAAATAATGCATCATATTTACCCTCTACAATCAACAATTTAACTTTTTCAATCAAAGCAGACTTATAAATTGGTTCATCTTGATATTTCGATAACACCGTATCAATATTGTCTAATTTTTTAGTAATATTACTCTCTTTGATATCAAGGACTACTTTATCAAGTCTACTTTGAATAAAGCCTACATGATTACCTAATTTATAGTCTTGTAAATACTGTTTATACAACCCATATGCAGCATCTTTATTACCACTAAGATCATACCAGTAAGCTATATCTTTTCGTAAATCATCAGACATGTTTTTATGAAGCTTATCTCCTAAGCCCAATAGAGAGCCCACAATTTGAATCGCAAGATCATATTTTTTTGCTTGGGCAAATTGTTTGGCAAAGTTATATGCTTCTTTTACATTTTTTTGTAAATAAGGTTCATTGGCATCAACAACTTTTTTATAAAACTCATACCCTTTCTCAATCTCTTCATTTTCTAAATATTTTTCGCTTAACCTTGATGCAGCTTTTGATGCAATATCTAAATTCTTGGTGTTATATAAAACATCTTTATAGAGCTGTAGTGCTTCTGCCCTTCTTTTTTGATTTTTATAGATTCTATCAGCTTTATGTAAAAAGGCAATTTTACTATAAGGGTTATCGTAAAACTCTTCATTTAAGATATTTGAAAATTCATCACCTTTGCTCACTCTTCCTAACTTATAATACATTTTGGATAGGTACATCAAAACCTCAGGAAAATTACCACTAGAAGGGTTTTCATCTATTAACTCATGAGCAAGCTCTCGATATTCATCTGTATTGATACCACTAGGTTTATCATCACCATTTTGCCATGCTATTTTATCCATCGCACGAAGTTTATAAAGTTTTGCTTCTTCAATAAAGCTATTGTTCTCTTCACTTAAAAGATTATCTGCTAGCTGAATCACTTTATTAAATTTTAACTCTTCAAAAGCCTCTTTAATTCTGGTGATATGTCTTGCGTCACTTTTAATCATCACAGGTAAACCGTTAAGATCTAAGGAGCCAACAAATGGTAATGCTTTTTCAGGGAAACTGATATCAAAATTGATCCCGTCTTTATTACTTTTTTTAAAAAGTTTTGTATTCGCTTTATAACCTACAACAACCCAATGCCTACGTGGTTTTACTATATCAGAAGAGATCACTTTTGCTCTAACAAAGTTTTTTTGCAAGGTTGATAGTGTCATTTGATAATTTGGTACAATGACTAATTTATTATTCATTGAATGAATATCAAAGAATTCATTCGTTTGTATAATCTCAGGAGTCACACGTTTATTAAATGTACAAGTTACAATATCTTTGAAATCATCTCTCATACGTATTTCACACATAAAAGGTCTATGATCTTTTATATGCAATATCGATAAAGTACTATTGTGATCTTTTGCACTATTAAGCGTTAAGGATGCAGATACCCCATATACAGTGAAGAAAATTAAAGATATTAAATATTTCATGGGGTAAATTATAGCATAACGATATAATTTTAAAGAGCAGAAAACTCTGCTCTTTAAGAAGATTTAGAAACCACTCGCTTTTACATAAGTTGTAATCATATCTAACAAAGGACTTACAAAAAGTGTTGCAAGCAGTGTCATTGCCGCAGCAAAACCAATAATTGTTTTTAGTGCTGTAGATGCATTTTTCATATAGACTGTTGCATCTGTTGTTGTTGGCTCTCTAAGGAACATATAGACTACTAATTTAAGATAGTAGTAGACTGATATTGCACTATTCACAGCCATGATAATTGCTAACCAGTAAAAATGTTCATTGATCGCTGCACTCATAAGGTAAAGTTTACCCCAAAAGAGTGAAAATGGTGGAACACCCGCTAAAGAGAACATAAACATACCCATGATAACCGCATTAAGAGGCATGATTTTAACCATACCTGAAAACTTCTCATAAGGGTGATCAAATCTTGTATTACCCCATGAACCTTTTCCTTTATGTCTTGAAACCCAAAGCATTGTAAAAGCACCAAGGTTTGTAAAGGTAAAAAGAATCCAATATAAAAACAGTGCACTATTTGCTTGTGTTGTACCAATCAAAATAGCAGACATTGCAAATCCTGCGTGAGAGATAGAACTATAGGCAAGCATTCTTTTAACACCTTCTTGTACTAGTGCCATGATATTGGTCGCGGTCATCGTAACAACTGCAATAATCCATAAAGTAATCTGCACCCATTCTATATCTGCATGAACCATAAATTCAAAAAGTCTCATCGCAACAACAAAACCAGCAATTTTTGGCACAATTGACATATATCCTGCTAGTGCAGCACTTGCACCCTCATAGACATCTGGTACCCATGTTTGAAAAGGTACCATTGAAAGTTTGAAACCAAGAGCAGAAAGCATAAATACAACACCTAATAACACAGCCCAAATTGGTTCAAATTCTCTTGCAGTTAACACTTCAGCAATTTTATGAATTTCTACACTTCCTGTCAAAGCATATAAGATCAATGCACCAAATACGTAAAAACCTGCTGCTAATGCGCCCATAGTAAAATACTTCACAGCAGCTTCAAACGATCGACTTCTATTATGCATAGCGATAAGTGTATAAAGAGCTAAACTTGCAGTCTCTAAACCAACAAAAATCAAGATCAAGTTATCTGATGCAACCATAAATTGGAAGCCTGCTACCATAAATAGGAACAGTGCAAAAAACTCAGGAAACGAATACTCATGAAACCTTCTTGATGAAAGTGCCAGAGGTATAAAGAGCGCTGATGCAACAAGGATCACAATTTGACCAAGTACAGCAATACCATCAATCAGCATTACGTCAAAGAAACCTCTATCTCCACCACTATATCCTAGAACAGAACCAAGACTTAACAGGATAAAAAGTTCACTCACCATGACATAAAAACTTTTTGATAGATCTTTGGTAATAAGATCAATAATCAAAATCGCTAATGCACCTAGTACGATGATAGACATCGGAACCAAAGATGCAAGATTTAATGATGCTACGTCAATTGAAATTGGGTCTAACATTACTTCGCCTCCCCGATGCTTGTTGCTTTATGTAGCAACTCTTTTGCATCGTCTGTTTGTGATTTTGCTTCCATGTTTTCAAGCATATGCTTTACACTTGTATCAATTGGATCAAGTACGGGCTTTGGATATACACCCAAGACTACAACTAAGATCACAAGTGGTACTAATGCTGTAAGCTCTTGCTTTGTCAGATCAGGAAGATCTCTATTTTTATCATTAGTCACTGGTCCAAAAAATGACTTCTTATAAAGACTCAACATATAAACAGCACCTAAGATAATAGTTGTACCTGCAATGGCAGTCATAATAGGTGATATCTTGAAAAAGCCAAGAAGTGCTAAAAATTCACCCACAAAACCAATCGTCAGTGGCAATCCTACAGAAGCCATCAACATGATTCCATAAATTGTTGCAAATCTAGGCATTGGTGCGGCTAAGCCTCCAAACTCACTCATCATCTTGGTATGACGTCTATCATAAATAACACCCACCAACATAAATAGTGCCCCTGATACAATCCCATGAGATATCATCAAGAATATTGATCCTGTAATTCCCTCTGGATTCATTGCAAATGTTCCTAAAATGATCACACCCATATGAGAAATCGAACTATAAGCAATAACCTGTTTCATATCCTCCTGAGCATAAGCAATCATCGCTGTATAAACGACCATAATCAGTGAGAGAATCGCAATCGGTACTAAAAAGTAAACTGATGCATCTGGTGTCATTGGTAAGGAAAACCTTACGAAACCATAGGTACCCATTTTAAGAAGTACAGCAGCAAGAATCACTGAACCAATTGTCGGTGCTTGCCCATGTGCATATGGCAACCACGTATGAAATGGAAACATCGGTACCTTGATTGCGAAACCAAGAAAAAATGCACCAAATAACCAAAGCTGTGCTTCAAATGGTAGCTTTAATGCCTGCCAATCTGCAATTGAAAAGCTCCACTGACCTGTTGCTTGATGATGTAAATATGCAAAATAAAGAATACCCACTAACATAAAAAGTGATCCTGCAAAGGTATAGAGAAAAAACTTTACCGCTGCATAGATTCTAAGTTTTGCACCCCATGCACCAATGATATAAAGCATTGGAACAAGAGAAAGCTCCCAAAAAATATAGAAAAGAATTACATCTAAAGAGACAAAAACACCTACCATTGTCATCTCTAGAAAAAGTACAGAGATAATAAGGTTTTTTAAATCCTCTTTAATCGTTAAACCAATAAGTGCCACCATAGTCATAAATGTACTAAGTACCACTAAAAAGAGCGAGATTCCATCTACACCTAGTGAATAGTTAATACCAAAATCTGAGATAATTGGTGCATGCTCTAAAAATTGATACCCAGGGTTAGTACTATCAAAACTGAGCCATAAAAAGAGCGATAGTACAAACTCAATAGCTGTAACTGCGATACCATAAGCTCGAATCCCTTCCTTTTCAATCAGAAACCCAAGCATTCCCGCTACTGCTGGGAAAAATATCAATAGTGTTAATAATGAATCCATTCATCCGCTCCTTACATACCAATCTTAAATAGTGCAAGAATTAACAGCACAACTAAACCAAATACCATCCATTTAAGGTTGGTGCTCAAGTTACCACTTTGCATTTTTCTTGACTTATCACCAGCAGTATAAATCATACCTGCAATAAAATCAACTGTTGCATCAACTACTCTCATATCAATCTTTTTCCATGCAAACTCTGAGAGTGATGCATATGGTTTACAGATCTTATCTTCATAAAACTGTGGGATAAAATATTGATTTGATAAGACTTTATGGACACCAATCTTTTTAAAGAAGTCATCAAAGTTTCCTTTTGAAAACTTAATTACAGCAAGCGCAATACCACTGATTGCAATACCTAAAGTAATCACAAGTAAAAAGATAAATGTACCTGTACTTACATGTGGATAGTACTCTGGAAGAATTGCTGTCACATACTCCATAAATGCATGCTCAAAGAACCCTGCAATTACTGCAAGAACCACCAATGGAATCATCGCTGCAATCACAAATGGGTATGCTTCATGTGGATGTTTATCATCGCTATAGTTTTTCTTACCAAAAAAGACCATCATCACAAGTCTAAAACTATAATATGCAGTCATACCTGCACCTAACCATAACATTCCCCATAAAAAGTAGTTATGCTCAGCAAAGGCTGTCTCTAAAATCTTATCTTTTGAGAAGAATCCAGCCAATGGCCAAATACCTGCAAGTGCCAGTGATGCTACAGTCATAATTCCCATAGTCCAAGGCATAAGCTTACTGAGTCCACCCATTTTATTGATATATTTTTCTTCATCCATTGCATGCATGACATTACCTGCACCTAAGAAGAGTACTGATTTAAAAAATGCATGTGCCATAAGATGGAAAAGTGCGATCCAATATGCACCAAGTCCTGCTGCCACAAACATATATCCAAGTTGTGAAAGTGTTGAATATGCAATAATTCTTTTCATCTCCATATTAACAAGTGCCATCGATGCAGCAAAAACAGCAACAAATGCACCTAAACAAGCGATAAAATAACCAATATTTGGAATCAGTGCATAAATCTCATGACTTCTTACCACAAGATAAACACCTGCTGTTACCATCGTTGCTGCGTGAATTAATGCAGAAACTGGAGTTGGACCCTCCATCGCATTGGCAAGCCAAGTATGCAATGGAAACTGTGCTGATTTACCCATCGCACCGATAAATAGAAAAATTCCTATCAATGTAATCGTTGTAGTGCTGAGTGATCCAATATTTGCAAATACTGTGTCATACTCTAAACTACCAAGATTCCAATAGATCATAAAGATACCGATCAACATCCCAAGATCTGCAACTCTATTCATTACAAATGCTTCATTTGCAGCCCATGCAGGAGAGATAGCAGGATTCACATCTCTTGCCACATCTTTTTTATAGTACCAGTGTCCGATAAGTAACCAAGAACATAGTCCTACACCTTCCCATCCGATAAATAATCCTAAAAAGTTATCACTCATGACAAGTACCATCATCGAGAAAACAAACGCAGAAAGATATGAAAAATATCTATTAAAACCTTTATCGTGGTCCATATATCCTATAGAATAGATATGAACAAGTGTGGAAACGGTTGTTACTGTGACCATCATAATCACTGAAACTTGATCTGCTACAAAGCCAAAATCAAGGTTAAACGTACCTGCAGCAATCCAATCCATCAATTTTACTTTAACAACATTGTCACCATCAACATTCATTAGTAAAATCATTGATGCTACCCAAGAAGCAAATAGTAACCCTGATGTCACAAGCCCTGTAATTAAATTTTTAGGTCTATTCCCAAACATTGCGGCAAAGAGTGATCCTACAATCGGTGCAAAAAGTGCTATATATAAATATTTTTCCATCGCTTATCCTTTCATCTCTTGCATAGAATCAAGATCAATCGTACCATTCTTTTTATACCACAGTACCAGTAGACCTAAACCGACTGCAACTTCACTTGCTGCAACTGCAATGATGAAAAATGCAAACATTTGCCCTGTTAAATCACCATAAAACTTTGCAACTGCTGCAAAACCAACGTTAGCAGCATTAAGTAAGATCTCTGTTGAGAAGAACAGTAAAAGAAGATTTTTTCTTCTTATAACACCAATCAAACCAATCATAAAAAGTATGGTTGCTACAACCAAATAATGTGTAAGTGTTATCATTTACTCTCCTTTGTGTCAAACTCTTCTTCATGAATCTTTTCATGTAATTCAGTATTTAAAGTAAGACTCTCATCCATTTTTTTACTTACAAGTACAATACCTGCAATCATCGCTACCAATAACATCACCGCGGCAAGTTCAAACTGTACGAGATATTTTGTAAATAGAATAATACCTACAGCCTGTGGATTATTTGCACCATGGATGAGATGATTATCAAGTGGTGCATCTAACATCAACTTATCAGAGATAAATGGTGCAGAGATCATAATCACAGTCAATACTGCACTTGCGATCCAAAGCCCATAAATAATCTTTGCACTACCAATATCTTCTTTGATATCTTGTGTTGTATCAAAAAACATCATACCAAACGCATAAAGTGCCATCACTGCACCAGTATAGACAATAATCTGTACCGCACCTAAAAAGTCCGCATCTAGAAGAAAGAAAAAGCCCGATATTAAAATCATGCCCGCAGCCAATGCACTCAACGCGTAGAGTGCATTTTTACTTAAGACTACGATTAAGAACATCGCAATCGTTAAACCCGAAAAAAGATAAAATGCTATCAATTCATACATCATAAGCCCTTAATACGCCAGAGGAGTTTTTTTAACATTATCATCAGCATTATCACTCAATGCACCAAAACCTGGATAAGGTTTCTGTTTACCAGCTTTAAACTCATCCATTGGTGTCACTAGTTCTGCCATGGAAGCAAAGTGTGCTCTTTGCTCACAAACGTTTTCATAATCTTGTCCATGTGTAATCGCAAGCTCTGGACAAACTTCCGCACAATAACCACAGTAGATACAACGACCAAGATTAATCGTATACCCCTTCACAACTTTACGCCCTTTAGTACCATATTTTGTATCAATTTGAATACAGTTAGAGATACAGATCTTTTCACAAAGTCCACACCCAATGCACGCTTGGTTACCACTCTCTACCAGTCTTTTGATATCATGCAATGCTCTATATCTTGGACTAATTGGTAGTTTCTCCAATGGATACTGTACTGTATGGGTATTACCTTTGATCATCTCACGAAAAACAACCCATAAACCTACAAAAAGTTCACCACTGAGTGTTCTGCTCACAACACGCTTAAACTTATCCTGCCATACAACAGGTTTCTCTTCAAGCTCCATATATTTATAGTCAGAAGAGACATTTCTATCATTAAAATTTGTTAAATCAACCATCATAAACCCCTATATTAGTACGATACCAGTGATCAAAATATTGATAAGTGCTAACGGCATCAACACTTTCCAACATAACCACATCAACTGATCTGGTCTTACATGTGGCCAAGCAGCTCTGACCCACAAAAATAAGAAGATAATTATTGAGACTTTTAAGATGATTGCAAGTCCTCCTGGTATAAACCACATGCTATTATATCCACCAAGGAATACAAGAACTGCAACAAACGCAACTGTAAACATGTTTGCATATTCACCAATTGCAAACAGTCCCCATCTAATTCCTGAATACTCTGTTGCATACCCTGTAATAATCTCTGCTTCATGTTCCAAAAGATCGAATGGAGTTCTGTTTGTCTCCGCATATCCTGAAATAAGATAAAGAATAAATGCTATTGGTTGTGCAACAACCAGCCACATACTATCACCACCTTGATAATCATTGATATCAATCAGTGAAAGTGAACCAACCATCATTAATGGTGCAATCAAAGCAAGACCTGTGACAACTTCAAACGATAACATTTGAATAACAGTACGCGCAGCTCCTAATAGTGACCATTTATTGTTAGAGGCCATACCACCAAGCAGTGGTGCGTACATACCAACTGCCATTACACCAACAACAAAAAGTACACCGATGTTGACATCAGCGACAATAGGTCGTACCGTATAATCAGTAAATGGGAGTGTAAACTCTGGTAGAAACGGTACCGCAGACATTGCAATAAATGCTGTTGCGGCTGCAATCGCAGGCGCTATCATAAAAATAGGCTTTACTGCATTTTGTGGGACAATATCCTCTTTTGTAAAAAGTTTGATACCATCTGCTGCAACTTGTAAAATACCAAATGGTCCTACATGTTGTGGTCCTAAACGTCTCTGCATAAATGCTAAAACTTTTCTTTCAAAATATGTTGTGATACCAGCAAGCGCTGAAAACACTGTCAAGATAACGATAATTTTGATAATCGTCTCTATTATGTAAGCAGTTTCCATCTTTTACACCTTCCTTATTGTTACTGTACTAAATCTAGAACCATCAGCAAAAATTACTTCGGTATCTAGTGCTTTATCAAAAGTACCTAGATAGATAATTTCACCTGTAAGCTGTTCATCTAGTGCTAATTTTGCTGTAATTGCACCTGTCGCACTTTTAACTTCAACACTGTCACCTTCATCTAGACCTTGTCTCTCTAAAAAGTCACTTGAAACATAGACTGCACCTTCTGTTTTAAGTTGGTGTGCTCTATTTGTAAAGTAGTTAAATTGATTAATAGGGTTTGACCTATATGCAATCATACCTTCTTCATTTTTGACATCTTCCAAACTATCTAATGTATCAGAAGCATCCACAGCCTTATTGTTAAGCATATATCCTCTTAGCTCATTTCCACCATTGTCAAAAAAGTTTGGCATTAAATCAAACTCTAATGGTGAAAAACCACGCTCAGTTGGTAATTTATCTGTATAATTAATCGTTTGATCTTCTTCAAATCCAAGTGCATTTGCAATATCATTGAGCACATATCCACTATAGTCTAAAGCGGCATTTGTTGGAACTACTCGCTTATCAAGATTTGTAAACGTACCCTCTTGTTGGTTAAGTGCAGGCATATCCAAATCCCCATCCCCTAATGCACTTAATACACAATTTCCTGCTGCGTTATATCCTAATACTTGGCTTCCTGCTTCACTGTCTAAGTCACAAATCAGTGAAACACCCAATGTATTTGTCTGAGATGGGATAATTGTCACGTTAAATGGTGTATACTTTTCAATGAGAGCAGTCAGTTTTGCTAAATTATCTGCTTTAGCATGCGTATAAAGATCTTCTCCTACAATTAAAGCGAAACGATCTTTTTTTGCAAGCATTTTTACCATTGCTTTATCGAAGTCTTCTGGCAAGTTAACAGATTCTTTTGTAAAATCTGAAACAATATCTTTGATCTCTTTTGGAAGCGACTCTGGTGCTTCTAATGTATCAAAGTCTGGTAAATCACTACCTGCTTCCTTAGCTTTTGCAATAGCTGCTTCTCTTGCTGTCATTTCTGACTTATATTGTTCTTGAGAAAGTTCTGAGAAATAATCAAGGATGAATGCTAAAACGTGTTCTTCACTACCTACTTGATGTTGCACACTCATCATCGTTTTTGCAAATGTGTCAACAACACTATCGCCCATAGGGTGGAAATAGATACCTGCACCCTTATTCATCTTTAGTGCATTGTTAAATGCAAATCCAGCTGCAGGAGCATCATATCTTACTGCGCAACCAACTGAAACGACAAAGTTGGAAGATTTGATAGATTTTAGATCTCCGCTATAGAGCGACGTACCACTGACTTGACTATAAATATTTAGAAAGTTCTGAAACTTTCTTGCATCTTCATTGATAAGTTTGAGATTATACTTCTCTTTTATTTTTTGGAGAATGAGTGCTTCTTCATTGGTGATAACACTTGTAAAACGAATAGTATCTGCACTATTTTCGATAAAATCAACCACTTTTTCAAATACTGCTCGATCTTTACCACTAACACGATTTTCAAAATCAAAACCAAATCGTGTCGCTCCACCAATCGGTGAATAGTGTGCTTCATTAGTAACTCTAAAGATTTTTTTACCATAATTTTTAGAGTCACCATGTTTAACTTCATAATAGATAAGTGAACAATCACTGCTATGGGGATTTGCTGCAGGAATTTTTTTAAGTTCCCATGCATTAGAGGTGTATTGAAAATCTGAACTTACTAATGCTCCAACTGGACATACAGAGATACACTCACCACAAGTTTGACAAGAAAGCGTATTATCTTCACTAACTGTACCAATGATAGATTTTTGTAGCTTATTCCACATGGTATAAGCATCTTTTGGCATACTCTCTTTGAGACTCTTATCAACTGTATCTCCACCTCGTGGAACAGTTTTAAGTACATTGTCACCAATACTATCTTTACAGACTGTTACACACTTTTCACATACGATACAAAGTCCTGCATCATACTTGATAAGACCCCAGTCATAAACAGGTCTTGGCATATCAGCAATTGCATACTCTTGTTTATCAACATTAGTAATCATAGTATAGTTTTGTAGTTCACATTCACCACTTTGATCACACACACCACACTGCAACGGATGATTTACATCATATACTTGCATAATTGCTTTACGTTCTGCTGCAATTTCATCGTTATTTGTAATAACTTCCATACCCTCTTTAGCTTTAGCATTACAAGAGTAAACTCTTTTACCATCAGCTTCTACAAGACATATTCTGCATGCTAAAGTAGGTGAACATCCTGTTAAATAGCAGATCGCAGGGATAAATATCTCCTCACGTCTGGCAATATTTAGGATAAATTCACCCTCTTTAGCCTTGCACGACTTACCGTCAATCCTTATGGTTATTTCACTCATTTATTCACCTGTACAATTTTTGCTTTATTAAATCTGTAGCCTGTCTTTAGTGCTTGCCCACTAAACCCCATATCAAATGTTGGTAATAATCCTATTGTTCCTTTTAACTTTGTATCTATTTTAAATTGACGTACAATTTCTTCTCCAGAGACACTGATTTTTACATTATCTCCATCTTTGATCTTTGCAGCTACTGCAAATTGTTCAGAACCAATTAGATCATTATCACTTGCAAGATATTCACAAAGGTTGGTAAATATATTTTTTTGATTATTTGGATTGCTAAAATAAATTACAATACCATCAAAACTCTCGATATCATCTATCTCAGAAAGTGTATTGGTTGTTTCGACACTATAACTAGAAAGTTCATAACCTCTAAACTCTTCTCCTAATACATCAAAATAGTTTGGTAATTTATCAAACTCTTCAGCCTTATACCCTTTAGCTTCTGGTAAAAGCTCTGTATATTCAATAGTATATCTTTTATTTAATCCTAAATTATTAGCAATATCATTGAGACAAAAACCATTAAATGGTAGTGCAACATTGGTTGGTACTACTTTTTTATTTAGGTTTGTAAAGGTCCCTTCTTGTTGATTGAGTGCTGGCATATTCACATCACCTTTATCTTCAATAGCACTTAAAATAAAGTCTCCAACCTCATTATAACCAATTACCTTCTGACCAGCTTCTTCATCAAGATCACAAATAAGTGAAACCCCTAAAGTATTTACCGATGGTGGTATAATTGTCACTTCAAAATCGCTGTATTTTTCTAAAAGACCTAAGATCTTTGCAATATTTTCAGCATTTGGATGTGCATAGAGATCTGAACCTACGATACATGAAAAACGACGTTTCTTTGCCATCTTTTTAACCATTATATCAATCTCTTCTTCACCAACATTACTCTCTGCACTGATATAACCATCATCTAAATCATCAAAAAATCTACTCACTGATTCTGGCAATTTAGCACCATTTAAAATTGCTTTAGCCACCAAGGCTAAAACAGCATCTTCACTACCAACTTCGTATTTCATAAATTGCGTAACGATATTTTGAATTGATGCATCTTCAAGAGGATGCATATAGACTACTTGTGACTTATGCTTTTTAGAGGATTGATTCACTCTAAACTTTAATCCAGGGCTATCAGTGGCAATTTTAGTACCAAATACTAAAATATAATCACTATCAATAATACCATCAGAAGTTCCGCTATAAAAACTATTGCCTGAAGTTGATGAGAATGCTTTGAGAAACTTTTGATAATTCAGCGCTTCTTGGTTAATCAGTTTATACCCATGTAACTCTTTTAAACGTTGTAAGATTAAAGCCTCTTCATTAGTAATCATTGATGTAAACGCAATAGTATCGCTTACTTTGAATGCTGCAACTGCTTTTTGCATATCAGAATCACAGTTTGAACCATCATTTTGAAAGTCATAACCATATCTACAAAGTCCACTGATTGAGTCATGATCACTGTCACTTCTCACTCTCAAAAACTCCCCGTGTTTAACTTCATAATAGATGAGATTTGCTAAAGAAGAGTGCACACATGAAGCAGGAATTTTAGTTAATTCCCAAGCATTGGCTTTATAAGTAAAATCTTTGTCTGCCAATGCCCCTACAGGACATACAGCAGCACACTCACCCCAATCAACATTGAGATCCTCTTTTTTTGTATTCATAATGGTTGAGTTATAACCACCTGGGCTAATCTGTAGTGCTTCATCACCAACAATCTCATTACTCACACGTACACAACGTTCACACATGATGCACAGATATGGATCATAGGTAACATTACCCCAATCTTGGATCTCTCTTCTTTGATCTTTAGCACTAAAGTTTTGTGTCCCAACATTAAACTCTAACGTTTTATTTTGAAGGTCACATTCACCACATTTTGGACATGCACCACACTGTAATGGGTGATTCACATCATATAACTTCATAATATTTTGTCTATGTTTGTAAAGTTCTTCAGAGTTAGTTTGAACTTTAATTCCTTCAACAACACGCTCTTGACAACTTAAAACTGGTGCATCCATACCATCGATATCAACAACACACATTCTACATGAAGCAATAGGCTTTACTTTTGGTAGATAACACATCGTTGGAATATAAAAACCATTTCGACGTGCAGCTTGTAATATAGTCTCATTTTTAAATGCTTTAACTTTTTGACCATCTATCTCTAGTGTGATAATTTGTTCCGTTTTACTCATATTACACCGCCACCATTGCTATATAGTAACATCGCATACATCTGCTTGCTTCATTGACTGCTTGTTCTTGTGTAAAACCAAAATTGACTTCATCTTGTTTATCTTTACGATAATCAACATCAAGCTTTTCACTCACTTCTCTTGGAAGTCCTGGAACCCAGCCTGTTACTTTCTCTTTTTTGTCATAGACTTTCAGACGTCTTAAGTGATCTTCCATGATCTCTTCATCAAGCAGTGATGTATCTCCATTATGAACATAACGGCTCATAACTGACGCAGCTCGTTTTGCTTGTCCTACAGCATTTACAATTGTCATTGGTCCATACTCACAATCACCCGCAGCAAAGATGCCTCGACGACTTGTCATATATGTTTTACCATCAGTAAGTAGTGTTCTCCAACTTGTTTGTTCTAATGCCCACTCTTCAGGAATATAACCTAAGTCTGCATCTTGAGAAACCGCTGGGATCAGATAATCACAATCGATCTCAAAATCTCCACCCTCAATTTTTACAAGTTGTGCACGACCACCATTTGGATCAGGTACAAGTTCAAATCTATTGACTTTAAGTTTGTTTAATACATTCTCTTCATCAAAGATCTCTTCAATTGCAGAGTGAAAAACAAACTCTACACCCTCTTCAACTGCTTCATGATACTCTTCATAACTGGTATTTCTAATGATAGTCTTCTCATCTCTACGATAAAGCATCACAACTCTTTCAGCCCCCGCTCTGATAGAACACCTTACAACGTCCATAGAAGTAAAACCACCACCAACGCAAACTACAGTTTTACCTGTTAAATCTACCTCTTCAGCTAAATTCCATTTCACACTAAGGTTAATCTGATCTAAAAATGGAATCGCAGGCCAATAGCCTTCCATATCAGGACGTTCATTTTCTGCTCTTACTTTCTTACTGATTCTGGTTCCAGAAGCAAGCAAAATTGCATCATAAGTTTTTTCAAACTCTTGAAGCATTTCAGCAGTCACTTTTGTATTTAAAATATATTCAACACCCTCTAATGCCCCAATCGCTTCAATATCTTTATAATATTTATCATATGGCATACGATATTCAGGTACACCCACAGCAACTTCACCACCAAGTACAGGCAGTTCATCATAGACATCACAAGCAACGCCTTCTAATGCTAAATAGTATGCACCAGTCAGTCCAGCAGGTCCTGCACCAACAATGGCTACTTTTTTACCATTAAGAGGTTTTTGCTCTGTTGGGTATAAAAATTCAAGATCATGATCAGTTTCATAATCAGCACCTACACGCTTAAGTTCCATAATAGAGATAGGTTCGTCAAGGTTAGCACGTCGACACTCATCTTCACATGGATGCGGACAGACACGACCACATGTATGTGCGAGTGGCATTGTCTGCTTTGTTGCCCGCAGACTCTCACCAAACTGAAGATCTCTAACCCCTTCAATATAAGCTGGGATATCTACATGATCGGGACAGGCATCCATACAAGGTGCTGTCACTTTTGCAATATAATTAACCTCTTTATTATCATAGTCTGGTGATTTTTTTTGATTTACTATTAGATCATTAATTTCATCTGAGAAATACTCAAGAATGTTCAAAAGTGGAATAGGAACAGTCCGACCAATCTCACATTTACTGGTTTTCATCATAGTGTCAGAAATCTCTTTGAGGTGTGCCACATCGCCATCAGTCCCCTCACCTCTCGCGATCTTATCAAAAAGGTCATAGAGAATTCTACCACCCCATCGCCCTGGTGCACAACGACCACATGCTTCAGAATAGACTTGATACTGTGCTGCATACTCTGCACCAGCTTTAATCACATCTACACCCTCTTCAAAGACAACTAATCCATTCCAACCAATAAATATTTTTGAGCTTGTATCTCCTTCATACGTAGCAGGTAGTTTAAATGACGACTCTTGCCAATCATCTTTTGCAACATTTCTATTGTCAATAAACTCACCTTGCCAGGTTGAAAACAGTACTTTACTCAACTGGTTTTCCTCTTCACTACCAATGTCCAATCCACTTCATTGAATTTGATAGAGTTCATAATCTCATGACCGAGATCTTTCATCATATCTGCACTTTTTTGAACAGGTGTAAAATCCCCTACTTCAAACATAAAGATGATGACTTCACCAGGCTTTGCCTCTTTTTCAATAACTTCAACCATTCTGTCATAGAAGTTATCTTTATATTTTCTTAAATCATATCTTTCCATAAACTTCTCCCCTCTTATCTATCGATTTCACCAAATACGATATTTAAATTACCGTCAATAACAACATCTGGTGTCCAAGGCAACATTTCTTCCTCTAAATCTTCAATATCAATAACTAAATCAATTTCATTAAAAGCTTTCCAATCTACGC
>JAHZKW010000038.1 GCA_022600175.1 Campylobacterota bacterium
ATCAAAAAAGCTTATAGAAGATTAGCAAGAAAGTACCATCCTGATATCAATAAATCTCCAGAAGCAGAAGAGAAGTTTAAAGAAGTAAACGCTGCTTATGAGATTTTAAGTGATGAACAGAAAAAGCGACAGTATGATCAGATGGGTGATAGTATGTTTGGTGGACAAAGCTTTCATGATTTTGCAGGTAGCCATCAAGGTGCAGGCGATCTTGATGAAATTTTAAGAAGTATGTTTGGTGGTGGCGGTGGATTTGGCGGATCCTTTGGTGGAGGAAGCCGTGGAGGTTTTGATTTTGGTGGAGGTTTCGGCGGTGGTTTTGGAGAACCTGATCTCGATACCGAAGCAAGAATCACGGTTGCATTTCACACTGCTGCATTAGGTGGTAAACATGCAGTCAACTATAATGGCGAGCGTTTTGATATTAAAATTCCAGCAGGGATTAAGAGTGGTGAAAAACTACGTGTCAAAGGTAAAGGACAGCAACATGGACAAAATGTTGGTGATCTCTATCTTAAAGTAGAAGTTGCTTCAACACCTGAATATGAGAGAGATGGTAGTGATCTGACTAAAGAGGTAAATGTCTCTTTAAAAACGGCACTCTTTGGTGATAAGGTTACTGTAGAGACACTACATAAAGAGATTACGGTAAAAGTGCCTGCGGGGATCAAAAGTGGACAAAAACTGCGTGTAAAAGAGCAGGGTATTATGGATAGAAAATCTAAGCAGATGGGTGACTTATATCTCAAGTTAGTCGTTGTACTTCCTAAAGTTGAAGATTTAGATGAAGATTTAGCACAGTTAATGCGAGATAAGTTACCAGAATAGGAGTGTAATGATGCATGGATATGATGAACCAGTTTATTTGATTAGTGTAGTAGCCAAAGCACTTAATATTCACCCTCAGACACTACGACAATATGAAAGAGAAGGGCTTGTAACGCCTTCAAGAACAGGGGGGAAGATGCGTCTTTACTCTCAACGAGATATAGATCGTATCAACATGATCCTTCGTCTTACACGTGACCTTGGTGTCAATTTAGCGGGGGTTGATATTATCCTGCAATTTAAAGATAAGATAGATGAGTTTGAAAATGAGATTGATAGTCTCAAATTTGAACTGGCAAAATATAAACATCAAGGGAGTGTCCCTCCACAAAAATCATTAGTCACTAAAAAGAATGTCTATGAGATTATTATCTTTGGAGAGTAGTCGATTTAAAATATAATTATTTGCTATAATTATAAGTATGGATACGCATAGTTTTATTTTAGCGCTACTTTTAGTATTTGTCTCTTCTAGAATCTTTGGTGAGCTTTTTGCTTACTTTGGAATGGTTGCCGTACTAGGTGAGATATTTGCTGGTCTGATGATTGGACCTAGTGGCTTCTCTTTAATTGATATGCAAAACTCAGGTGATCTTCTCAAGGTCTTAGCTGAGATTGGTATCATGTTATTGTTGTTTGAAATTGGTTATGAAACTGATATCAGTAAACTCCAAAATGTGAGTAATCAATCTTTTATCTTAGCCATTGGTGGCGCACTCTTTCCTTTTAGTTTTGGTTTTGTCACTGCGTATTATCTCTTTAGTCTCTCTTTTGAAGTCTCTTTATTTATCGGTGGAACCTTAACCGCTACGAGTATTGGTATTACGATGCGTGTATTGAAAGATATTGGCATCTCAAAAGCAAAAAGTGCACAGGTAGTTTTAGGGGCTGCTGTGATTGATGATCTTTTAGGAGTACTCTTTTTAGTATTTGTATATGATTTTGTCTCTACAGGTACCGTCTCTTTTGGACATACGATAAAGATCTTTCTCTTCATTGTCGTCTTTTTCTTACTAACCCCAATACTTGCCAAAATGGCAGCAAAGATGATGCGTGTACTTTCTCATCAGCATCGTGTGCATGGATTTATACCAGGGTTTATTATCTCTTTGATTCTTCTTTTCTCATATGTGGCCTCTTTTTTAGGGATACCAGAGATCTTAGGTTCTTTTGCTGCTGGTATTGCATTTTCACGTCGATTTATCATCCCTTTTGCTGGGTTTTTACATCCAAAAGATACAGATAATCGATTTTTAGAACATGTACGTACACAAATGCACCCTATTATCTATCTTTTTTCTCCTATTTTCTTTGTTTATGTAGGGTTGACAATTGATCTTAGTGTGATTGATTTTTCTAGTCAAAGTTTTTGGCTTATGAGTACAACACTGATTGTATTAGCGTTTGCGGGTAAATATATCGCGGCACAATTAGTCCCTGATTCCTCTTTTTCTGAACGATCCTTACTGGGACTCTCAATGATACCACGTGGTGAAGTAGGTTTGATTTTTGCAGAACTGGGTAGGACAATGCAAGTTTTAAATAATGAAATCTATTCCATACTGGTTTTAGTGGTGGTGATTACTACCCTTCTACCTCCGATACTATTGAAGTACTTTTACTGTAATGAAAACTGCACTTAAGCACTCAAAGCTGTGATAAACTTTTTAATTGTTTTGCTTTTAAATTTTTGACTATCAATAACTGCAGTAGGTCTCTCTTTACAGTGTTTACAGATCCCAATGCATGATTTGATCTCTATCGTTGCATTGGGATAGGTGAGTAGTAGTTGCTTTGCAAGTTTTTTCTTTTTAGCATATTTTTTGCAAAGTTTGATCTTCATGTTACACTCCAGTGGTATCCTCAAGTTTACGATCTGCAAGTTGGTTATCAATCATAAAGATACCATTACCATCACCCACAAGTTTGAGTTTCGCAATAATCTCTCCAACACTCGCTTCTTCCTCAATCTGCTCTTGCACAAACCATTGGAAAAATCCATAAGAGGCATGATCTTTCTCTTTAATCGCTTGATCACAAAGTTCATTAAAAGAGTGTGTCATCATCTGTTCATGTGTTAAACTCTCCTCAAAACACTGTAGTAGTGAGTCATAAGCTATTTCTGGTTGTTCGATGGTAAGTAGCTCGATTTTACTGCCTTGATCAAGCATATAGTTATAAACTTTGATCGCATGTGATCGTTCCTCTTCATACTGTGCCATAAACCAGTTGGCACTACCATTGTAGCCGACATCTGCACACCATGTAGACATCCCTAGATAGAGATAGGCAGAGTAAAACTCTTTATTTAGTTGGACATTTAACGCTTTGGTCATTTTTTCACTGATCATATTTTTCCTTTCTGTTTTACTTATTATAGCTAAAGTGCTGTTTAGATCTTATGTAATTTTTTTCCAGTAACGATGACAGGTAGATATTTTACTGACCAAACGATAAAGAGAATAAGCCAAAGTGTCATTGAAATATCAAAGAGTATGCTTGAACCGCTAAATGAATATAAAGCTCGAAAATAGACCACAATTTGCGTCATATAGAAGAGTATTTTGGTTAGTTTATCAATCTGCATTTGATTACCTGAATGTCCCAAAGTCACACGTGTACCAAAACCTATCAATATTGTTGTTAAAAAACCAAGCATTACAAGATGAATACCTAAGTAGAGGAAATGTTTCTCAAAGATCAGTTCAGCCAATGATGCAAAAGCACTGATGATAAGTGCAGCAGGAAGCCAAAAGACGGCAAGATGCAAAATCCACAAAATAGCTTGAGCACCCTTAAAAGGGAGTTTCCATGAGTAGATCTCTTTAGCAAGTAGTAAACCTGCAATGAGTAAGAAAGCAAAACCAATTTTAAGATCTAGCACTTCAAAAATGATATGAAGTGTCAAAAGTGCAAAGAGTGAAGAGATGAGCTTTTTATTTTTTTCAATCATCACATGTGAAAAGAAAGGGACCATGCGTTGTGCTATTGAAAAGGCAGTGATTGTTAGATAGAGATATATCCCTACAAGTTTAGCCAGCGTTAGCAGTAACTGTTCTTGTGTAAGTAACCCTGCCATAAAGAGGAGATTAGAGACAATACCTGCACTAAAACCGATGATAATCCATTTTTGATCATGAAGCTCTGATAGGGGCGATCCTTTGTAGATAAGATAAAAAATATATAAAACATATGTTTGTGCAAAGAGAATAAGAAAGTTTGCAAATAAGAGTAGATAGATGGATGTAAAACTACCTACTAAAAAGAGTAAAGTACCTACAGCTAAAAGTGTAAATGCCGTTAAATAGATACGCTGTTCTAATGCAGGTGTCTGGCTAAATCTAGGAAAAGTGGTTAGCAAAAAACCAAGAAAAAGAGCTGTAAAAAAAGGAAATATGAGTGAATAGGAGTGGAAAGTATTAGGGGTAATAACAAACGCAAATATGCCTTTGAAACTGAGCATAAAAAGCAACATAAATAAGATGGCACTTAAAATTCCTAGCGTGAAAAAGGGTTGATGGGGTTGTGAAAAGAAGTATTGCAGTGTTTTATTTTGCATTTAAAAGTGCTCCAGTTGTATTTGAATTTGTTGAAATCTCTCCGATAAGAGACCGTTATCCATCTCAGCGGCAAGAAAAAATGTACCTAATATGAGAAGTCCTAAAAGTATGGCTAAAAAGATTTTAGTTTTAGAGTAGGGGCGTTCCCCTTTGATAATCCCACTTCTTGCATTGATGGCAAAGCGGTAAGATTTATTGTGGTGTTTAAAGTGTGCAGTCCATATAGGTAGTAGTATATATTTAAATGAGCTTTGATCATGATAAATCTTTACTTCGTTAATTTGTTGTCTATCACCACCAATACGGTGCCTTATCGCTTCTCTAATTTCATAGGACATATACTCTTTGGCATAAGAAAATCCATCATCGAGTGCCACTTGATAGACTTCACTCTCAAATCCACTTAGATAGGCTTCATCAAAGTTTTGAAGATTATGTAGATCCCAAGGCTCCAGTGCGTCTACAAGCTTTCTAGGTATTGTTTTTGTTGCACCAATAAGTACATCATCAAAATGTCTGTCAATAGTGCCACTTACAGCTGTCCACTCTATACGTGCTTCGAGATCATCAACATACGTTTCTCTGCCATCAATATTGACACGTCGTCTAACTTCTACGTAGTAAGTATCTCCACGAAGTCCTTTAAAGTTACTATGTGTTTGACTATCATAAGTCCAATAAGGAAGATAAATACCTACAAACTTAGAGTCAGTTTCTGTAAATTTTTTAAGGCTATTAGGGGCAAACCAGAGATTACCTACCCATTTTTTAAAGATTTTTTTTGCCTCTTTTTGATTGCGTGCAAAGGGGAGTATTGATTCTGGGGAGAGTGGCATAAAGATGTCTAAGTTAGTTACAACTGGAGAGGTGCAAAATGGACATTTTGTACTACGCAGATGAGGATCCATATCAAAATCAGCGCCACATGAAGGACATTTAGCAACAAGGTGAGCATGAAGATTTACTTTGGGTGTGCTTTCAAGTTTAGCAAGTGCATCTTCAAGATCATGTTCATAGATAGGAAGCTTAGGTGGATTGACCCTATTGGTTACACCACAGTAGGCACAGCGCAATGCATTTTCATCTGCACAAAAGACTAAAGAAGCACCACATTGTCTACATGGAAAGCTCTTTTGGGTAAAGTGTGTACCTTCTTTGAGCTTCATCTAAAACTCTTGTTAGTATCGTTGTTGTGTATATGCGTTCTCTTTTGATAAGAACGCATGTTGATAGGTAAATGCAGTGTGCTCATTGGGTATATCTATGATAACGGTGGAGGAGTAAGATAGTTGAAGAGTGATTCGACCTCTTCAAGTTTTTGTGCCTTTTCCCATTTTTCCATCCCTGTTGACCACATTAGTGTTGTAGAGTTGATCTGTTTTGATTTGACAAAATCTTCTACTTCATCAATACTGAAAGGTCCTTTTGGTTCTTGATTCTCTGCGTAGTAGTACATTTTTTCATAGGGTTCTGGGATATATGTTTTTTTATTATCATAGTTTCGTGCTAGCTTATCGGCCATGGCAAATCCTACACCCATCGCAGCCATATCACCAGCTGCACTGCCACCCTCTTTAGTCATCGACTCAGCCGTTTGAAAAGTGAGGTACTCACTAAGGTCTTTAATGATTCCCATACTACTTCGTTTATCAAGGGCTTCCTCTACTGCTGGAGGGACAGAGATGTTTTCAATGAGCATATTGGTAAGTCCTAGACCATATGCTTTAAAAGCTGTACTGATTTGTTCAGTGATATAATCTCCTAATTGATCATAGTTAGCAGCTAGATCAAGTACTGGGATATTTGAACTTGCAACAATATCAGTGAATCGTGTGATGATCTCGTTTCTGAGTTGGTTACTGATATCTTCAATGGTAAAGTGACCGTTGGTTCCCACGATCTCTTTGATAAAGAGTGCCGGATCTTCGATACGAACACCGTACGTACCAAAAGCACGCAGTCGGATAACACCAAACTCTTTATCTCTTAAAATGATAGGGTTTTTAGTTCCCCATTTTAGATCTACAAATTGTCGTAAATTACAAAAATAGACTTCAGCCTTAAAGGGTGAATTAAAAGTATGATCCCAATGTTGTAAAGTTGTAAGAATTGGTAAGTTCTGTGTCTCAAGCTCATAAATACCAGGCCCTAAAATATCAGCAATTTCACCTTCATTGACAAATACAGCAGCTTGTGATTGACGAACTGTCAGTTTCGCACCATACTTGATCTCATTGTTGTATCGCTCAAAACGATATACCATTGTGTCATTACTCTCATCGAGCCAATCAATAACATCGATAAATTCACCAAAAATCTTATCCCAAAAACCCATCTTCTTTTCCTAATCTTTATCTTCTGATTTTACCAGCTGCTAAAAGTGCATCATGGAGTTGTGCTTCTACCTTAACAAGCTCTTCCTCTGCAGCAGCTCTTGCTTCTTTACCTTTATTAGCAATCTCTAAACTCTCATTGATTGTTTCAATGAGTGTGGTGTTTGCTTTTTTGATCGACTCGATATCATACACGCCACGTTCCACTTGTGTACGTACTTCTCTATTAACCTCTTGGAGGTTTTCTGCATTTTGCTCTAAGAGATCGTTGGTAAGATCTGTTGCTTGCGTGACTGCTTTGGCTGCTTCACCACTTCTATAAATAGTGATTGTTTGTGCCAATTGATTTTTCCATAATGGTACGGTATTTACTAAGGTTGAGCTGATCTTTGTGATAAGTGCTTTATCATTCTCTTGTACGAGTCTGATACTAGGCAGTGATTGCATCGCTACTTGTCTTGAGAGTCTGAGGTCATGTACACGACGTTCAAGGTCATCACGTGTTGCTCTGATATCTTTAAGCCCTAAAGTTTTGATCATCTTCTTTTTGCCATTTGCTTCTGTTTCAAGTTGAGGAATCAATTCATTATCAAGTTCATTGAGTTTATGCACACCCGCTGCAATATAGAGCTCTAACTCTTTAAAGTATTCAAAGTTTACATCATAGAGTCTATCCAGTGAAGTGATATCAGTGAGGAGTTGTGTTTTGTGCTGTTCAAGTTCATCTGTGATAGTGTCAACTTGTTGTCTGACATCTTCATATTTACCGATAAATTTTTGAACAGGTGTTGCAAAACCAAGCATTTTAGAGAAAAACCCCTGTTTTTGATTGGGATTAAAGGTATTTAAATCAAATCCTTTGATGGACGCAACCAAGTTATTGAGACTATCGCCTGCTGTACCAAGTTCTTTGTTTTTAACACCTTCAAGCATACTCTCAGAGACTCTGTTGATATTTTCTTGTGCTTTAGCCCCAAAAAAGATGACGGTATGTGGATCTCTAATATTAATCTCTTTAGAGACAATTTCCATCTTTGTTTGATCAATCTGTGGTGCAGTCTCATAGTTGATGATACCTTCATCTTCAATAAGAGCGTTGAGATCTGGTGTAACTTCTTCAAGTGCTTCTTCTGTCTCTTCAAGTGTGTCTGTCAGATCTTCTTGTATCTCTTGGGCTTGTGTTTGTGCCTCTTGGATCTGTGTTTCAACATTTTCAATAATCTCTTCACTTTTTTGTTCAATATCTTGTTTTTCCATTATTTTATACTCCTTCATTTTTAAGTTGTTTAGTTAGTGCTTCAATTTGCACATCCAGCCTTGTAATGTCATCTTCATTTAAACGTGCCTTTTGTTCATGTATCGTACTCTCTACCGTCTCTAAAAGGTGTAGATAATTACTTTTCATTGTGCTATCAATATTCTCATTTTTAAGATTATTTGCATACTCTTGTGTGATCTTTTCTGTACGGTGTAAATAGACATTAAAAAATTTACGTGCTCTTGAGAGATCATTTGGATTACTCTCAACTGAGACAATCACTTGTTCTGTCTCTTTGATGATGCGTTCAAGTTGTTGTGAAATCTCTAGGTCGCCAATACTTTTTTTTAGCTTTTGGATATTTTCTATACGGGCTTTGGCGACAGAAGTAATCTCTATAACCTCCTCAGCACTTACTCCAATATTGAGCTCACCGACTTTATCTTCACGAGGATCAAGACCATAGTAGAGGTAAAACCCTATAAAAGCAACAACTGCTAATACAATACTTAAAAATAGATCATTTGCCGTTGCAAAAAAGGAGGTAAAAAAGACTGCAATAGTGATTATTGCACTGGCAATAGTTTTATATTTGATTTTTGGGGCTTTTGCTAAGATACTCTCTTTATACTCTTTTTCCATCAAAAAACCACGTCTTGCGACAGTTGCACCTAGTAAAAAGAGTGCATAGGCCATGCCGTTAACCAGAATGCCTCTGATATCACCGTGCAAGAGTGCAGAAAAGAGTGCTAAAAGCAGTGGAAAGGGAAATATATAAAGGAGAATACCTTTAATCATAAAAGTTCTTTTATGCTTATTTTGTGGGGAATATCGTTTGACTTTTGCCATCTTATGTTAATCTCCAAGTAGATACGTAAGTGCTTGCCACGCAACTGCATGCACACTGCCAAGCAGTAACAGAAAACCTATAAATTTATTTAAAGTTTTACTCATATTAATGATGTTCCTGTCTTTGTATTTGTCAAGATTATAACCAGTTTTAATAAAGTTAAAGCTAAAATTGATGATAAATTATTGTGATTATAGAATGAATTAAGGTTAAGTTATGTTTGAACAAATGGATAAAGATTTTGTATTACATAGTTATGGCAGAAACTATGTAAACTTTACAGAGGCTAAAGGCGCAGTACTAAAAGATGATACAGGAAAATCATATATTGATTTTAGTGCTGGTATTGGTGTTGTGAGTGTGGGACACTCACATGAGAGAGTAACAGAAACGATTTGTAAACAAGCAGGAAAGATTACCCATATTTCAAATCTTTTTTTGATAGAACCACAAGCACAGCTGGCTAAGAAGTTGGTAGAGTTGAGTGGATATGATATGCGTTGTTTCTTTGCCAATAGTGGGGCAGAAGCCAATGAAGGTGCCATTAAAATTGCACGAAAATATGGTGAAGTAGAGGGGGAAGCAAAACGGTATAAAGTAATCACGCTCAAACACTCTTTTCATGGTAGAACCATCTCTACACTTAAAGCTACAGGACAAGATGCAATGCATAACTATTTTGGTCCTTATCCAGATGGGTTTGTCTATGCAGACGCAATAGAAAACATTGAATCATTATGTGATGATCATACCGTCGCAGTGATGATTGAGCTTGTTCAGGGTGAAGGTGGAGTAGAGCCACAAGATAAAGCCAAAATTGAAGCATTGGCGGCTTACTTAAAATCAAAAGATATCTTACTCATTGTTGATGAAGTACAAACAGGCATTTATCGTACAGGTGAACTTTTTGCCTCTAATCTTTATGAGATAGAGCCTGATATCATCACTGTTGCTAAAGGGCTTGGTGGTGGTGTGCCTATTGGTACAGTGATGACTAAACATAAAGAGATTTTTAAGCCTGGTGATCATGGGAGTACATTTGGTGGTAACTATCTTGTCTGTAGTGCAGCCTTAACAGTGCTAGATATCTTAGAGTCATATAAAAACAGTGGCGGTTTTGATGAAGCGATGCTCTATTTTGAAGCAAAGTTAAGAGCGTTACAAACTCGTTATCCTGACATGGTGACAAAAGAGGTAGGATTAGGGTTTATGAGAGGACTGCGCATCAAAGATGCTGATACTTTGGCTAAGATTATTGAGAACTGTTTTACTGAGGGTGTCATTGTCCTTAAAGCAGGACGTAATACATTGCGATTTTTACCACCGCTTACAATTAACAAAGAGGAGATTGATGAAGGCTTTAAAAGAGTACAACGTGCATTTGAGCATTTGGTTTAGTCTATTTGTTGCTACGACTTTAGTCGCGAGTCCAGCTAATAAGTTTTTATCTAAAGAACAACAACAAACACTTGAGATAGAGAAAGAGGTCAATCAAAAGAGTGCAACCAGTCTAAAGTATGATTGGGTTGAACCGATAGTTGCCTCGTATAGTTACTCTAAAAGTGATCAAATAGGAACCTATAGTACTTCTAAATATTTTCGTATCTCTTTTGATCAGCCAGTTTTTAAAAGTGGTGGGATCTACTTTGCAATTCAATATGCTAATGCCAACCGTGCTTTTAAAGATACGGCATTTAAAATTAAAGAGTCTGCACTGATTAAAACACTCTATGATGGTGTTTTAAATCTCAAAAAAATTGATCTGCAAATTCAAAAAGCAGCACTGAGTGTGGAAAATGCAAAAATTGATATTGTCCGTAAACGTGAACAGTTTGATAGTGGCCTTTTAGATAGTAGTTTTTTAGACCAAGCTATTTTAAATAAAACACAACTAGAACATCAACTCTTAAACTTAAAAGCAACCCATTTTACCACTTTGCAAAACTTTCAAAATGTTAGTGATGATGACTATCAAGAGATTCAGCTACCAGCACTTAAGATGGTGACACAAGAGGAGTTTATTACTAACAACCTTGATATCTCACAAGCAGGTTTTGAAAAAGCACAAGCAAGAGAGCTTAAAAATGTGACAATTGCAAATTATTTGCCTACGGTCTCTCTCTATGGTGATTATAATAAAAAAGATGATGAAATTCAGTTTTTTAAACAAGCTACTGAGTATAAAAGTTATGGAGCAAGGGTCTCTATGCCTCTTTTTGCAGTCAATCGTGGACGTGATATAGAGATTCGAAAGTTAGAGTATCTTAAAAGTAAAATTGCCAAAAACCTTCAGCAAAAAGCCTCTTTACATGAGTTTGCTTCTATTGAAAATAGTGTATTACTTTTGAAAAGTCGTGTTGAGATTGCACAAAATGATATTGTACTTTATGACTCTTTAGTAAAAAATGCGGAGGATGGATTGCGTGCAGGTGAGAAAACAGAGCTAGACCTCAATACCTTACAAAATTCTAAAGAGATTGCAGCTTTAGATGCAAAGATTTATGATCTTGATATACAACTTGAACTTTTAAAATTGTTTGTAAAGATGGATAATGCAATTTAGTGAATTTATGCAAAGTTGGTTGTATGGTAAAGATGCATACTACTCTAAATATCGTGAGATTGGTAAAGGCGGAGACTTTTATACTGCGGTGAGTTCAAGTATGTTTTTTGGAGGTAGCATTGCTAATCGCTTGATTAGTGCTATTGAAGAGGGGTTTTTAACATCAAAGTGCAGTGTGGTTGAGATTGGTGCGCATCAAGGCTACATGTTGGCTGATATCGTACAGTTTATCTATACCCTTAAACCCGCACTTTTATCTGATCTAAAGTTTATTATTATAGAACCTCACCCTGAAAATGTACAAGCACAGCTTGATTATTTTAAAGACTCCTTTGGGGATCTGGTAAGTTTAAAGCACTATCCAGATTTGCAGAGTGTAAAGGGAAAAGAGGCATTTGTAGTTGCCAATGAGATTTTTGATGCTTTTAGTTGCGAATTGGTTAAAGAGGGTCAGATGCTTTACATGAATGGATTAGTACCTGAGTTTAGAGCACAAAGTGATCTTATCAAAGCACATTGTCAAAAATATCATATCACGCAAGGTGAAGTAGGTGTAGGTTACGAAGCATTTGCTAAAAGTCTGTATCATGCTTTTGAAAAGTTTGAATTTGTCACTTTTGATTATGGAGACAAAGAGAAGCGGAGTGATTTTTCAATCAGGGTTTATCATAAGCATAACACTTATCCATTTTTTGCCTTAACTGATTTTGTGGATGAGGAGAAAGAGAAACCTAAAGATGTTACTTTAGAGATGCTTTATAAAAAAAGCGATATCACCTATGATGTAAATTTTGGGCACTTGATTGATGCTTTTAAAGAGAGTGGTGTATCACTACTCTTTTATAAAACACAGATGGCTATGTTAGTGGAGTTTGGGATTATTGAACTTTTAGATCAATTGCAGCGTCATAGTGATGAAAAAACGTATAAGAGTGAGATGAATCGTGCTAAAGTCTTAATTGATCCTGCTTTCATGGGAGAGCGTTTTAAAGGTGTAGTTTTTAGAAAGGAATAGAGTGGAAAATTTTGAAAATGTAACAGTAGCAAAAGCAGCAAATAGTTATTTTGATGGTCAAGTAACGAGTCGGTCAGTTACTTTTAGTGATGGTAGTATAAAGACATTAGGTATCATGATGCCAGGTAGTTATGAATTTGGTACAAGCCAACATGAAGTAATGGAGATCACAAGTGGAGAGCTTGAGGTTAAACTTCCAGGTTCAGAGAGATGGCAGGAGATTAAAGGTGGTGAGCAGTTTGAAGTGGATGCAAATGAAAGTTTTTCAGTGAAAGTAAAAACCTTAACTGATTATTGTTGTTCGTATAGTTGATATGAAAAAACTTACAGCAATCCTACTACTTTTTACACTTTTTGTAGAGGCTAAAAATAACAATGAGTGGCATGCATTTCATCAAGCAGCCTTTGAAAATAGTGTAGAGAAGATTAAACAGTGTATTGCTGAGAAAAGAGATATCAATATTGCAACAAAAGCAGGGATCACCCCCCTGCATATTGCGGTTAAAAATAGAAATATGGAGCTTATTAAGCTTTTATTAGCCGCAGGTGCAGATATTGATGTGCAAGATAATAATGGTTTAACGCCACTGCATTATGCGATTGGACAAAAACGGTTAAAAATTGTAAAATATCTTGTCAAAAATGAAGCAGATATCGATATTGCTAATGAGTTTGGTATAACACCCTTGCATCAAGCAGCCTATAGCGGACGCATTGAGGCTGTAGAGTTTTTGATGCTTTCAGGTGCTGATCCTCTGGTTAAAAATAGTAATGGTTCAACACCTTATGATTTAGCAGTAGCTAAATCACGGTTAGATATTGCTTCATATTTAGAGAGTTATAATAGGGAAGAAGGGGAAGATGATGAAAATAGTAGTCAACGGTGAAGAGAGAGAAGTCAGTGAAAATATCAAAATAGCAGTACTGCTTCGAGAGTTAGGTATTGAAGAAAAAACCATGGCAAGTGCTGTCAATATGGAAGTGGTTAAAAAAGAGAATTGGGAATCTTACGAAGTGAAAGAGGGTGATAAAGTAGAGTTTTTACACTTTGTTGGCGGAGGGTGACGATGTGCCCTAAAGAGGGCACTTATGTTACTACTCAGGTATAGGATATGTTTCAGTGACAAAATCTATATCTTTATCTCCACGACCACTAAGGTTAACCAAGATCATCTCTTTTGGGTTTTCACGTGCATGTTTCATTGCATAGCCTATGGCATGTGCAGACTCAAGTGCAGGTATAATTCCTTCTAATCTTGAAATTTTATAAAACGCGTCAATGGTCTCTTCATCATTTGCTGTAGCCACCGTGGTTCTTCCTATGGTCTTTAGATGTGCATGTTCTGGTCCTACAGATGGATAGTCAAGTCCACTTGCCACACAGTAAACAGAAGCAGGATCTCCTTGTGTATCTTTTAACATGATAGAGTTAAACCCATGCATGATCCCATCACTACCATAGGTTAATGATGCCGCATGTTCACCTAGTTTTGTTCCTCTACCCATTGGTTCAACGCCATAAAGTTTACATGGATCATCGATAAATCCACTAAAAATTCCCATAGCATTACTACCACCACCGACACAAGCGATCACACTATCTGGAAGTTTCCCTGTCATCTCTAGTATCTGTTGGCGTGACTCAATACCGACTACTCTTTGGAAATCACGTATCATTTTGGGATATGGATGTGGACCAACTACGGAGCCAATGGCAAAGAGTGTATTTTCTGTATCATTAAGGTAGGCACCAAAAGCTGAGTCAACGGCCTCTTTAAGAGTACGTTCACCAAAATTGACAGGAACAACATTTGCCCCTAATATCTTCATACGCACAACATTTGGGTGCTCTTTTGCAATATCAACTTCACCCATATGGATTTCACACTCTAATCCAAAATAGGCTGCTGCAGTTGCTAAAGCTACCCCATGTTGTCCTGCGCCAGTTTCAGCGATCAGTTTTTTCTTGCCTAAATGTTTAGCTAAAAGTGCTTCTGCCATACAGTGGTTAAGTTTATGTGCACCTGTATGGTTGAGATCTTCACGTTTAAGATAGATTTGTCCACCACCACAGTGCTCACTTAAGTTTTTAGCATAAGAGATTGGAGTGGGTCTTCCTTGGTAATATTTTCTTATTTTTTGAAGTTCATGTAGAAATTCATGAGACTTTGAGAGTTTATCATACGCTGCTTCAATTTCGGCAAAAGGTGCTTCAAGCTCAGGCGGAATAAAAGCACCTCCATATTTTCCAAAGAACCCTTTTTCATCAGGGGTTGACTCAAGATATGATTTTTCCATTATTACTCCTTTTGTTTCATAAGATTATAACAAAATGTTTATAAGTGGTTATTTTTAGAGATATTATGGAACACTTAGCAGATGCATAAAAAAGAGAGAAAAGTAGCGATTATTGGTGGTGGTGCTCGAACTAAAGGCGGGCAACTCGCACGTGATCTTGTGTCAGCTGAGAG
>JAHZKW010000039.1 GCA_022600175.1 Campylobacterota bacterium
GCTCTTTGACATAGTCTCGAGCATCCGCGCCATAGACTCCCTCTCCTTGAAGAAGGCAGGCAAAGGCAAGCTTTCGCTCTCCCTTTTCAAATTGCATCTACGACACACTCAATAAAACCCTTTTCATCAATAATCAAAGTATCAAACTCACCAAAAATGAACTGCTACTACTAGATCTCTTAATCAAAAACCACCAAAGAGCCGTCACTTATCAAGAGATTGAAAACCTCATCTGGAATAGTGAAGGAATGAGTATCGATGCACTTCGATCACTGGTACGGGCACTACGTAAAAAGCTACAAGGTGATTTTATCGAGAATGTTTCGGGGATTGGATATCGATGTAAGATTATAAGAGAGAAATAAACTTTTCTCATTTTCCCCTCATTTTTTTTTGCTAAAGTACATTCATGAAAACATTTGTCATGATACTCACTCTCTTTCTCTCCACACTAATCGCAGATGAAAAACCCATCTTTACAGAAGCATTAACCTATAAAACAGCTGATAAAAATATCACTATAGAGACCATTTCAAACTATGATACGCTGTTTATTAAAGCAGATGAAAACACAACATTTGACGATGTTAACAACACGATACACTGGATCAAACTCAAACTTCGAGATGATTTAAAAAGTGGTACTTATATAGCAGTATATGGTTATGTTGATTTTGATCTCTCTTCTTTTTCGCCTAAACAGTCCGTACGCAAATTTAAACTCCATGGTAGTAACCATATCTCTTTTGAGTACAAAAAAGGAAGAGATACAAATGTCTATTATGTAAGATTGCTACCTATTACTAAAAACTACCCTATTTATCTTCAAGTAGCCAGTAGTGAGCACTACTATATCTGGTTAGATAGCTATTTAATCTACCTTCTTATCGCAGGGATCGTACTCGGACTTATGCTTATGGCAGCAATTTACAATGGCGCTCTTTACTCAAAAACAAACGAAAAATCCTTTCTCTATTATGCCTTGATGCAAACGTTTATGGTCTCTGTACTTTTTTATCATACCGGTATGCCAAACATGATCTCCCCTTATCTTGTTGCAAATGATTTTATTTATGAATATCTATCTTTAACAACTGCACTTTTTGGCGTACTCTTTACGCGTAGTTTTTTAAATACAAAACAGTATCTACCCACACATGACAAGATACTATTTTTATACCTTTTTCTAATTATACTTGATATGCTTCTCTATATTAAGCCTATCCTTTCAGACTACAACTTATACTCTCTTACAACCGCGTACTTTCTTCTTGTAGGGTTTTTACGTATGCGTCAAGGGTTTAAACCTGCACGATTTTTTTTGATAGGATGGAGTGCATTGATGCTAGGAATTTTAGTCTTAGAGTATTTTGATCACTATGCATACTTCGACACGATGCTACTAGGCTCTGCGATTGAAGCCATCATGTTAGCCATTGCTCTTGCTTATAAAATCAAAGAGTTACAAGATGAGAAAGAGCAACAAAAAGAGCTTATGATACATCAATCAAAGCTTGCTTCTATGGGAGAGATGATAGGAAATATCGCACATCAATGGCGTCAACCTCTCACTCATCTCTCCTATATCTTTATGAACCTTGAAGAGATAGAAGATAAAAAAGCACGCAGTAAAAAGGTTATTGAGGGTACTAAACAGTTGGAGTTTATGTCACAGACTATTGACGATTTTCGAGATTTTTATGCACCTGATAAAGAGAAACAGTCTTTTAGCTTAGCAGAAGAGATACAGAATGTAGTAGAACTGATAAACCTAAAACAGATTGATCTCATACTTGATACTAAGAAGGATCTCACAATCACTAACTATAAACATGAGTTTAAACAGGTCCTTTTAAATCTCATCTCAAATGCCAAAGATGCACTCACACTAAGAGAGATTAAATCTCCTACAATTACCATCACCGTTATAAACAACATCATCTCCGTTGAAGACAATGCAGGAGGTATTGACACAGAAAATCTACATAAGATTTTTGAACCCTACTTTAGTACAAAAGAGAAAAGCTCAGGCATTGGTCTCTATATGTCAAAGATTATAATTGAAAAAAACATGAGAGGAGCGCTTGACGTAGCAAATAGTGATAAAGGAGCACTATTTACGATCAAACTCCCTCTATAAACTTTAGCGTGCTGTTCTCTTATAGTCTAGACTATACTGACCAGCACCTAACAAAAAGATAACCACTGCAGTGACAAGATAAAACATCTGTAGCTCTATCGCCCAAGCACCATGTTCTGTCAACTTCAAGATTTCTCCCATATGAACAAGTCCAATAGCTACCACCATGTTAAAGGCTAATATTGCAGCACTTATTCTAGTGTAAAAACCTATGATTAAAAGAATTGGAGCAATAATTTCACCTACGTAGACACCATATGCCATAAAGGCTGGCAATCCTTTATCTGTTAACATCCCTTCGATGAAACCTGTCCCATGTAACACTTTTGAAGCACCATGAAAAAGCATCATTACCCCAACACTTACACGTAAAATCAGTTTTGCAACATCTTCTTGCATTAACACTCCTTAAAAATTTTGAAAAATTATAACTTTAAAGTGTGTAGCCTTTGTTATACAAAGTCTGCAACCTAAGTTACAGACAAAACGTATAAACCTTGTTAAGATACAAACATCTATATTTAAAGGAATAAACCATGAAATGTAATATTGGAAAAATTGACAAAATGCTACGTATTATCATAGGTCTTGTACTGATCGCAACAGGAATATACTTACAAAACTATATCATTGCAGCAATAGGAGCCATCCCACTATTAACTGCCTTAACACACTTTTGTCCTCTCTATACTTTGCTAGGTCTGAACACAGGGTGTCAATCAAAAGAGCACTAGATTTTAAGTCCAAGTTCCCTAGAATAGACTATCTTGATGGAGGATTATTTTATGGAACTTGAAACATTTTCATTTTACCAATCACTTTCTACTCAAAATAGACAATTTCTTCAAAGTGTACTTAAACCTATCGCTATACCTAAAAGCAGTGTACTTTTTTTTCAAGGAGACTATTGTCAAGATATCTTGATACTTCAAAAAGGAGAAGTCAGACTTTACCTACAAGGAGATGACGCAGATATCATCACGCTCTACCATCTACATCCTGGAGAACAGTGTATCGTAAATACATCTTCTGCTATCTCTACTTCTACAGCTATTGCTACAGCTGAAACTTTAAGTGATATTGAGGGATGGCTCTTACCCAAAGAGAGTGCAAAAACTCTGATGATGCAAAGTGAAGATTATAGAAACTTTATCTTCTCACTCTTTACAATTAAGCTCTCATCACTAGCGGAGATTATTGAAGATATCAAATTTACAAGATTAGAAGATAGACTTTTAAAAACACTCAAGAAAACAGGTAAATCTAAAATCACCACCACACATGAAGCATTAGCAATAGAACTTGGCAGCTCACGCGTTGTCATTAGTCGAATACTGAAAAAACTTGAATCTGAAAATAAGGTAACACTTCATCGAGGAATGATAGAACTTCTAAACCACACAGTTAAATAA
>JAHZKW010000040.1 GCA_022600175.1 Campylobacterota bacterium
ATACTCTCATCAAGTTTTTCTTTAAGGACTGATTCAATTGCATAAAGTGTACCAGTTGAGCTACTCGCACACCCGCTACAGGCACCTAAATATCTGATATAGATATCAATATTTGAGCTTGTCTCTTTGATATCAAGAACTTCCATATTTCCACCATCCATGATAAGCATTTGGCGGATATTCTCATCAAGCACTGTTTCGACTTCTTTAAGTTTTTGTACAAGCGTCATTTGTGCAAATGCTACTTGACTTCCTGTACCTGCTGCAGAGTCTGCTGCTGCTTGTACTTTTTCAGCTGCCATCTCATCTCTCACCTCTGTGAGAAGATCTACAAGGTAGTAATCTTTCTCTTCATGTCCACCTGGTTTAATACATGATTTACAAAACGCACCTGCTTTTGTATAATCTGTAATTTGTTCAACTGTAGTTAAGTCGTTGAGTCTGATGACCTCTTTGATCGTTCCAAGGCTCACACGTGCACATTCGCAGACGATAATTTCATCTTCGAAGCTCTCCATATCTACACCTTTGTATTCAGCAGCAGCTTTTTTAATAACATCATATGCCATCACTGAACAGTGCATTTTTTGTGGTGGTACAGCAGGTGTTTCTGGGTTATCACGCATTGCAAATTCAACATCGATATTTGTGATCTTTACAGCTTCATCAACAGTTTTACCAATGGTTAATTCTGCCATAACGTCAGAGCTTGCAATCGCTGTACCACAACCAAAACTTTTAAACTTTGCTGTCTCGATCTTATCTGTATCTTCATTTACAACCCAGTAAAGTCTTACTGCATCACCACAACTCTCTGCACCAAAGTCAGCAACGATAAGTTTACCACCCATTTTTTGTGCATCATCTTCTGTAATTTCACCCATATGTAATGGGCTGTTCATTCTATCTTGAACTTTTTGGCTATACTCATCCCAGATGGTACCACCTACTAAACTATCAAATCCCATTTTTATTTCCTTCTATATCTTTATAATTCACTAACATGATCTTTAGGGGTATAAGCATATGAACTTGAAATCCCTCTAAGTCTTTTAACAGCTTCATGTACAACGCCAATAGTGTAGTCAACTTCCTCTTTAGTTGTAAATCGACTCAAACTAAATCGAATAGCGGTATGTGCAAGATCTGCTTCAGCTCCAATTGCTTCCATAACAGGGTTTGACTCTAAGTCTTCACTGGCACAGGCACTACCTGTACTTGCCCCAATTCCCGCTTTATTGAGATCCCAAAGCATTGCTTCTCCCTCAATCCCTCTAAAACTGATTAACATTGTATTATGTGTTCTTTTCTCTCTAGGTGTAACGACAAATGTATCGTTAATTTTTAAGAGTTCATCTTCTAAATGGTCTCTCAAGGCTTTGACGTCTGGCATATCAAACATCAATGAATCTACAGCAAGTTCCATCGCTTTTCCCATACCGACAATTCCAGGAACATTTAACGTACCACTCCGTAGACCGCCCATATGCTCACCACCATGAAGTAAAGGCTTTAACTCTTTACCTTTTCTCATGTAAAGCGCACCTATACCTTTTGGACCGTGAAACTTATGTGCTGAGAAAGTAAGGTAATCTACTTTAAGCTCTTGCATATTAACAGGAACTTTCCCAATCGCTTGTACTGCGTCTGTATGAAAAAGTACACCTTTTTCTTGACAAATCTCTGCAATCTCTTCAATAGGAAAAATTGCACCTGTCTCATTGTTTGCCCACATAATAGAGACAAGAGCAGTTTTATCTGTGATAAAGTCTCTTATCGTATGTGCTTCAATAAGCCCTTCGCTATTAATAGGTAAATAAGTAACTTTAGTACCAAGTGACTCTAAAAACCTTGCTGTTGCAATGATGGATGGATGTTCTACCTCTGAAATAATAATATGGTTTTTTCGACCAGTTAAAATATAATCAAAATAGATACTTTTTAGTACCCAGTTATTACTTTCTGTAGCACATGATGTTACAACGACACTATCTTCTTTTGGTGCATTGATCCCAGCATAGATCTTTTCAAGTGAACGATTTAGATCAATATGTGTATCACTTGCAAATGCGTGCAGAGAATTAGGGTTTCCATAGTATTGGCAAAAAAATGGATCCATGACTGTTTTAACTTGCGGATCCACAATGGTTGTTGCGTTATTGTCTAAATAGACTCTCATATTTTCTCCATGTTTCTAATTAGGACTAAAATTGTCTTATTTGTAATCTTACTACTTGAAAGATTAAAAGCAACTTAAATCGTCAATTCTTGTAGTTTATCCAAAGTTTGTGAAAAATCGTTACAATTTTGTGGGTCTTGTTTCAAAAACTCATTCATTGTTTCTTTTTTGCTAATCGCTTCATCAAGTTCAGGGTCACTTCCTTTAGTATAGGCCCCAATACGAATAAGTACTTCATTCTCTTTAAGTAGAGAGTACATCCTTTTAAATTTCATTGCATTAGTTTGATGTTGTTTGGGTGTTACATCATTCATAACTCTTGAGGCAGAGTTTAAGATATTGATAGGAGGGTAGACACCGTAGTCGGTCATTTCACGGCTGAGCACAATATGTCCATCGAGAATACTGCGTGATTGATCAGCAATAGGATCACTCATATCGTCTCCCTCTATAAGGACTGTGAAAAATGCAGTGATAGAACCTTTGCCTTCCTCTTTTCCTGCACGCTCCATCAGTTGTGCTAAGAGGGTGAGTGCTGAAGGTGGATATCCTTTAGATGTAGGTGGTTCGCCAAGTGCAAGGCCAATTTCACGCTGTGCCATTGCAAAACGGGTGACAGAATCCATGATAAAGAGTACATCTTTGCCCTGTTCTTTAAAATACTCAGCGACACTCATTGCTGCAAATGCTCCATATTTTCGCATCAGTGAAGAGTCATCACTTGTGGCTACAATGATCACTGTGTTGGTGAGGTCTCCCCCAAGGTTTTTTTGAATGAATTCAGGAACTTCACGTCCCCGCTCTCCAATCAGTGCTACCACTTTGATAGGTGCTTGGGCACCTCGTACAATCATACCCATAAGTGTTGATTTACCTACACCACTTCCTGCAAAAATACCTACCTTCTGCCCTTTACCTGTTGTGAGAAGTCCATCAATACTTTTAACACCTACGCTAAATGGCTCTTCTATAAGGCCTCTTTTCATCGCATCAATGGGTGCTTTGATGATAGGCATTTTAAAAGGAACACGTTTCAGTGTACCTTTACCATCAATCGGTGTCATAAGTGGATCAACAACACGACCGAGCAAACCTTCTCCTACTGAGATAGAGAGTCCTTGCTCATCAATATAAGCACGGTCCCCAATTTTTAACCCCTCTACAAATCCAAAAGGAGAGACGGAAAAGTTATTTTGGTGGAGCTCTGTCACCATACCAAGTCGTGATTCGTTTGTTTCAGTGACGATTTTGATGATATCACCAATGCTTGGGTTTAATCCAATGATCTCAATATTGGCAGCGTTGATTTTTTGTACCGTACCAAAATGAACTTCAACTTCATGAGGCTCAATTTTATTTTTGATATCGGCTAACTTCATGGTGATTACTCTTTTCTATAAAACTGCACAGACTGCATCAAGTTTTTACTCTCAATGAGTCTGTATATGTTAAAATCTG
>JAHZKW010000041.1 GCA_022600175.1 Campylobacterota bacterium
GCAGCAAAAGTACCACCATTATGCACTCTTGCACGGTTAGTTGCATAGATATCAAGGTTATTTCCAGCAGTCACACTACCACCTGTATAACTATCGATCCATGTTCCTCGTAGTCTTACGTCTCCTCCTGCAGTGATTTGACCACTGTTATAGTTATAGAGTCTCTCTTTGGTGTTGAGATTGATCTTATCATTTGCAGCAATAATACCTTTATCATAGTTATAAAGGTTATCTGCTCTCACCTCAACATTTTTTCCTAAAATTTTTCCATCTTTTGTGTTAGTGACAGTATTAGAGAGGATATTAAGTTGTTCGTTTGACTTGATCATCCCTTCTCTGTTATCCACGGTACTTCCTGCTATTGCTAAGGATTTCTCAGCTAAAACAGCACCTGTTTCATTTAAAAGTTGTTGTGTATTTAACCTTACATCTTTTCCAATTACAGATGATGCTTTATTTGTCATTTGGCTGGCTGAGATGGTTAAACCTTCTACAGCTTTTTGTTGTGAGAGGGCATTTTCAACAGTACCACTTTTTAAGTCTATATTTTTAGCTTGAATGGAACTTTTATAGTTCAACAACTTCTCAGATGTGGAAGTATAGTTTTCATTTACCAGTGCAGTACTCTCATTATTGATCACAACACCCGATGCTTCTGCATAATTTTTTAAAGCAACTGTTTGACTCTTCTCATTTAAGATGGCTCCTGCTATTTGTGCAACATTTTCACCCTGTAATTTACTACTTTTATTTTCAATTTTTTGTGATGCACTAAGAGAGAGTTGTTCAGAGGCAGCTAAAGCAGTATTACTATTTTGAATCTCTTTAGCACTTAAAACTAGACGTTTTGCACCTATACTACTTTTATTACTAATGATCTCATCTGCAGCGATTGTGACTTCATCTTTTGCACGTACAAGTGCATCATTATTGATCACATTTTTACCAATAACACCTAACTTTTCTGAAGCACTTATTTTAGAGGTGCTATTAATGATATCTTTACCGACCATAGATATATGCTTGGCTTCTACTTTTGCACCATCATTTAGGATAAAGTCATTCCCCACCAAAGTTGCTTTCTCTTTGGCAGCTACAATACCACTATTGTTAATCTTTTTACTATTCACTAAAACATCATTTTTAGTCGCTGCGATGATTCCCTTATTATCCGCTAACTCTGTCGCAGTAATCGCAACACTGCCTTGGGCGGTGATCATACCTTTATTGTTCAGTGCATTGGTATTTGCAACAATATCAGCAGCAGGTTGTTCACCATTAGCAATTGTTGCTATTTGTCCACTATTTTCAATCTCTTGAGCGACAATATTGACTCTTCCTTTTGAGACTATGCCCTCTTTGACTGTAACTTGATTAGAAGAGGCTACGGTCACATCTTCACCACCATAGACAACATTCACATCGGTATCACCACTTGTTGCATACAGCTTTACACTCTTTTGTGCAACAATATTTTCTACATCTACCTCTTCTGAATCAACTTTGATATGACCTGCAGATTGGATTCTGTTGTTGACACGAAGTTTCGCTGTATTGATATTGACATCACCATCTGAATAGGCACTGTTCATCACTACTTTTCCGCTTGAATCAATCTGAAAGCCTTGTGAACCTGAGATAACATCTGAGCCAAGATTTACACCTGCACCTTTATTACCCACAACAATACGGATTTTATTAGCGTACATTCCGCCAATTTCACTACTGTCCACTACCTCTTCAGAACTCTCTTGTGCATTGGTCACGGTATGGTCTTGATGGCTCACCTTCCCTGTTCCACCCACAACATTAAGTTTATCGGCGATGATATTTCCATCTACATTTACTTTTTTGGAGATGACAGAGACACTACCTTGTGATACCAAACCACTGGTACCATCTTTTGTCCCTTGGATAGTAATATCACCTTTTTGTACGTTAAAATAATCTAAATTATTATTTCGAAGAACAGGCTTACCTGTAGTTAAAGTTGCATTGGGTGTATTGATAAAACCACTACCCTTAACCATAATACCATTTGGGTTTGCAACCACAACATCTGCAGATTCTCCTGCAACCTCGGTGATACCCTCAATATTTGATTTATGTGTACTGGTAATTTCATTTAAGATCAATTTCGCATTTTTAGTATTGAGATTACTATTTCCAGAAATCGTACCGCCAAGCTGAGTCTCTACATTGTTTTTAGAGTTATTTAAAATAATTCCATTTTTTTCAACATTATACTCTTTAAAGTTATTATGAGAAATCCCATTTTGATTGACTCTACCAATATTAACTACATCTATACCATTGTTACTTTTTGTTAAATTAGTATTTCCATTATTTCTTTGCGTATCGACCTGCAATCCTCTAGCTTGGATATATGGAGTCAATATAAAACTAAGACTTACGTAAACAGAAACACTCTTTTTAAATAAATTTTGCACAAAACACACCTTAAAGAAATTATTTTTGACATAATATCTTATTTGTGAAATAATACAATTAACTAAAATCTGTAATTTACTAAATTAAGAAAAAATTTATTATTACATGATGTTAATTATTCTATAACTAAGTTTTCTATATCTCTATATCCATCATAGTTCAAATATTGGTTTGTTTTTGGCACATTTGCAGTTTCATATATCTCTCCAAACAAAATTCTCATTTTGTCATACTCTTTTTCAGATAGATATAACTCATTTGGAAGGGAGAATTTCTTTTGCATCTGTAATGGAATCATGATTTTTAAGACATCAACATTGCCAATTTTTCTATATGAAAATGTTGATTGTGCCAAAAAGATATACTCCTTTTTATTGACAGAAGTGGTCAGTGGATCACTCACACTACTGCGAGAGAGACGACGCAGTGTTGTTTGAGATGTTTGATTAACTTCATTAGAGGTATTGGTATCGGCTAATATTTCCTCTTCTACATAAGAGGTATTAATATCATAAAATGAAACCACACTCGAATAGGCACTTTTTTGCGGATTATGCACATAAATAAATGCATTTTTATCTTCCGCCGTAAGATAGAGACTCTTTCCAAAAAGAGAGGAAGCGTTATCTTCATTAACAGCATATCCCTTCTTAAAGTCACTATCTAAATAAAATTTATAACTGCTATAGTCACTTCTTTTTTCTATATTATAAGCTTCTGCTTGAAGTGAGAAAAGTGTTGTGTTATTTTCAAGTTGTAATCTTGGACGTTCATTTTGTACGTAATTAAAAATTAATTGTTCTTTTAAAGGTGTTTGGTCAATAAATCGATAATAGTTCTCTCTTCCATCTTCACAACGCTCATGTAACTCTGTATAGTTGAGTACAGCATCACACTCAAATGACTCTCTACGAAACTCTGTGGTATTGGTTGTAATAATCCAGTTTGGTTCTAACCCTGAATCAAAAAATGGAGTTTGACTTTTAACTGTTTTTTCACTCTCTGCATCATAATATAACTTCTCAACCCCCTGCTTACCACTATAAAATCCAACTTCGTAAAAGCCATCTAAGATAAAACTAAGCAGTCGTGACTCTTTTTTCTTCTTCTCTTTTAATTGAGAGTAAATTGTATTAAAAGCATCCTTGTTGTAAAAATCTTTTTGACTGCCTGCTCTAATGATCTCACCATATTTCACAGAGTCATCAAACAGGGTTAAGAAAAAATCATTTTCAATATGTAAAATATTTTTCATGTAACTTGAAATTCCTATCTCTATCACTTCATAATTATCATAAACATTTTTTCTATTCCAAAAAATTCTCTCTGCTAAACTAAGTTGCACCAAATCTTCATTATAAATGACAACTTCCCCTGAATGTGAGGTCGTATCCATGAGTTGAAACAGATAAGTACCTTTTTTGAAAAAAAGGTTACTATTTTGATCCAACACTTCTGCAGGTATACTCAAAGCTCTATCTTGATAACAAAGACGATTTTTTGTAGTCAAATACTCTGTCTCAGGTAACGTACGCACTAAACTATACGCACTATTGCCTTTGGGGAATCGTGCAAACTTATCTAAAATAAGTGTCTCAGCAATAGTATGTCTTGCTGTATTATGAAGAATATTCATATTGTTGAGGTCTGTAGAGCTTACCTGCCACTGATACAACTGCCCATCATTACACTCCTGTTGCACCATCTCTTTATTATTAAAGATGATGTTACATTGATCCATACGAGACTTCTCTTGCCACCCATAACCATTAAGTAAATATTCAGTAGGACTACTGCTTGTAGTCTCTTTAGAGATATTATTATCAATAATTGTATAGTGCTCCTTAACCACATGACAATCTGTTTTATTACAATCACTATTCAAAGTAAAATAATCAGCTTCTAATATATTATTGTCAGTTTTAGTATAGCGATAAATACCATCTAAAAATGGATCCGCAGCCTTTCCAGTAGGTAGTTTTGTCTCTTTTTGACTCTCATCGTCTTGATTAGAGTTCTCTCTTAATAAATCACTATCAGCACCACAGCCAATCATCATAAACAGCATAAATACAATTAAAAAAAACCTCATTTTCATTTTACCTTTGTTAATTCTTTACGTATGTTTTTGATAATAATACACATTTAAGCTTATTCTAGTATTAATTATATTACTATGTAAATAATTATTGACATATAGGAACTTATTTGAAAAATATTATTACGCTTATACTACTCTTTACTGTTTGGGTTTCCTCTATACATGCAGCCCCTAATTATGACGTTGAAGCGATCGAACAACAACACGCCAATATCCTACAAAAAGAGCAAAATAGAGTTGATTACAAAAAAAGACAACAAGCAAAAAAAGATATCTTTTTAGAGGTTGATACCAAAACACTTGCCAAAGAACCATTACAAAAAGAGGCTTGTTTTCAAATTGAAACAATAGAAATTATTGGCAATACTGTGCTTAAAACATCTCAATTTCTCCCTATTCGTACCAAATATGAAAAACAGTGTCTAGGCAATACTAAAATCTCAAACCTACTGAGTGAAATCACCAATCTCTATATTCAAGCGGGATATATCACATCCAAAGCCTATCTTAAAGCACAAGATCTAGCTTCTGGAACATTAAAAGTACATATACATGAGGGGATGCTAAACCAAATTTTACTCAATCAAAAAGAGCGTTCAGAGGTCACCATGGCCTTCCCACATACAGAAGATAGTATTCTTAACTTGCGCGATATTGAGATGGGACTAGAGCAGATCAATAGACTCAATACCAACAATGCGAGTGTAGATATACAAGCAAGTCAAAAAGAGGGATATTCAGATATTAATATTATCAATGACCAAAGCAGTCATCTATTTTCAGCATTTTCACTCTCCAACAACGGCTCTGCTGATGAAAATGACTATACCGCTTCAGCTGATTTCTATGTAGAGAATCTTTTAGGATTAAATGAACAGTTTTCATTTAATTTAAATGGCTCCATAGATCAAGGTGATTATAAAAGATCATATGGACGGTCTGTTGATTTCTCTATACCTTATGGCTATTTTACCTTCTCCTCAGGATATAGAACATACCTCTATCGCTCTACTGTAGAAGGAGAACAAGATAATTATGTCTCTAGTGGTGTAAGTACCACCTATAGCCAAGCACTTGATTATACGATGCATAGAGATTCTAGTAGTATTACAAAACTCAAACTAGGTCTCAATGTCAAAGAGAATCTAAACTTTTTCTCCAACGAATTAATCAAAGTTTCAAGTCAAAAACTGACCATTGGTACTGCAGGTATCTCGTATAGTCTCTCTCATCCCAAACGTTCTATCTATGGTGAATTCACCTTCAAAAAAGGGCTACCATGGTTTGACCCACTTAAAGATAGTGACCACCCCTCTTTAAAAGCACAATTTTCAGCCTATTCTCTCTATCTATTTCTCAATGAAGACTTATCCAATATTCTTGATACCCTGTCCTTAAAAACAACGCTTTCAGGACAGTACAGCGGTGACAAACTCTACTCATTAGAGCAATTTTCAATAGGAAGTTTATATACAGTTCGGGGATTTCAGCTGATGAGTTACAGTGGTGATATAGGTGCATATATCAAAAATGACCTCTCTATCTCACGCCCTGTTAGGCTCTTTAAGAAAGTCACTATACTCTCCCCCTATATTGGGTTAGATGTGGGGAGTGTTGAGTATGATCCTGACATCTATAAATGGATGGTAGGATCAGCTATTGGAGTGAAACTCAACACGAAAAACACCTTTTTAGATTTTACTGTATCACGACCTCTTTATGCCTATGACTCTATCAGAGAAGAGGAGTTTGTGCTTAACTTTAATTTTAGAGTTTTTTTTTAACATAGGTCGTCTCAAGACTATTTAAACTTACGTTTTTTATAGCCTGCATTGACTTTTAGCTCTAAACCAAAGCGGTAAAAACGGGTAATCACCTTTTTCAGAAGATAGGCCAAATACCCCTCTACTTTGATCTTCTCATAGAGTGTACCAATTGCATACTTACCACCAAGGGCAACAAAAACACCATCAATTTTAACATCAAAAGGTGCCACGTGCTCACCCTCTACAAGCTTAATAATACTCTTTGCCACATAGGCTGCACTCTTTTCTGCAACCTGAGCAGTTGGAGGCAGCAACTTGCCCGAAGCATCTTTGATCTCAGCACAATCACCTATCGCAAAAATAGCACTGTTTTGACAAACACGAAGGGTCTCATCTGTCATCACTTGGTGAATCCTGTTTTTAGGGGCATCCATATTTTCGACAAAATCTGCCCCTTTGATACCTGCAGTAAAAATAATAAAATCAAAAGAGAGTGTTTTACCATCTTTAAATTCAATATCTCGGTTTCCTATCTGAGAGATAAAAGCATTGGTATAGATTTTGACTTTTAAATCATCCAAACGCTTTTCAGTCTTTTCAATGATATAAGGATCCATACCTGGTAAAATTGTTGGTGCAGCATCAATCAAAGAGATCTCAACCTCTTGACTCTCATGTGGCAATATTTTACGAAAATGTTGTAGGGTATATGCCATCTCTGCTGCAATCTCTACACCACTCAGCCCCGCTCCAGCAACGGCGATTTTAAGATCTCCATCGCGCTTAAACTCCTGTTTATGTAACTTTGCAGAGATACGTTGTTCAAAAGCTTGCCGAAACTCAAATGCCCTTTGAATACTCTTAACACCTTTGGTATGTTCTTGAAGTCCCTTGATAAAAGAGAAGAAGTTGGTTTGCGCTCCAACAGCAACAATCATGTAATCGTACGCTACTCTACTCTTTTTGCACACAACCTCTTTGCTATCCTTATCGATATGCAGTGCCTCATCTTGTACAAATGAGATATTGCCACTTAATCCTTGGATAAAACTCTGTAGATCAATCGCAATATCTGAGATATCAAAACGCCCTGCAATATAACCATATGCCTCTGTTTGCATGTAATGAAAGGGGTTCTTATCGATCAGTGTGATGTGAAAATCTTCACGTTTGTAGAGATGTTCTATGGCACGTAAACCACCATAGCCACCGCCAATAATAACTATATTTTGCATACTATTCTCCTCCAACCTAACTACTTTACAATATCGACAAAAAAATATTTCTATACAACATTTTAACCCCATCTATGCTATCTTTATTTGATGCAAACAGTTGAAGAGATCGCCTATACAATTTCACGAAAGTTTGGGCTAAAACATACCTATATTTATATAGAAAAAGATGGCAGTGTAGTCGTGAAAGCCAACTATTTTGTCACCAAAAAAACCATTCATGATTTTATACTTAAAAAACATACTTGGATCCTGAAAAAACAGCACCTCCTCAAAGAGAGACAAAGAGATCTCAACAGTGATACTCTCTACTATTTGGGTGAGAAATATACTAAAAAAGAGTTTTATAACCGCTATCATCTTACAGAGAGTGATGCTGAGGTAGATCGCTTTTACAAAATCAAAGCTAAAGAAATTATAGAACCATTAGTCGTGAAGTGGAGCAAAACAATGATGCTCACACCTACGCATATAGGTTTTCGTAAAAATCGTACACGCTGGGGAAGCTGTTCGGCTAAAAATAGGCTCTCCTTTAATACCAAGCTTGCCCAAATGCATCCTGACTTTATCGAGTATGTTGTAGTACATGAACTTGCACATATCAAACACAAAAATCACTCAAAAGCGTTTTGGGACTGTGTCGCAACCGTTCTCCCAGATTATAAAGCACGACAAAATTTGGCTAAAATATAATATTTTAACTCTATTAGCCGATATAATTGAATAATTAACACCTAAAAGGAAGATCATTTGGATATTTTTCAAGCTATTATTCTTGGTATTGTCGAAGGACTTACCGAGTTTTTACCTATTAGTTCAACAGGGCATATGATCGTTGTAGCCAACTGGATGGGCATGGATGAAAATGCAGAGAACAAAGCCTTTATGGTTATCATTCAACTTGCAGCTATTCTTGCTGTAGTACTCAACTATAGAGATAAGTTTACCTTGCAAAAGGTCGATCTTTGGATTAAAGTCCTCATTGGATTTTTGCCACTTGCTATTGTCGGTTTTTTATTTAAAGATGTGATTAAAGAGTCATTTACAGCAGAAGTGGTTGCGTATATGTTCATTGTTGGGGGTATCATCTTTTTAATCGTAGAGTACTTCTACAAAGAGGAGAACCACCATACCTTAGAAGTAGAAGATATCACCTACAAACAAGCGGGATGGATTGGTTTTGCACAGATGTTTGCACTCATACCAGGTACAAGTCGTGCAGGCTCTACTATCGTTGGTGCACTACTTGTGGGGCTTTCACGAAGAGCCTCTGCTGAGTTCTCTTTTTTACTTGCTATTCCTGTCATGCTTGCTACCAGTGGCTATGATCTACTGAAACATTATGATGAATTCACACAAGAGGGAATTCTCACCCTAGGGATTGGGTTTATCGTCTCTTTTGTAGTTGCTTATCTGACAATGATGTTTTTTATCAAGTTTTTAGAGAAGTTTACATTTGTTGCTTTTGGAGTCTATCGTATCCTCTTTGGACTCTTACTTTTAGCGTTTTACCTATAAGGAGAATGGATGCTTGGTGAAATTGTAGATATTGTTGTTGGGTTTGTAGAACAGTGGGGTTATATCGGTATCTTTGTCATGATGTTTTTAGAGAGTACCTTTTTCCCTTTTCCAAGTGAAGTAGCAATGATCCCTGCGGGGTATCTTGCTTTTCAAGGCAAGATGAATATTTGGTTAGCCATCTTAGCAGGTACCACAGGTTCACTTGCAGGCGCGCTTTTTAACTACTATCTAGCACGCTCTATGGGACGTAAACTCCTCATCAAATATGGTAGATATGTCTTTATCAAAGAAGAGACCATCTATAAACTTGAAAAGTTTTTCACAGAGCATGGACATATCTCAACTTTTACAGGAAGGCTTATACCTGGTATTAGACAGCTTATCTCTCTACCTGCGGGACTCTCACGGATGAATATCTTCGAGTTTAGTACCTATACTACACTCGGTGCAGGTATTTGGGTAGCGATCTTAGCCGTTCTTGGATATTATGCAGGTGCACATGAAGAGCTATGGAGAGCACATCTTAAAGAGATTACAATCGGGATTTTTGTACTTTTAGTGATTGGTATTGCTATTTACGTTACCAGACATAAAAAGCAAAACAGGGAGTAAAGCCAACTCCCACCCCTCTTCAACCAACCCCTAAGAGATTTTTCGATAATATCCCTCAAAAACAGGGTACTTTAAATGATAAATTTTCAAGCCTTAAGCGATAAATATGCTACACCACTTTACCTCTATGACTTCGATCATATCACCACAAGATATAATGCACTTAAAGAGGCATTTCGTGCCAAAAAATCACTCATCTGCTATGCCGTTAAAGCCAACTCAAACCTTTCAGTTGTTAAACATTTAGGTGATTTAGGTGCAGGATGTGACTGTGTCTCTATCGGAGAAGTTAATCGTGCATTTTTAGCAGGTGTCCCCGCCTATAAGATTATCTTCAGTGGTGTGGGTAAAAAAGATGACGAGATCAAAGAGGCAATAGAGAAAGATATCCTCATGATCAACCTTGAGAGTGAAGCAGAGTTAGCACGTGTAGAGCTTATGGCAAAAGCCGTTGACAAAGTAGCACGTATCAGTATCAGAGTAAACCCAAATATTGACCCTAAAACACACCCTTATATCTCAACAGGGCTTAGTAGTAATAAATTTGGTGTAGATATCGAAGATGCAAAACGTATGTATATCCAAGCTAAAAAATCACCATTTTTAGATCCTGTAGGTATCCACTTTCATATCGGTTCACAACTCACAGAGCTTGACCCCATTCGTGAATCAAGTGAAGTGGTTGCTGATCTGGTAAGAAATCTTAAAGCACTTGATATCAAAATCAAGTTTTTCGATATCGGTGGAGGCTTAGGGATACAATACAATGACGAAACGCTCATCAACCCTTATGATTATGCACAAGCAATCTTCTCCACACTTGCGACACTTGATGTGACTATCATGTGTGAACCAGGAAGATTCTTAGTGGGAGAGAGTGGGTATTTCTTAACTAAAGTCCTCTATGAAAAAACAAATGAAAATAAACGCTTTGTCATTGTTGATGGGGCGATGAATGACCTCATACGACCTTCTCTCTATAACGCGTATCATCAGATCGAAGTTGTAGACAAACATGACAATGTCAGTAAGGCAGATGTCGTAGGTCCTGTGTGTGAAAGCGGTGATTTCTTTGCCAAAGATATAGCGTTACCACACACAGAACACAATGATCTCTTGGTACTCAAATCAGCAGGTGCTTACTGTTATACCATGAGCAGTAACTATAACACGAGAGGGAAAGTCGCAGAAGTTGCACTCGAAAATGGTAAAGATCGATTGATCCGAAAACGTGAAAACTTTGAAGATATGATCGCACTAGAAAAGGAGTTTATCAAATGACTTTAGAGGAATTAAGAGTACACATTAACACCCTAGACGACACGCTTTTAGAGCTTTTAAACAAACGTATGGAGTATGTAGAAGCGGTGGGAAAAGTGAAACAAAATGACGGCTCTAGCATCTATCGACCTGAACGTGAGCAACAGATCATACAAAGACTCTGTGAAAAAAATGATGGTCACTTGACACCTGATGCCATAGAGGCGATCTACATGGAGATTTTTGCAGTGAGTCGAAATCTTGAACTTCCAGAAAAAGTGGCTTACCTTGGACCTGAGGGAAGCTACTCACACCAAACAGCAGAAGCACGCTTTGGTGCAATGAGCTCTTATCTGCCGCTCAACTCCATAGAAGCTGTCTTTAAAGTATTAGAAAATAAAGAGGCAAAATTTGGTGTTGTCCCAATCGAGAACAATACTGACGGTGCAGTGGGTGCAACACTAGACTGCTTAGGTAAGTATAACTCACTCATCGTAGCAGAAGCCTACATGGATATCCACCACTCTTTTGCAACTGTGGTAGAAGAGCTTAAAGATATCAAACGTATCTACTCACATCCACAAGGCTATAACCAATGTAAAAACTTTCTTGAAGAGCACCTTTTACAAGATGTAGAGTTTATCCCCACACGTTCAACCTCAGCAGCAGCAAGGCGTGCAAAAGATGATACAAGCTCTGCAGCTATCTGTTCACATATCGCGGCAAAACTAAACAAACTACCAATTCATTTTGAAAAGATTGAAGATAATTTAGCCAACCAGACGAGGTTTTTAATCCTCAGTGATTTTAAAAACCAAAAAGGGGATAGTGATAAAACCTCGATCCTTGCAAAAACAGAAGATAAGCCAGGTAGTTTGGTCGCATTTTTACAAAGTTTTCAAGATAAAGGTATCAACCTTACTAAAATTGAGTCACGTCCACTCAAAGAGAAAAACTTTCAATCCATCTTTTTTATTGACTTTAAAGGACATATTGATGACGAAAAAATCAAAGCGCTGATTGAAAACTCACCGAATAAAATTAAATGGCTAGGAAGCTATGTCAATGGAGAAAAAGATGCAATTTAATCCTGAACTTGCAGAGATTAAAACTTATGAAGGGGGAAAACCCATAGAGCTTGTGATGCGTGAATATGGGATCAAAGAGGAGGAGATCGTAAAGCTTGCGAGCAATGAAAACCCCAATGGTGTTAGTCCTAAAGTGGTTGAGGCGGTACAAAATAGTGCACATAAGATGTTCATGTACCCTGATGATGCGATGGTTACACTTAAAAGTGGATTAGCAAAACAGTTTGGTGTCACGCAAGAGAACCTTATCATTGGTGCAGGAAGTGATGAAGTGATCAACTTTGCTATCCGTGCAAAAGCCAACCCCACACAAAAGGTTCTCACAGCGGGTGTCACATTTGCGATGTATGATATCTATGCAAAACAGATTGCTGCACCTGTGATTAAAACCACATCCCAACAACATGATCTTGCAGAATTCTTAGCACTGTATAAAGCCAATCCAGATATTGCTGTTATCTTTTTATGCCTTCCAAACAATCCATTAGGGGAGTCATTAAGCAGAGCAGAGGTGTATGAGTTTATCGCACAAGTTGACACAGAGACACTGGTTGTCGTTGATGGGGCATATCAAGAGTACGCATCGTATAAAGATAGTGATTATAAGATTGATCCCTCAGACTTAATTGCAACTTTTCCCAATACACTTTATCTAGGTACATTTTCTAAAGCTTATGGTTTAGGCGGTATGCGTGTGGGATATGGTATTGGGGCAAAAGAGGTCATCGATACACTCTATAAAGTACGTCCTCCTTTTAATGTCACTACACTCTCTTTAGTCGCAGCAACAACTGCCTTGGAAGATCAAGCCTTCGTGAATGAAGCAGTTGCACTGAACTTCTCTGAAATGGAACGCTACGAAACATTTGCCAAAGAAAATAAAATAGATTTTATCAAAAGTTATACTAATTTTATTACTTTAATCTTTAACGAAAATCTTAACTCTAAAGAGGTGGCTCAATTATTATTAAAAAAAGGTATAATCGTGAGAGATTTAACCAGCTATGGGGTCAATGCGATTCGTATTACGATTGGAACACCTACACAAAATAGCAAATTTTTTGAGACCTTCACAAAGGTTTTAACAGCATAGGAAAAAGATGGACTTTAAGACGCTTTTAGAACAGATAACAGCGCTTTTTCAAAACCTTTCAACCAAACAAAAAGCGATCATTGGTACCTCTACAATCTCAGTGATTGGCTTTATCGTCTTTTTGGTACTTTATACCAATGCCCAAAAGAGTAGTGCCGATGGTTACGGCGTACTCTTTGACAATATCAACGCTTCAGACTCAGCACTAGTGATCGAACAACTTGAAAAAGATGGTGTCCCATATAAACTACTAGATGAAGGCACTATCAAAGTACCCAAAGAGGTGGTCTATAAAGAGCGTATTGCAGTTGCTGCACTTGGGATTCCTAAAAATAGTAAAGTAGGTTTTGAACTCTTTGATAAACAGGACTTCGGAGAAACTGACTTTGCACAAAAGATCAAATACCTTAGAGCTTTAGAGGGTGAACTGGCACGCACGATCGGTTCACTGACGCCTATCGAAGATGCCAAGGTACATATTGCACTGCCTAAAGAGAGTGTATTTGTGGAGAAACAGACCTACCCTACAGCCTCTGTAGTACTAAGCATCCATCCTAGTATGAAACTTGCCAATAAACAGATCATCGGAATTAAAAATCTTATCGCTGCTTCTGTCGCAAAACTGCGTGTTGAAAATGTACAAGTTGTCAATCAAGACGGAGAGTCATTAGGCACTGAAAGTACAGATGGTTTTGAGTCTGATATCGTTGCTGCACAGATTAAATATAAAAATGATTTTGAACGTGCTTATGAGCAAAAAATTGAAAAAGTATTGGCACCTATTCTTGGGGGAAGTAACAAGGTTGTTGCCAAAGTAAGCATTGATTTTGACTTTGAACAAAAAAATACAGTCAGTGAGTTTTATGATCCTGAGTCTGTGGTACGAAGTGAACAAAGTACCGAAGAAACTAAAGAGGGAAGCAAAACCAAAGAGACAGGTGGTGTACCAGGTGCCATTAGCAATATAGGTCCTGTGCAAGGGGTAGATGAAAATAAAAATGAGGGTGAAAAGTACGAAAAAAGCTCCACTACAACTAACTATGAGATTTCTAAGAAAGTCACCAATATCAAAGGTGAGTTTGCCAGAATCAAGCGTGTCACGGCTTCAGTCGTTGTAGATGGAAAATATCAAGCCAAAAAAGATGCAGAGGGAAATCCACTCCCGGAGGTTGAATATATAGCTTTAGAGGGTAGTGAAATTGATGCGATCACCAATATCGTGAAAAATAGCTTCGGTTATGATCAAAAACGTGGTGACCAAGTCGCTGTGAGTAATTTTGAATTTAACCCCTCTTCTGCGAAGCCTGATGATTTAGCAGAAAATGTCTCTAATATTGCAAACAATTATGTCACGCCATTTTTACCGCTGTTAAAATTTTTATTTGCTGCCGTTTTACTCTTTATCTTTTATAAAAAAATTATTGCACCATTTGGGGAGCGAATGCTTCAAGACTATGAAGCAGAGAGCCAAGATATTGAAGAGATTGAAGTGGAAGAGGATCAAGAAGATACAGATGCACTCAGAGAGTATAATGAGGCCAAAAGAAAAGCAGAAGAGGAGTTGGGAATCTCAGGTCCTGTGGATGAAGATGAGATCAAACATGATGTCTTACTGCAAAAAATACGCTCTGAGATTGAACAACATCCTGAAGATGCAGCTAAGCTGATTAAATCAATCGTTGATAATGATAAAGAGTTTTAAATGAATACTGAACTAACCCCAGAACAACAAGAGATCTATGATGGTTTGACGATCGATAAAAAATTATCGATCTTACTGACACAGTTAGGCGATGAGACAACGTCAAGACTATTTGCCAATATGGATGTCGAGATGGTGACTGAACTCTCTTCTGGTATCGTACAACTTGAAAATGTAGATAAACCTGTTGCAACAGCAGTCCTTGAAGAGTTTTCTGCTCTTTTTCAATCTAACCAATATATCGTTAATGGTGGTTTTGACTATGCTAAAGAGATTTTATTTAAAACCTTTGGTCCTGATACGGCACAATCTATTTTAAATAAACTCTCCAAAGATATCAGTGAAGCCAAAAGTTTTAATTTTCTTTCAAAAGTAAAACCTGAACAACTTGCAGACTTTATCGTCACCGAACATCCTCAAACTATTGCGTTAATCTTAGCACATATGAATCCTGTCTCTGCAGCAGAAACACTCTCATTTTTTGAAGATGACTTAAGAGCTGATGTCACCATACGTATGGCAAACTTGGGGGATATCTCTCCTGCGATCATCAAAAGAGTCTCAGCAGTATTAGAGAGTAAGCTAGAGTCACTTACCTCTTATAAGGTTGAAGTGGGTGGACCTCGTGCAGTGGCTGAGATCCTCAATAAATTAGGACAAAAAGCAACCAAGTCAACCATGGAGCTTATTGAAAAATCAGATAATGATCTTGCCAATGTCATCAAAGAACTTATGTTTACTTTTGAAGATATCAATAAACTTGACGCCGCAGCAATTCGTGAGCTCCTAAAAGTACTCGATAAAAATCAACTCATGGTTGCACTCAAAGGGAGTGGCGGAGATTTGAAAGAGAAGTTTTTGGAAAACATGTCTCAACGTGCCGCTGAAGCATTTGAAGAAGAGATGGGCTTTTTAGGTGCTACGAAAGTCAAAGATGTAGAAGAAGCACAACGAAAAATTGTTGAAGAAGTACAAAAACTAGCAGAAAAAGGGTTAGTACAAATTGGTGAAGCTGATGAGGTGATTGAGTAATCATGAGCGATGTCATCAATGCCAAAAGTACAGGATCTGTTAAGGTACAAAAATATGAATTTGGCAAACTTGAGATAGAGAATAAAACAGATCAATTTAATACCAATATTTTTAAGGGAACCCTTGAAGAAAACCTACCTGATGAGAGTGAAACAGAGGAGCAGACACAAGAGAATTCATCCGAATTTTTAGAAAAAATTGACCTGCTTACTTCTGAAATTGTCTCTTTACAAATGGAACTTGAAAACGAAAAAAAAAGTAGGCAAGAGGAATTAACAATTGCTAAAAATGAAGCTTTTGAAGCAGGTAAAGCAGAAGGAATTAAAGAGACTGGAGAGAGTATACAGGGTGAAAATGATGATCTTAAAAGTCAACTCATTAGATCTATCACACTACTAGATGAGCAGACTAGCACAATAGCGGGACAATTTGTCAATATTGAAGAAGATTTAATTGAGAGTGCAGTTTTAATCGCACAAAAAGTGATCAAAAAAGAGTTAGAGCAAAATTCATCTCATGTCGCAAAATCAATCGCATCAGCACTCATTGACTCCTTAAAAAGTGTTGCTACATTCAAAATTAAGGTAAATCCTTTTGATTTTAAAGAGATATCAGAACAATTTAACGGGGATTCTATTAAGATAGAGGCAGACGAAGCAATCAGTCCGGGGGGAGTCGTCATTTTGAGTGATACTACAAATATTGACGGCACTATCTCGACGCGACTAAATAAAGCTATGGACCTTATTGGTAAAGAGTAGAAGTAGTATGAATATAAAAGAAAAAAGCATTGACGAACTCAATGCACTATGTACAGATATCCGTAAAAAGATTTTAGAGACAGTCAGTCAAAATGGTGGACATCTAAGTTCAACACTGGGTGTAGTAGAGCTCATTGTTGCGATGCATTATGTCTTTGATGCAGAAAATGATCCCTTTATTTATGATGTTTCACATCAAGCCTATGCACATAAGTTATTAACCGATAGATGGGAAAAGTTTGATACATTGAGACAGTTTGGGGGTATCAGCGGATACACAAAACCTAGTGAATCTCCTTATGACTACTTTGTGGCTGGACACAGCTCTACCTCTATCTCATTGGCGGTTGGTGCAGCTAAAGCGATTAAACTCAAAGGTGAAGATCGTTTACCCATTGCGATGATTGGTGATGGATCGATGACCGCAGGTATGGTCTATGAAGCGATGAATGAGCTAGGCCATGCAAAATATCCTTGTGTGATCATTTTAAATGATAATGAGATGAGTATCGCAAAACCTATAGGGGCGATCAGTAACTATCTCTCACAAGTGATGGCTGGGCGTATCTACCAAAAAATCAAAACCAAAACAGCACATGTCTTAGAGCACTTTCCTGAAGGTGCAACCTATATGGCAAAAAAGTTTGAAGAGAGTTTCAAACTTATCACCCCTGGTATCTTGTTTGAAGAGCTTGGGCTGGAGTATATTGGTCCAACCAATGGACATGATATCGAAGCACTGATCGAATCTTTTACGATTGCCAAAGAGATGAAAAAACCCGTCATCCTCCATGCACAGACCATAAAAGGAAAAGGGTATGGTATCGCTGAGGGTTCATTTGAACATTGGCATGGGGTCAGTCCATTTGAACTAGAGAGTGGTAAAGCGAAGAAAAAATCAGGCACTAAAAATGCTACGACTATGTTTGGTGAATCACTCCTTGCACTAGCACAAGAGAAAGAAGATGTTGTTGGTGTCACTGCCGCAATGCCAAGTGGTACAGGTATCAAAATATTGATGGAAACTCTACCTGAGAGATTTTGGGATGTCGCCATTGCAGAACAACATGCCGTTACCTCAATGTGTGCGATGGCAAAAGAGGGATTTAAACCTTATATCGCAATCTACTCTACTTTTTTACAACGTGCTTATGATCAAGTGATTCATGATGCTTGTATTATTGGTCTTCCAGTCGTATTTGCAATTGATCGTGCAGGTATTGTAGGTGAAGATGGAGAGACACATCAAGGGGCTTTTGATATCTCCTACCTTAGAGCCATCCCCAACATGACACTTTTTGCACCACGGGATGAAGCAAGTATGCAATACGCTATCGAGTTTGCCTATGAGATGCAAACACCTTGTGCATTTCGTTACCCTAGAGGGGCATTTTTACCTGCTCCTTATGAGAGTAAACCTTTTACCTTAGGTAAGGCACAACTACTCAAAGGGGGTGAGAGTGATATCTTACTAATCGGATATGGCAACGGTGTTGGACGGGCATGTGAGACAGCAGCACAACTGGATCAAGATGTCGCTATCTTAGACCTTATCTTTGTCAAACCATTAGATGAACAAACCCTTAGAAGATTGAGTAAAAAATATACGAAGTGGTATATTTTCAGTGATTCGGCTAAAATGGGTGGTGTTGCTAGTGCCATACAAGAGTTGGGAATAGAAGGTGTGACTATCACCTCTTTTGAATATGAAGACCACTTTATCACCCATGGTAATACCCAAAAAGTAGAAGCTTCGATGGGGCTTTTGCCAGAGCAACTGGCTAATAAAATAGGATAAAATTTATCTTATTTAGATATACTGTCTAACATGAGAGAAGCATTTATCCAATCTATCTATGCACAAAATAGTACGACTATCGGTAGAGAAACCCTCTACCAAACACTTTCACAAGAAGAGTCCCATCAATGGGAAGGGATTTCAAACACAGATATTACCAATTGGATCACGGTATTTGAAAATATTGCGATTCAGTATCCAGAGAAAAATGTCATTATTGAAACCCAAACTAACCAAACCTATAGCTATCAAGCACTCAATGAAGCAGGCAATAAAGTAGCAAACTTTCTACAAAATCATACAGGTGAAAAATATATCGGTCTAAACTTCCCAAACTCATTTCTCTTTTTAGCAGCCCTTATTGGGATCAATAAAGCGGGATGTACAGCGATCCTTTTTAACAATCGTGAACCTGCTAATCGATTAAAGACTTTGGCACAAAAAAATCAAATTAAAATCGTATTAGGCAATGAGATTGAGGGATTAATAGATCATGATATCCATCACATTCTATCAAATAGCAGTGCTCAAAAATACACAAATCCACATGCTAACGCACTTGAAGATCCTGCCTTTGTAATCTTTACCAGTGGGACAAGCGGACCGAGTAAACCAGCTTTATTTAGCCATCGTCGTATGATAGGTGCAGGCATCGCATGGAGTCTTCGTACCGCTATGGAGAGTGAGGATCGTTGTTATATCCCACTTCCTCTTTACCATGGTAATGCCTTGGCAGTTGCTTTTTCAAGTGTGATTACCGCAGGTGCTACGGCAGTCATTCGTCCTAAGTTTTCAGTTTCTAGCTTTTTTGAAGATATCAATACTTACCGATGTAGCCATATGGTCTATATTGGAGAACTTTGGCGTTATCTTATCACCTCAGACAATCATACCTCAAACCCTAACAAATACCTCAAAGTCATCTTTGGAAATGGACTCAATAAATCACTATGGCAGAGAGTAATTAAACGTTATGAGATCCAACATGTGGTCGAACATTTTGGTGCAACAGAGATGCCTGCAGGTGCACTGACAAACTGGATGAATATTGCTGGTTTTTGTGGCTATATACCACCCTCTATCGACACCTCTAAAGAGATGATGCTTGTCGATGAACATGATCGGGAAGTAGGTTTTAATCAAAATGGAGAAGCACTCTTTTTAGTAGAGAGTGGAAAATATCAAGGCTATCTTGATCCCACACTCGATAATACAAAAGTAACACCTAATCTTAGAACCCATGGAGACCTCTGGTGGCGTTCGGGAGATCTTTTAAAACGAGATAGTGAGGGGTTTTATACTTTTATCGAAAGGTTAGGTGATAGCTATCGCTTTAAAGGTGAAAATGTCGCCTGTGCAGATGTTGAAGAGGCGATTAGAGAGATAGGAGGATATCAGGAAGTGGTCGTTTACGGTATCACATTGCCACATATTGATGGAAAAATTGGTATGGCTTCCTTAGTACCTCATTATGGTAGCGTTGATCTCCCAAAACTCTATAGGTACTTACAAGCTAAACTTGCTTCCTATGCCCTCCCCTATATCATCAAGATAGAGAGAGAAAAGCACCAAACCACCTCTACGCTTAAAATCCAAAAAACAAAACTCTCAAAAGAGGGTATCCGAGGGTATAGCTCAGGAAACTATTACATTTTATATGATGATTGTTATACTCCTTTAGACCAAAATATGTATGAAAAAATAATACATGGAGAGATCCTTTTAGGTACAAGGAGTAAAAAGTGAGAGTTGCCGCAACAAGACTGCATACAAGCAATGAAAGTATCCCTATTGATCTTGAAAAATTAACACATTGGTGTGAACATGTACTCCACTATTGCGATCTTTTAATTGTGGTCGTAGATCAACGCTATTTTGATACAGCAGGTAAGATGTTGATGAGTTTTGGTGAAAAAATCAAAGTCTTTCATATCCACCCATGGATCAGTTATACGCAACCTCTTAATATGCTCGTCGAAAAGGCCCTCTCAGTAGGCGCAAAAGAGCTTCTGTTTCAAAGTATTGAAGTGGAAATTTCGATAGAAGATATGCTCACTTTGGAGCGTTACTTAGATGAGGATACTTTAGTAGTGGGGGCTAAACTACTTGACCGTCATGGACACCAAGATGAAGTCTGTACCATAGATGGTTGGACCACACCATGGAACACACTTGCCCTGTGGAATATCAATAAGTTGGGATTGACAGGTTTTTTAAGTATCTCAAGCGGTAATCTACCTCAAATCCCTGGTGGCGTTGAAGAGGTTGTAACAATTTCACTACTACAACACTTAAAACCCCAACAGATGCAAGCAAAGATCATCGACCTACCAAGTGTCATATGGCAGACGCAATGGGCCTGTGAAGATCGTGAAAAGTATCATGAACAGAAGATGGCATCTAAAGATGAACGCTCACAAATACAACTCAAAGCACTTGGTATCCAAGCAGGTACTGTACACATGATAAATACAACAAAAGGACGTATATGATTGATGTACTGGTTATAGGCATAGGAGAGTATGTTACAGGACTCTCTGGTGATGATGCAGCCAACTCTGATAAAAGTTTTGGTGTTATTGCCCTGACACTTTTTGATCTTAGAGATCGTGGTTTCATAGGAGAGATCAAACTTGCTGGACGTAACAGTAAACGTTTTAATTTCATAGAGAAACATTTTGAGACTAATCTTAAAGCAGCCTACCCAACACTTAATACCTCTTTTACAGCCTACCCCAAAACAGAAAAAATTGATCCTTATGCTTACAAAGAGGCACTGAAAACATTACCTAAAGGCTCAGCTGTACTTATTTTTACACCTGATGATATCCATTATGAGATGACAAAAGATGCACTTGAAGCGGGAATGCATGTGCTCGTTGCTAAACCTCTAGTCAAAACCATGCAAGAACACCTCACTTTAGAGAAGATTGCCCATGAAAAAGAGCTTTTGTTGATGCTTGAAGTCCATAAACGCTTTGATCCTATCTATGCAGATGCTGTGGATCAAATGAAAACTTTTGGACACTTTAGCTTTATGACTAGTTACATGAGCCAACCTAAGAGTCAACTTGATACCTTTGCTTCTTGGGCGGGTCTCTCGAGTGATATAAGCTACTATTTAAACGCTCACCATATAGATCTGCTCTGTTGGGCGATTCAAAAAGAGGCAAAACCGTGCTCTGTATATGCAACAAAAGCAACAGGTGTTGCAGATAAAAAACTGCAACGAGAGGTTGAAGATACAATCACACTCACGGTACAATGGCAAAATAGTGATGGAAGTCTAGGAACTAGTATCCATACCGCTTCTTGGATCGCACCTCCTTCTGATGTACACTCCCAACAACGTTTTTTTTACATGGGACAAAAAGGAGAGATCAATATAGACCAAGCACATCGTGGATATACACTCTCCAGCGATAGCAGTAGTTTTAAAAGTGCCAATCCTCTTTTTATGAAATATACCCCTCGTGAAGGTAAATTTGCAGGTCAAGAGAGCTATGGATATAAGAGTATTGCCACTTTTATCGAAGCAGCTATCACACTGAAACAAGATCCCAAAAAATTAACATGCTTTAATGAAAAATTACCCACAATCGCAAATACACAACTCGTCACTCAGATCTTAGAAGCGGGTCGTGAAAGTTTAGATACGCAAAAAGTGATCTATCTACAGACCACGTAAGCGTTTGGAGAAACTGTTGCTAAAGATTTTATTAGGGTCATTTTCATCGACAAACTGCCAAAATTCATCCCATTTTGGATAGTTTTGACGAAAATCTTCTGTTGTAATTCTAAACTGTTTTCCCCAGTGTGGTTTCCCTTGGTACTCTAACAAAATCGCATCTACTTCACTAAAATAGCGAAAATACTCTGGTTTCTTACGTAGAGGAAAATGGATTTTAGTCCCAATAAAACAGCTGTCTTTGCCTTGTGTAGGACTCATCCAATAACTATCAGCTTTCACAAAACGTACCTCTATCGGGGTATCGACATAGATCTTTTTTTGCTCTATCATGTCAATAATCTCTTGAAATACACGAAAAGTGTCTTTGATATCAAAGGCATACTCTACCACATCTTGTTTAAGTACATGCGGTAAAAAGAAAGCCCAATGAGAAGGATAGATACTTTCACTCTTTTCAGGAATCAAGCGCTTGCTCATGAAACGATTTACGGCGGGAATAAGGCTACGTTTAAAAGAGGCACCAAATAAGATAAGCTCATGTAAAAAGTTGTTGATCAAAACACCTGTTGTAAAGTAAGTCATAAACTTTTTAAAAGCACTTGAACTCTCTTTGGTGGTTCTATTTCCAAGCCAAACCATAAAGTCTGAGGTATGCGGAATCCAGATAAACTTAAAGTGATCATTCTCTTTTAACAGTGTCTCAAACTCTGCCTCGATCTCTTTAAAAGCCATCTTTTTCTCAATTACTTCAAGTTTAAAATAGGGCTCTACCTGAAGTGTAATACGGGTGACAATTCCAAGCATCCCTAGACTCACTGCATAAATATCAAACTCTGTATCTTCTTTGTGAATGACTTTTTTCTCTCCAGTGGGAGTAACCATCTCAAAGGAGACAACAAAAGAGCTAAATATCTGATAGTTTATCCCACTACCATGATACCCTGTAGCACAACTGCCCGCTATATTATCAAAGATATTGGTACCGAGGTTTGAAATTGAGAGTCCCTCTTCCTTTAAAAGCTTGATCAATTTAGGGGTACGCATACCTGCTTGAAAAGTAACTTGATTTTTTGATTTATCTATATGTTCGAGTCTATTAAACTTCTTGAGTGAAAGTTGTATACCATTTTCACCCGTACAAAAGATGTCATTATAGGAGTGTGCCGCACCTACAACTTTAATAGCTGTTTTATTAGCATTGCAGAGTTTGACGATATCGGTAATCTCTTCTAAACTTTCTGGATATAAGATATCTTTTGATTGACAACAAGTTGTTCTTGCCCAGTTTTTCCATCTCTTCATGTTTGTCTCACTTTAAATAAGAGATATAGTACAAAATTATTGTTTTGCTTTTTCTCAAAATGGGAAATTTTTCCCACTTTGAAAATGGCTATGCATGCCAACCGTTAGATACGATATTCATCAACTGTGCATTTTCTTTTACATCATTGACACTATCAACCTCTATACCATTTTCACTAGCATAGGCATTGATACTTTGTATAATTTGATTCATATCATCATTGGTGATATAGCTTCCATCCTCTAAAGCCACTTTTTCAACACCACTATTGGAATAGGATTGATATTTCACGGTGATATCATCTCCTTCACCATAACTAATAATCAAGTCTCTACCTTCCATAAAGAGTGCAATATCTTCTTGGTTTACATCTTGTGCAAAGTATATCGTGTCACTCTCTTTGCCATACTCATAGATCTTATCTGATCCATCCCCTTTAGTAAAATAGTAACTATCACTACCACGATCACCGATGAGGGTATCTCGACCTTTTCCACCATCAAGCTTATCATCACCTTTGTAACCGTAAAGTCTGTCATTGCCCTCTAAACCGCTAAGACTATCAGCTTCATTTGAACCTCGTAGGGTGTTATTTCTATCATCTCCTTGGATCACTGCAGCTGCTTCAAGTGTATCAATGGTCTCTATGCTACCATCAGCAAAATGTACCTCTTCAATTTTATAACGTGATTTATAGCTATACCAATTTTCTATGGTAAGACTATTGTTTTCGTCAATTTTCAAAATCATATCATTACGATCTCTAAGTACTTCTACACTACTTGGGTCAATGCCTTCACCCAAGACTATCTGATCACTATTGTCTGTTGCTCTGTCATAGTCATTAATACGATCATGTCCATCTCCTAGACTAAAGTGGTAAGTATCATTTCCTCTACCTCCATCTAGGTAGTCATCACCTCTACCTCCGGTCAATTGATCTTCTCCTTGACTACCATAGAGTTTATCTCTACCTTCTCCACCCATAAGCTGATCATTTCCATTATAACCGTAGAGTCTATCATTTCCACCAAAGCCATTGATTCTATCGTCATCATTGGAGCCACGAAGTGAATTGTTTCTCTCATCTCCATTTATCATCACAAGTGATTCTATCGCTTCAAGTGAGAGGGTGTTACCATCAGAAAAAGCGACTGATTCTATTTTATAACGTCCAGTGGAACTGTACCAGTTATCAATGGTAACGCTATTATGAGCATCAAGCTTAAGGATGAGGTCATTTCTATCACGTAAAAATTCAATCTCGTTACTAGAAATTCCTTCTCCAAAGACAACTTGATCTCTATTATTACGATCTCTATCATAATCTCTTATCGTATCATGTCCATCACCAAAATTATAATAGTAGGTATCACTACCTCGATCACCTCTTAAATAGTCATCTCCTTTTCCTCCAGTGAGTTGATCAGTACCGTCATCACCGTAAAGTTTGTCATTCCCTTCACCACCAAAGAGTTGATCATCTCCTCTATAACCATAAAGTCTATCGTTTCCTGCAAGACCATTGATGATATCAACTTCATTGGTTCCTCGAAGTCGATCTCTGCTCTCATCCCCAGTAATAGGATCATTATCAATGGTAAAGTTTATCGTTTTAGAGACAGTACCTCCGTTGCCATCGTCAATCACAATAACGGCACTATCATTTCCAACATAAGTACTCTCTACTCTGTAATTCCAGTTTCCATCTGTATCAACTTCAAGTACACCATGACTTGGATTTGTACTAATACTATAAGAGAGGCTATCACCTTCGATATCATTAGCGACAATCATACCACTTGCTTGAGTGGTGTCTTCTAAAAGAATTGTCTCATTTGTTAATGTAATAGTTGGTGCATCGTTAATACTGTTGACACTGAGTTCTACGGTTGATGTCGCTGTTGCACCATGACTATCTGTGATGCTATAGTCAAAACTGTCACTACCAAAGTAGTTCGCATCAGGGGTGTAAATGACTTCACCTTCATCAGTAATAGTGAGTGAACCATGCAGTGGATTTGCTGTGATACTTTCAAGGTTTAAGGTATCCCCATCAATATCTCTATCATTGGCTAATAGATCTATGGTTACACTGTTATCTTCATCTAGTGTTATTGTATCAATGGTTGCAACAGGTCTATCATTGGTGCCTGTAATGGTAATGGTCAATGATTGTGTATCGGTAGCATCATGTTCATCTGTCACTGTAATCGGTATACTGAGGGTTTGTACTTCATCTTGCGCTAAAGATTGGTAAGCAGAATTTGATGGATCAAAACTGTAATTTCCATCACGCTCCAATGTAAAGCCTGCAATAGTTGCTAATGTGGTAAATGTCAGTGTCGCATTGTGATCAATATCTTTTGCAGTGACAACTCCTGTGATAAGTGCACTATCTTCCAACACACTTTGTCCTGGTATTATCTCTATCATTGGTCTATCGTTACTACCTGTAATAGTTACAGAAATAGTTGAAGTTGCAGTAGCTCCTGCACTATCTTCGATCGTATACGTAAGTGCAACTATTTCACGTTCACCTACAGCTAAGTGATCAAAATCACTACCGGTATTAAATGTCACTTGATCATTTTCAAATGAGACACTTCCTTTACCTAAAGGCGCTGTTACTGTTGTGACACTGAGAATATCACCACTATCGACATCTGTATCATTAGCAAGAAGCATATCTACACCTATGACTAAAGTAGCATTTTCATTGACATTTGCACTATCTTCTTCTGCTATTGGAGTGTCATTGACTGCTTCGATAGTAAAAGTCAATGTGGCTGTATCACTGAGTCCATCTTGGTTGCTCACTTGTACTACGATAGTATCTGTACCGTTATAGTTGGCATGTGGTGTGTAGGTATAATTTCCTTCGTCATCGATGTTTAAGTTGGCATTTTCAGAGCTATTAAGTACTTCATACACTAAACCTTCTGTATTTCCAGTAATATTAAAGAGACCTTCAAGACTACTATCTTCTTGCAGTGTGAGGTTGAGATCTTCTATGATTGGTTTGTTATTTGATGGAAGTATCATGGTACTTCCGTCATAAAACTCTATATTTTCAACTTCAAAACCTTTGATATACTGGTTTTCGATTCTAATAACATCACTGAGTTCAGCTAAAGTTTTGTCCCCTTCTTTAAGACCTATCAAGAGATCATATCCATCTTTTTGGACAATTAGATCATCATTTGTAATCCCTTCTCCTAATATAAGTGCATCATTCCCCGAAGACTCAATAACTAAATCTTTACCATCTCCTCGATTATAGATATAGTAATCATCACCACTTTCACCATAGAGTGAATCATCTCCTTTACCACCTTCAAGAGAGTCATCTCCTTCACCAGCAAGTAAAAGGTCATCTCCTGCTTCCCCTTTTAAGAAGTCATTTCCACCTAAACCTTCTAACTTTTCTTCACCTGTACTACCATAAAGGATATCACGATAATCTCCACCAACAAGTGCTCCATTTTCATCTAAAACACGTGCTGTTAACTCTTGACCTTCTTTGGTTTCAAGTAAAAGGTTATAGATAGATTCTCTCTCTAGTATACTTCCATCAGCAAAAGTGATCTTCTCTATCAATCCACTCTCGTCAAACCAATGATGCAACATCACTTTATCGTCTAGATCACCTAAAGCCGTGGTACTCTCCACACTCTCTTTTAGACCGATAATAAGACCATTGTTACTCTTATCCCATTTGACGATAAGATGCGCTTGTGTAATACCCTCACCAAACTTCAGTGTATCAACACCATCCCCTTTATCGTCAATCTCCATGATCCCATCACCTACACGGTAAAGGTAGGTATCATCCCCCTCCTCACCTGATAAAATACCCTCAAAAGAGGCATTTAAAGTGTCATTGGTAGTAATCGTATCTAGTGCATCATAGACAAATCCAATATCTCTCACAATTCCATCACCATCAACACTACTATAATTTGTTTCATTAATAATGATATTTCCATTTTCACGCATCTGTTCAAATGTCACACCATCTTCTCTATCAAGGTGAATAGCCGTTACGGAGCTAAGTTGAATATTAGTAAGTTCGCCTGATTCACTCTTACCGTTTTGATTTTTATCTTGCCACAACAAAAGATCTCCAAAAGCATCATCTTTACTATCAATCACTCTATCACCATTACTATCGTACTGTGCTAATGCTTCATAGCCATCTTGTGCTAATGTCCCATCTGGAAGTTGTGTATACTCTCCAAATATCTCACTACCATCATTGATCTTACCATCTTGGTTGATGTCTACTACAAGTTGCGCATCACCTTTTTCCAGCCAAGCGGTATGTTCTCTATTTCCATCCCCGTCATAATCAAAATAAGCTGAAGAGTTTTGTAAAGAAGTCGAAGTTATTTCATTTCCATTAAGATCAAGAACTAAAGGGAGTGCAACGTCATTTTGGACATTAAATGTCAAAGTATGGATTAAGCTACCACCCTGCCCATCATCTAACAAGATATTTACCTCTTCAAGACCAACATGACCATTGGAGGTATAAGTCCAGCTTCCATCGGTATCTATTTCAAAATCACCATAAATGGTTGACTGATCTACTCTATAAGTAAATGTATTTTGATCAGCATCTTGTAGATAGTTTAAGCTTCCTTCATAATTTCTATAATTTGCGATGGTATAACTCGTATAAGGATTGGCACGATTCTCTCCTACTTTTTCTCCCATACTGTTAAATTGCTGTAGATAAACACCACTCTCTGAACCATCTTGTCCCTCAGAACTCCATGTGACAGTATATCCTCCATCACTCAAAGCTATAATATTGAGATCATCCTTATAGTCAAGCATATAAGTATTTACGACAATCTCTTCCGTAACGCGTCTACCATTGGCATCAAATTGCTGTAGATTAATATTATCACTTGAACTCCAAACAACAACATACCCACCATTAGTCAACGCTGCGATACTTGGTAGATCTTGATATCCTATTGTCGTACTATTTACTTGTACCTCTGAACCTACTTTTTCACCATCAATATTAAATTGCTGTAGATAAACACCTGAAGCATTTCCATCTTGCCCATTACCAGACACCCATGTCACGACATAGTTACCATTTTCCAATGCTGTAATCTCTGCATCTCTTTGATAACCTTGTGTAAAGCTATTAGCCTGTATTTCATCACCTATTTTATTTCCACTACTATCAAATCTTTGAAGATAAATACCAGTAGCATCACCATCTTGTCCTGATGATCTATCACCTGATTCCCAAACGACTATATAGCTTCCATCACTTAAAGTTGTGATTTTAGGATTTTGTTGTGATCCTTCAGTATAGCTGTTGACTTGTATTTCATCGCCTACTTTATTTGAGTTTGCATCAAAATGTTGTAAATATACACCACTGGATGAACCATCTTGTCCAGTACTACCATAGTAACCTGTATTGCCCGAATCCCAAACAATAGCAAAATTATTATTTTCTAAAACAACTATTTGTGCATGCATTTGGTTATCATTGGTATAACTATTGACTTCTACTTCTTCACCTATTCTGTTTCCACTATTATCAAACTGTTGTAGATAAATATTACTACCGTTACTTGCACTTTCACCATTATCTAAGATCGGTAGTGCTTCCCAAGTAACCACATAACCGTTATCACTCAGTGATGTAACTGTGATATTATTGCCAAACCTTGTTTCAAAACTGGCAACTTCTATAACCTCTCCTACTTTAACACCACTGCTATTAAAATGTTGGAGTAATACCTTATCATCCTTACCCCACTCTTCACGATCCCCCCAAACAGCTACATATCCTCCATCATTCAATGCAGTAATAACTGGTGCTTCTTGATTACCCTTAGTACTTGAATTAACGCGCTGTTCTTCTCCTACTTTATCTCCTGATATCGTATATTGTTGGAGATATACACCACCTTCAGAACCATCTTGTTCATAAGACTCCCAGGTAACAACATATCCACCATCAATTAATGATGTGATTTTTGAATTACCTTGGTAGCCATTCGCAAAACTATTTACTTGTGTTTCGTAGACTTGAGGAAGTATTTCTATATTATAAGATACACCTGTACCATTGATTGTTACTACAATATCATTCACCGAAAAGCCTGCTTCACTTTTCACCTGAAAAGTTTCTGTTTTACTCTCTCCATCACCTAAGACGGATGACTTTAAGGCATAAGTCCAGTTTCCATCGCTCGCAATATTAAATGTTCCATACAGTCCTTCTATATTTTCTTGTGCTTGCACTCCACTAATACCATTAACAGTATCTACTATCGAGATCATACCTGAGATCTGTAGACTATCACTACCTTCTGTTACTTCAGACGTAAAGCTTCCCGAAATATTTAAGATATTATCTCCAACTTTCTCACCTAAACTGTTAAACTGTTGGAGAAAAACACCACTCCCAGAACCATCTTGGCCATTTGAATAATCACCAGACTGCCAAGTGATCACATATCCACCATCATTTAATCCTGTAATTGTTGGTTTACTTTGATAACTTTCTGTGTAACTATTGACCTGCTTTTCTGTGCCTACACGCTCTCCTAAAGCATCATAGCGTTGGAGAAAGATACCACTCCCAGAACCATCCTGCCCTTCTGATGTCCAAGCAATGATAAACCCTCCATCATTAAGCGTTGTGATTGTTGGAGATGTTTGAAAAGCGTGCACATAGGTGTTTGCTTGCTGTTCTTCGCCTCTCTTTTCTCCCATAGCATCAAATCGTTGAAAATATATACCATGATGGAAACCATCTTGCCTTTCTGACTGCCACGTAACGATGTATCCTCCATCATTAAACATTGTAACAATTGGAGATTCTTGTGAGTTTTGTGTATAGGTATTAACTTGTTGCTCTCCTCCCACACGCTCTCCTAAAGCATCATAACGCTGGAGAAAAATACCATTGCGAGAACCATCTTGAAGATAAGAGTCCCAAACGACCACATATCCTCCATCAGATAACGCACTGAGTGATGGAGATCTTTGAGAATTGTCTGTATAGGTATTAACTTGTTGCTCTGCTCCTACACGATCTCCCAAAGCATCATAACGTTGTAAAAAAGTACCATCACTAGAATCATCTTGTCCACTTGACTCCCAAGAGACTACATATCCACCATCATTTAATGCTGTAATTGAAGGAGAGTCTTGATAACCTTTTGTAAAAGTGTTAACTTGCTCTTCTGTCCCAACTTTCTCTCCTAATGCATCAAATCGTTGTAGATAGACTCCAGAGTATGAACCATCTTGTCCATTTGAATAACCAAGAGACTCCCAAACAGCAACATATCCTCCATCACTTAATGGGGTGACTGCTGGAGCTTGTTGATAATCTTGAGTATACGTATTTACTTGCTGCTCTTCTCCTATTTTTCGTCCTAAATTATTAAACCGTTGGAGAAAAATACCATTATTAGAACCATCTTGTCCACGTGACTCCCAAACAACCACATATCCTCCATCATTTAATGCTGTCACTACTGGAGAATCTTGATCATCTTGTGTATAGGTATTGACTTGTTGTTCAACAACAATATGAGAAGAAGCATCTCCCGAACCATGAACTGTTAAGACAATATCTTTTGTCACACTACCATCTTTACTCACAACAAAAAAGGTCTCTGTTTGCGTTTCCCCCTCAGGGATAGAAGAGATAACACTATAAGTCCAAGCACCGTTTACATCGATGTTAAAAACACCATGTGTCCCAAGCGTATTTGATTGTGCTTGTACTGCGTTTTCATCATGATCAAGATCTACAACGTTAACAATCCCTGAAACACTATCCTCTGTCACTTCAGCGGTGAACTCACCTGTGACTTCTGGAATATCATTTGTACCTATCACTGTTAAAGTTGTTTTTTTCACACCTGAAATCAGTGTTACATCATCAGAACTATAGTTTACTTCATACGCAAAGGTGACTTTAATCTCTTCACCCTCTTGCAAAGTATCAAAATTTCCAGAAACCTCATATGTACCAGTCTGTGCATCTATTAAATTAATAGTTACATCTGTCACGTTATCTACATCTAGTGAAACTGTGTTTTCTAATATATTAAAATAATGTACTGTGCTTAAACTATCTTCATTTAAACTACCAGTATAGAGTGTTGCTATTTGATCTTGCTCTTCTATATCATCTTCAACAACTTGATCAATTACGATATCATCGATTTCCAAACTGCTACCATCAGCAAATACAATCTGTTCAAGACTATTGTGTGAAACGCTAATCACATCAGAAAAAGTATCAAAATTTTTCCCCTCTTCATAGAGTGCAATCAAGAAATGATCACCCTCTTTTTTCACAAAAAGGTCATTACTTGTTATGCCAGCTGCAAATACGATTCTATCTATACCGCTTCTATCTACTACAGTATCACGTCCTGTTCCTCTATCAAACAAATACGTATCATTACCTGCACCACCCAACATATAGTCAATGCCATCATGACTTACAATTGTATTATCATCATCATTACCAATACTAACGGTATTACCATCGAAAAAGGATAACTGCGTGACATTTCTATCTACTTCCCATGCTTTAATACGTAGTGAATTTTCTGCATCCATCGTAAAAATGATGTCATCACCATCTCTAGATAATTGTATATTTTCATAAATAATACCTTCGCCAAAGATAATTTTATTGATATCTTGACTTCCTAAAGTATAATCATCAAGGGTATCATGACCATCACCAAGATTAAAGATATAAGTATCGTTACCCACTCCACCAGAGAGCAGATCATCTCCGCTATTACCAATAATAGTATCATCACCCTCTAAACCATAAATTTCTGAACTATTGTCTGTACCTATCAGCGTGTTATCACTCTCATCACCATAATATTTCACGCGATTTTCTATATCATTAATACCCAGTACCGATTCATCGATAAATTTGAACGACTCTATTTTATAATTTGACTCTAAAAACCAATTTTCTATCTTAATAGTATTATCTTCATCTATTATAATCGTTAAATCATTTTCTCTACGAATAAATTCTAAGTTTTCAGATACTATCCCAGATCCAAATATCAATGTATCTATTTCATTTTCACCTTCTGTGTAGTCACTGATAACATCTTCTCCATCACCTAAGTTAAAAACATAAATATCATTCCCACTGCCACCTTCTAATCTATCATCACCAATATCACCTCTTAGGCTATCGTTGCCTACTCCACCTATCAGAAGATCATTACCTGCTCCACCTTGAAGATTGTCATCACCACTGTTGCCATCAACAATATCATCTCCACCTTGAGCGATAATAATATCATCTCCAGCTAAAGCATCTACAATATCATCGCCATTGCCATAGAGTAACTTATCATTATTTTCGGTCGGTTCAGTACTGAAATAATTAACAATCTCAATTGCTGTACCATCATCCAATATAATGTTTTCTACTCTATTATTTGCCTTAAACCAATCTTTAATAAGGATTTTATCATTCAGTTCATTAAACGTTTTTCCCTCTTCTAGAAGGGTTATAATGATATCTTCACTCTCTTCATCTCTAGTAATTATAAAATCATCCGGACCAATACCTGCACCAAATTGCAAGGTATCATTACCAGCATCATAATAACTATAATCATCCCCTTTACGACCAAAGTCATGGATGATATCTTCTCCATCTCCACGATTATAAACATACGTATCATCACCTAAATATCCTTGGAGTAGATCATCACCTTTTTGTCCATCAAGGGTATCATCACTATTAAAACCATGGATAGTTTCTCCACTATCAGTACCTATGTGGGCGATAATATCCCCCATACTCCAAGTACTACCATCACTAAAACTAAAACTCTCTACTGTGTAGTATGCTCTACTATAGTCTCTGGCATTTTCTTCATCATAAGTTGACCACTTTTTAAGTGTGATTTTGTCAGACAACGCTTCAAAACTTTTGCCATCCTCTTTAAGTGCTACAATGAGATCATCACCTTCCTGCACGAGGACTAGATCATCACTACTAATCCCCTCTTTAAATTTTAAAGTATCAGTCCCTGTTCTACTCCAATCTGTAAAGTCATCTTCGATAATTGTATCTTGGCCATCTCCTCTTCCAAAGAGATAAGTATCATCACCCTCTGCACCCACCAATGTATCAGTACCCTCATCACCAGAGATAGTATCATGACCCTCTTCACCATATAACGTATCATCACCACTATTTCCAATTAGCACATCATCTCCACCACCAATATGGATGGTATCATTGCCTGCTAATGCATCGATATGATTATTTTCATCTCCATATTCTAAGGTATCATTATCTTCAGTTGGTGTGATGATAAAGTCTGCTATCGCGATGGTTCCACCATCTTCTGTGACTAACAATTCGACTCTGTTATCAATTGTCTCTTCATCAAACCAGTCAGTTAAAATCACTTTATCTGTTAAGGCTTCTAAACCTTTACCTTCTTCTTTTAGGGCAATAACAAGATCATCATCAACTTGTTCAATAAGTAACTCTTCTTGAGTAATCATTGAACCAAACTTAATACTATCTATACCACCACCATCAATAATCGTATCTGTACCATCACCTCTGTTGAAAACATATGTATCATGTCCAGTACCACCATCTAAAGTGTCATTTCCAACACCACCATAAAGATAGTCATTTCCAGCATATGCTTGTACACTATCATCTCCAGCACCACTCTCTATAACTTCACTATGCGTACTTCCTGTAATGACATTATTTTCACTACCATAGATATAGTACCTACCTGTTATCCAATTTTCATTAAACTCTAGTGCCGAAAAGTCTGCCGTTTTATCTAGTACAAGTACTTCACCATCTCCAAAGACAATGCTTTCAATTCCTCTATTTTCATCTTGCCAATTCTTAATAACAACATAATCTCTCAGCTCTTGGTATCCCTCATGTTCAGCATCAATTTTTAAGATAAGGTCATCACCTTTAGTGCCAAAAGTAACTTTATCTCTATTGATATCTTCAAACTTTAAGATATCGTTTCCAGCATTGACATCAATCTCTTTATTGGTCGCTTCATCATTAATAATCACAGTAAAATCATCTTTTTTATAGACATAGGTATCATCACCTATGCCACCTGTCATTTCTGCTCCATGATTACTAAAAAGTGTATCAGCTTCAGGGTTTAGGACTATCGCTGCTATAGCAGATGCTTTAAGTATTGAATCATCTGAAAAAGTTATCGTTTCAATATTATTATATTTCTTAAAAAAGTCTTGAATAATCACTTTATCACTCAACTCATCAAAGGCTTTTCCCTCTTCTTTAAGTGCTATCGTGAGGTGATAGTCATCTTGTTTAAATAATAAATCTGATTCTGTGATATCCACGCCAAATTGAAGTGTATCGTTACCTGCATCATGTTGATTGGTATTATAGTAGGATTGAGAGCGATAATCATCGTAAAGTGTATCTACTCCGTCCCCACGGTTAAAGATGTAGGTATCATTTTTAGCACCACCATGTAAGGTATCATTACCTACACCACCAGTGATCGTATCATCACCACCACTACTCTTAATGGTATCACTGCCGCTACCACCAACAATCATATCTTTACCATCACCAGTCAGAATATTATCATCACCACCCAGTAGATCTATCGTGACATCTTCATCCCCAAAGACCAAATGGTCATCATCTTCGGTTGCCATAATTAAACTATCAGTTGCTGCACTATTACCATCATAAAATGTTATGGTTTCTATCTTATTATAACTGTTGAAATAATCTTGAATCGTGATTTTATCACTCAATTCATCAAAAGTTTTTCCCTCTTCTTTAAGAGCGATGACAAAATCATCACCAACTAATTTCCCAATCAGATCACCTTGTGTAATTCCTGGTCCAAACTTTAAAGTATCATGGCCTCCATCAAGCTGCGTACTGCTATAGTAGGATTGATAGCGATAATCATCGTAAACTGTATCTTTGCCATCACCACGGTTAAAGATGTAGGTATCATGTTTAGCACCACCATGTAAAGTATCATTGCCACTACCACCAGTGAGAACATCATTACCACCTCCACTCTTAATCGTATCATTGCCACTACCACCAATAATCGTATCATGGTCATATCCAGTTGTAACAGTGTCATCTCCTCCAAGTAGATCTATCGTAACACCTTCATTACCAAAAACCAAATGGTCATCATCTTCAGTTGCCACAATCAAACTCTTGGTCTCTATCCTACTACCATCAGAAAACATTATAGTTTCTATCTTATTATAACTGTTGAAATAATCTTGAATTGTGATTTTATCACTCAACGCATCAAAGGTTTTCCCCTCTTCTTTGAGGGCGATGACAAAATCATTATTAACTATTTTTCCTATCAAATGATCTGTAATAACATCCGTACCAAATTTCAAGGTATCGAGACCTTCAGTATCATACAGTGTATCTTGACCATCACCACGGTTAAAGATATAGATATCATCACCATCACCACCCTGTAAAGTATCATTACCTACACCACCAGTGATCGTATCATCACCACCACCACTCTTAATGGTATCATTGCCACTACCACCAACAATCTTATCTTTACCATCACCAGTTATAACAGTGTCATCACCACCCAGTAGATCGATGGTGACACCTTCATCCCCAAGAACAAAACTATCATCACCTTCAGTTGGTATAATCAAACTCTTGGTCTCTATACTGCTACCATCTGCAAATAAAATTGTCTCTATCTTATTACTAATATATAAATAATCTTGAATCGTGATTTTATCACTCAACGTATCAAAGGTTTTCCCCTCTTCTTTAAGAGCGATGACGAAGTCGTTACCTACTAGTTTCCCAATCAGATCACCCTCTGTAATAGCTGTTCCAAATTTTATTGTATCACTACCTTCGCTATCATACAGTGTATCTTCTCCGTCACCACGGTTAAAGATATAGATATCATCACCAGCACCACCCTCTAAAGTATCATTACCTACACCACCGGTGAGAACATTATGACCACCTCCACTCTTAATCGCATCATTACCACTACCACCAATAACTATATCATTACCAGCACCAGTCAGAATACTATCATCACCACCCAGTAGATCGATGGTGACACCTTCATCCCCAAAAACAAAACTATCACCATCTTCAGTTGATATAATCAAACTCTTGGTCTCTATACTGCTACCATCTGCAAATAAAATTGTCTCTATCTTATTATGACTATTGACATAATCTTGAATCGTGATTTTATCACTCAATTCATCAAAAGATTTTCCCTCTTCTTTAAGAGCGATGACGAAGTCGTTACCTACTAGTTTCCCAATCAAATCATCTTGTGTAATACCTACTTCAAATGCGATAGTATCATTACCTCCTTGATCAAGTATAATCATGTGATTATTACCTAAACCATATACATAAGTATCATCTCCTGTTGTCACTTTAGGAGCATCAACAAAAGTACCATCATGTAAAATAAAGTTTTCAATTGTATTTTTTTCATTAAAATACTCTCTTATAACAATCTCTCCACCACCATTAGCAATACTTACAACCAAGTCATTTATACCTGGATTATAAAACCCAAAGCCTCCTTTCGAAGGGGATGTAGTACTTCCATGTCTAAAAGAGATATCATCTGTAGCGATTCCTTCTCCAAACTTTAAAGTATCATTACCCCCATCTTCGTGAGGCGTACTACTTGAGAGAATTTTTTGCACGGTATACCATAAAAAACCATATCGTCCTGACACTTCATTGTGATATTCATCTCTATTATCATCTAAAATAATGTCAAATTGTGTCCCGCTATCACCTTTATTATATATATAGGTATCATCCCCAGCACCACCGAGTAAAAAGTCTGCATCTTCTCCACCGACAATCACATCATTACCACTACCACCATAAAGATCATCCGTACCACTACCACCATTGATATTATCATTACCGCTACCACTATGTACAAAATCTGATGAATCTAAAGCAGCTATATTCAGATCTTCTATCTCATCTTTGAGATTGATCCTATCACTACCTTTGGTACCTTCTGTTTGTTGAGATATTTCAAACTCACTTCCATCATGTAGAAGGATCTTTTCTATCGTATTATTTGGACTAGTATAGTCTCGAATTGTCACAACATCACTTAGCTCTTCAAAAGGCTTATCACCCTCTTTAAGGCCAATGAGCAAATCTGTCCCACTATATTGAATAATAATATCTTCCGTAGTAATACCTTCTGAAAATTGTAGGGTATCTTCTCCAGCATCCTCTTTTCGGCTTCCCGCATACCCTAGACTATAATCATCATATATCGTATCTTTTCCATCTCCACGACTAAAGAGATAGGTATCATCACCTAATCCTCCCTCTAATCTATCATCACCACTCTGACCTGATAGAGTATCATTACCAGCAGCGCTTTTTATCGTATCAGCCCCACTACCTCCAAAGATAATATCATCACCACTTCCACTACTAAGTGTATCATCACCACTAAGTAAATCCACCTTATTATCTTCATTTCCTAAAATAATATTATCGCTCTCATTAGTTGGAGCATTTAAAAGTTTTTGTATATTAACTGTTTGATATCCATCTAAAAATATAGCTTCTATACTATTTTGACTACTTTTATAATTTTGTAGCGTTATCACATCACTGAACTGCTCAAAAGTTTTACCCTCTTCTTTAAGTGCGATGAGTAAATTACTTCCTACAAATTTAGCAACTAATGCATCTTCACTAATACCAGAAGCAAACTGTAAAGTATCATGCCCTGCACTATCTATGATTATATCTTTACCATCTCCACGGTTAAAGATATAAGTATCATTTCCGCTACCACCTTCTAGCCTATCGTCTCCTTTTCCACCGATCAACTTATCGTTACCTGCACCAGCTTTGATGACATCATCTCCACCCTGTGTATCTATACTGTCATTACCCGTACTTAATCTGATATTTTCAACACCATCAGTTGTTTCAAACTGTTCAAAAACATCTTGAAATTTTAGCGTAGAGCCATTTGAGAACTCTATCCTTTCAACTCTGTTTTCAGGTCGCATCCAATCAATTATGATAACCTTATCACTGAGTTCATCAAATGTTTTACCCTCTTCTTTGATCGCAATTACTAGATCTTTATTTCTACTAAGTTGAACAATCACATCTTCTCGGTTAATACCCTCATCAAATAAAAGCTTTTCATATCCACCTTTATCATAAATCACATCTGTACCATCTCCTCGGCTAAAGAAAAAGGTATTACTATTTGTGCCTGATTGAATCTTATCATCACCACTACCCAATAAGATTTTACTTGTTGTATTTGCGGCGATGATATTGTCATCTTCATTACTACCGATAAGGATATCTGTATCTTTAACTTCAAAAAGTGATACAGAACTACCTGTATAGATATCTCTTATCAACTCTTCGGTAATGTCATCATCTATATCTTTTAAAATACCATCAATATCAAAACTTAACCCATGACCTTGCATTCCCATCACTTTGGCTAAATAAAGTTTCTCTTCTATCGTATTTGTATCACTTTCAAAATACTCAGCTACACTCATATTGAGTGCTGTTTGATCATTTACAATAAAACTATCACTCTCTTGAACATAATGTACATCACTAAATACCTCTTTAAAAAGTGACTGAATAGTAAAACTACTCTCTAATTTTTGGGATATGAGATCATATTTAGTAGTCAAGGTTGTATTATCACTATGAGGTTTTGTCGGTATCTTGCCACTGTTTAAATTATCATGATAGTACTTTTCTATTTGACTTGTAACGATATCAGTTGCTTCAAAGTGTTCTACAATCCACGCTTGCTTATCAGTCTCTACCATTTGAAAGTCAGGTATATTATAGCGTTCACCAAGTTCAGTAATAAACTCGATATAGCCTGAATAATGCTCGATAAAGGTTTCAAAACTTGTGACAGTTTTTGCCATATCAGTGGTAAAGTCTTGGGCAACAGCTTTAAATTCCGCATCAATATTGTACTTGATAAAAGCATCATAAACTAATCCACTTCCTTTCATTTGAGGAAGTTCTCTTGTGCTTTCATCTACTGTAAAATTTGGGATATCGCCACTCTCTATCTTTGTATCTTTAACATCTGCATTAAGCTGGATATCTGCGGCTAACTCTTTATTACCTTCGCTATCTGTATATTTACTCGCTTCGCTTAAAAGATTTCCATTTAAATCTATATTGGTTGAAACATAATTTAAATCTATTGATTTTACACCTGACTCTTGAAGACTATTGAGTTCACCCTCTCCAACTTTTCCATCTTGGTTTAGATCGTTCCATGTCTCTAACCGGTAAAAGAGTTCATCTTTTCTATCTATGATATTGTCATGATTACTATCAATAAGTCTTTTGATCTCTTGAAAACCACTCTCAGATAAACTACCAAAGACTTCATTTATACCATCTATCTGTCCATTATCATTTTTATCATAAGCTACAAATGCGTCTTCAGATTTGATCCACCCAATACGCTCTTTTAAGCCATCACCAGTAATATCAAAATAAGTTTGTGACTCATTTAGAGAAGAAGTAGAAATTAAACCATCTTTATTGGTATCTAGCACTAAAGGATCATGACGCTGTTCTTCATCATCATCATAGATTATCGCTTGACCACTATTTGTAACAGTAACCTCCACACCTTCAATTCCTGTATACTTTACAACTTTTGGAGTGAATGTTGCACGATGATCAATTGTCCCTTCATCTTTTGTATCACCAGACCAAACATGTGTGAAATTTTTACTCTTCTCACCTGGTTTAAAGGTGTAAGAGCCCTCTTTCGTATCTGATACAGAGATGGTTAAACTTTCACCATCTTCAAGTTCCCTTGAGAGTGAAACACTTAAACTTAAACTTCTTTGTCCACCATTTCCTTCACTGGCAGTAAGACTTTCTGTGACACTTACCTCAATGTCTTTCGCCTTTTCTAATTTTATACCTAGTGCTTCTTTAGTCTCTGTATTCCAGTTCTCAATTGTAATCCTATGACCATTGCTTGCTGTAACACGTAAAGTATTGCCTTGTTCTTGATAGGTAAAGCCTTCATCATCTTCATAAATCTCTGTTGAATCTTTTTGTAAAGTTTTAGTACCCGTGAGATCAATATCATTAAAAAGAACTTTCCCCTCATTATCCTCATCTTTTATGGTATCACTATTGCTTACCATATATGTATCAAATTTGGCCCCACCTTCAAAATAATCACTACCTACTCCACCAATAAGGATATCATCATCTGATCCTCCTTTTAAATGGTCATCCTTATCTGTGCCAATGATAGTATCACTACCTTTACCACCAACATAGGTTATACCTTTCTCTAAATGTTCATCATAATGATTCAGACCTGACCAGTCAGGTAAGCCATCCACTTCTACACTTTGAGATAGATCAAAATTAATAGCTTTTGTGCCTTCTATATTATTAATTGCACCACCATCAAAAATTACAACTTTACCCTCTTCGTCAAGGTAGTCCACAACACCTGTTTCTCTTATATTTAACCACTCAGTACGATACTGCAACATACTATCAATATAGTCTAGGTAGCTATCTTCTGTTAAATCTTCAAGGTTATTAAACTGCTTTTTTGTTAACAAAGATACTTCAATTGCCGAACCACCCTGAAAGTCCAAGGTGACTGTTTTCCCTATCCCAGAAGGATCTGCAACTTGTTTTAAAGCATTATTAGCTGCCGCACTACCTTCTCCACCACTAAAGTCAAAATCATCATTTTCTTTATTGAGAATCATATTAAAATTATTAATATATAAAGGTGTTAGATCTTTATTAAGTATATACTTGACATTTTCAATATCAAGACTAACTTCGGTAGACCCAAAGACAAAAGCTCTTTTTGCAAAATCAGTATCATCTAGACCACGTTTATAAAGACTTACACCCGCTATCGGTACCTTTGCAGCATTTTTTACTTTTTGTGTAACACCTGGTACATCATAGAATAACTCCACAAACTGATCATGATTTAATTCATAATTACCCTCTGCATTCTTACGATAGGTTGATATTTTATCTTCTTTTAAGCTATTTCCTACTCTATCTTTTCCGCTAAAAAAGACTTCTGTCAATTTAAAATCTTTTGCATTAAAAAGATTCCCGTATTTTTGCAAAAACTGATCTGGATCAACTTTCAGAGTAACTCCATTTGCTCTATTTATCCATTTCTCATCTGCAATAGTTGCTGGAGATGGTGCATTTTTTTGCCCCCAAAGGTAGTAAGATAACACCTCTGCAGTATAATTTTTATTACTTAAGTCAATTGTTGCCATTTTACTTGTTCCTTTATATTTTAATTATTTCACAATTAATTTTTTAACCACCAGTTAGAAACTTCACTTCTTCAAATATTTTTTCTATATTAAAATCTAAATTACCGCAGTTATCTATTTTAAGGTCATAATAACCCTCATCTCTCGCATAATGTTGTAAATAATATTCTATACGTCGCTTACCAAACCCCTCAGATAGTCCTTCACTATTTTCTAAAAGTTCATAACCTTCACGACTTTTCCTTACTTTAAACTCTTTCAAAAAAATAGTATAAAACTCTCTTTCGCTTAACCAGAACACTGGTTTAGAAAAATAAGCTGTACCCCCTTTTATATGAATAATATCCATTGGATTAATCTCTTTTGCATTAAATTTATCAAAGAATAATTCCAGCAAACCTGTTCTTGTATTTTCAAAATTATATTTTTTAAGAAATTGATCATTAAAATTTTCTACATTGAGATTTTCTAAACTATAATAAGCAATTTTGGGTTTTTCAAAGTTATATTTTGTTTGATCAAATTGCCAATATAATTTACTACGCCTTCCATAATAGTGGACTCTAAAATCTTCTATGTTTTGACTTAATTTAATGGTTTTAGTAAAATATTGTGTTAAAGCTTTTCTCAATATCTCTTCTTCAGATAAAATTCTATTTTCAGATAAACAGTAGCCTTGTTGATACTTAACATGATCACTTTTCCAAACAATATCGAATCCACTTTTTTTTCTATAATCAGGTATAGTTTTAACACTATATGCTAAATATACAATAAGAAATAGAATGAGAATTGATACTATTTTGCTAATGTTTGTACCCAAAAGTAGATTTGTAGTTTTAGTAATTAACTTTTTCAAATTATCCATGACTACCTATTTCTATTTTGATTATCTCTTCACACATAGTGCATCAAACTCCCAACAATATATTTTGGATTTTCTCCAGAAACTGGACATCCTTTATGTAGCCAATTCCATGTCGCTGGGAAAAGTACGATAGAGCCTTGTTTGGGTTTTACTTTCACTTTTAACTGCGTAAAATCTGTCTCCCCACCTATAAAGTCTTCATTGAGATAAAGCAGTACGACCATAAAACGTTTAGCAGTTTCAAGACTGGTCACTTCTACATGCGTGTCAAAATGATCTTTAGTATTTGGCATATACCGCTTCATACGAATTGGCTCTAGTTGAAATCGTTTCGGCCATTGATGAGGTTCTATGTTATGTTCTTCTCTGTAAGCAAAAATAGCTTGTAAAAAAAGTTCTCTTAACTTTTGATCTACTTCTTGAAACTCTTTGTGGTTAGAGAAGTGGAGTTGGGTAAATGACATAGACCAGCCATCTTTTGCATCTTTTTTCTGTAGATCATGATAGGCACTATGAGATTCAAACTGTCTTATAAGATCTTGACAATCTTCTTGTGAGAATTTATCTTCATAGAGTGTAATATAATGTTTCATCTATATTGCACGCTCACTTGACTACTCTTTAATTTTAGACCATACTCTACCCTCTTTTGTAGCATATCCTCTCCTCTTTTTAATACAAAAAATCAATATATTAAACTATTTTAATTACAAATAATAGTATAATTTATTAAGA
>JAHZKW010000005.1 GCA_022600175.1 Campylobacterota bacterium
GTGCAAATCTTTATTGTTTATATATAATTAATAAAGATTTGCATAATGTAGATTTTTGCTATTTAAACAGTTTTTCACAATCTTTTTCAATCGCGCCAGGTACAGTTGAAATTTTCATAAATTGTGTCATTTTTAAGAGTGGATAAGAGAGTGCTATATAATATTTTGGAGCCAGTATTTTTGCTTCTCCATTTTCAATTAACAGTGGATATGGCAATAGTACTGCATTATTGACACCAATCTTCTTAATAAACTTAGAGGTTTTTTTACCTAACTTTACACCAACCAAAATACGATCTTTAGATAATATTTTGCTAAATAGCAACTTTTTACCATCATCTTTATTTTGCAGTTTCTCAAAGAGGGCTTGTGAAGAGTCACCTTTTGCAACAGTGATCATATCCTCATAATATGGCATACCCATCATAAAATGATAACCATCAATCTTTTTATACTTCAGGCTATCTGTAGAGGCCTTCAAATTAGGGAAAAGTACATTCATTTTTTGAAGTAGTACTTGCGCAGACGCTTCATCAAAATTATCTTGCATAAATGCTTTTGCAAAATAGAGAGGGTTTGTGATAGTTGTCTGATTATTTTCTTGATCAATTAAGATACGAAGCGTAGCCATAAAGCCGCGCTCTTTTTTATCTGCCATTGACAGCAGTGTATCATTGGTAAAAGTTATTGTTGTTAAGCTCTCTTTCTTATCTAAAACAGTACTATCAAGGATGGTAAAACCACCCTCATTCAGTTTTGCTTCTACACTTTTAACATCTTGTAATGTACCTCTTAGATAAGCACTAACCTTGCCGTCTGTGACATTTCCAGCAAAGTTATCACTCCCATACATAAACGTTACAGAGATTAACAGTAAAAGCAACCACTTCTTCATCTTCAACTCCTCAATAAATTCTATCTTACTTAAATAATTTTTCACAATCACTCTGGATTGCACCTGGAACAGTAGAAATCTTCATAAACTGAGACATCTTAAGCATTGGATATGAGATTGCAATATAATATTTTGGATCCAATATCTTTGCAACACCATTTTCCAAAAGTACAGGGTAAGGTAACAAAAGTGCATTTTCTGTCCCTATTTTTCCAATAAATTTAGAGGTTCTTTTTCCGAGTTTTACACCTAATAAAATTCTATCTTTTGACAACTCTTGGGCAAAGATGAGATTTTCTCCACCTTTTTTTGCTTTGATTTTTGCAAGCAGTGCTTGTGACGAATCAGCCTCTCCTACTTCGATCATATCTTCATAATATGGCATTGCAAACATAAATTGGTATTTTGGGAGTAGTGTATATTTCAAATTATCTTTAGAAGCTTTTAATCCGCCAAAAGCTCCTGTAAGAGAAGTCAATACACCTTTAATCACTTTTTCATCATGATCATCTTGCATAAATGCACGTGAAAAATAAAGTGGATTTGTTAGTGTTAACTGTTTATTGTCATTATCAAGTAGTATTCTTAATGACGCCATAAATCCTCTATCTTTCTTATTGGCTAACTTCTCCAATGATTCATTTGTAAAAACGATACTAGTCAATAACCCTTTTTTATCTATTGTCGCTTGCGAAAGAATTTTAAAGCCTGCACTTTCTAAAGCTTTTTTTACTACTGAAAGCTCAGCATATGCACCTCGTAGATATGCAGGAACACGACCATTTTGCGTCATTCCTAAGTCAGAAGGTGTAGTCGATGCTACTAGTTTCACCTCTGTCGCGTGTGAAGGTTTTTGTACATTCTCCGGCATCTTAGTACTTAAGACTTGATGCTCACGCGGTTTGATTGTACTACCCCCTACAGTTACTACCTCTAAAGGTTTTTGCGCTTCAGGTGCTTTTGGTATCTGAATGGTTGTTTTTTTACCATCACTCACAATCTCTTGTGCAACTGTTGACTTTTCAGCGGCAACTGGTGCAGTTACTACAGCAGTTGCAACTGCCACTGCGGCTGCTTTTTTTACCATACTATTCGCACTATTCGCAGGCTTTTCATTCTCGATTTTTACCTCTTTTTCAGGTGCCTTTTCTTGTACTAAAAGTGGGTTGATATTTTCAGTTTCAATCGCACCTAACTCTTTAAGCAGCGTAGGTATCTCTGTATCTAAATGTTTCATAAAATCAGTACGAACTTTATCACCTTCAACACCAAGTAGTGCATTCCAGTTATCTAGTCTTGGCATACCAACTACAATCTTATTTGTCCCTTTTTTGATATACATATACATTGTACATGGTGCAAACAGACCCGCTTCAGGACGTCCACCTTCATTATCAAAGATCGTATATGAGTATTGAAAATGACAAAGTGAATAAGTCCAAAATGCGTCATAATCAGGAATGGTATCCTCTCCATCAGTCTCTTTATAGTTCATAAAACCAGCGATGATATATTTGTTCTCTTCAAACTTCTCTTCAAACTCCATCTGAAAATCATCAATAATATCTTCAAGGTCTTCCCCTGCCTCAAACTCAACCTCAAAATTCATCATACGTTTATCTGCCATCTTTTTAAAATCTATATAACTTACTTCCCCACCTAACTCTTCTTTGATCATCTTATCAAGCGGTTCAAATGACTTGATATAATCACTTCTCAGCTGTGGATCACTAATACCAATAATGTCTAGAATTGCTTCAGGCATAAGATGTGCAACTTTTGTCGTTTGATCATCAAGTTTTTTATAGATAAGCATATTAAATGGATTAAAACCTGCAATTCTTGGATCAACATTAAACATCGGTTTAACAACATTTTCGTTAGTAATAGTCATAAAGCTTAAAATATCAAGATTACTCGTACCATATTTCTTCTTATACGCATCATTGACCCTTTTATGAGGATCAGTGACTCTATAGCCAATATCTTTAATCTTCTCTTCGATCAAGTTATTATATTTTGCTTCCACATCACCTTTAATCTCATAAACAATTGCCAAGTGTGGATTGGTGATTTTAACAGCAGGTGTTGCAACCGGTGCAGTAGGTACAACTTTTTTAACATCCTTTTTTTCTGCTTTTGCAGTTGCTAAAAGTGGATTGACATTTTCAGTTTCAACCGCACCTAACTCTTTCATAAGTGCTGGTATTTCTGTATCTAAATGTTTGATAAAATCAGCTCTTTTTTTATCTTTAATACCCAACATCTTACCCCAATTCTCTAACCGTGGCATACCAACAACAATTTTATTGCTCCCCTCTTTGATATACATATACATCGTACATGGTGCAAAAATTCCAGCTTCTGGCCGTCCACCTTCATTATCAAAAACAGTATATGAATAGGTAAAATGACAAAGTGAATAAGTCCAAAATGCATCAAAACCAGGGATAGTATCTTCTCCATCAGTTTCTTTAAAGTTCATAAAACCAGCGATGATATATTTGTTCTCTTCAAACTTCTCTTCAAACTCCATCTGAAAATCATCAATAATATCTTCAAGATCTGCCCCTGCCTCAAACTCAATCTCAAAGTTCATCATACGATCATCAGCCATCTCTTCTATATCTATATAGCTGATCTCTCCACCAAGTTCATCTTGAATCATCTTATCAAGTGGTTCAAATGATTTGATATAATCACTACGTACTTTCTCATCTGTAATCCCAATCACATCTAAAATCGTTTCAGGCATTAAGTGCACGACTTGTGTTGTATCCTGATCTAACTTTTTATATATAAGTAGATTAAATGGATTAAAACCTGCAATTCTTGGATCTATATTGAACATCGGTTTGACAACTTTTTCATTCGCAATTGTCATAAAACTTAGCAGATCAAGATTACTCTCACCATACTTCTTTTTATAAGCATCGTTAATCCGCTTATGTGGATCAGATACACTGTAGTCAATCTTCTTGATCTTCTCTTCGATCAACTTATTGTATTTATCCTCAACATCCCCTTTGATAGTATATACAACAGCTAGATGTTTATTCACTGCAGCAAATGACGGTATTGCAAAAAGCATAATTAAAAATCCGACAGCTGAAATCAACTTTGCGAATCTTAAACTCTTTTTGAACATAGGCTCTCCTTTAAAAAATTTCTAATCTATAGTTTTGTTCTATTTTTGTGGTACTTTATTTTCCAACGATTTTAACTTCTGATACTCTAAGTACTCTTTTTCACTCACTTGTTTTGTTTTAACACTATTTTGCTCTGGTGTTACTGTAATGAGAGGAAGTACTTTTTGTGCTTTTGAAGTTTTAGGCACTTGAGGCAAATCAACACTCTGTTTGACAGGTGTGACAGGGACCACGGGGGTGTAATTGACTTGAGGAATTTTAGGTAAGTGTATAAATGTGGCATTACTCTCTTTTAGTCTCTGTGCAGATAAAGACGATACTAAAAAAATCACACTACCTAATAAAACTACAACTCTATTTTTATTAAATAAATTCATTGCCTCCTCCTTCTATCACAATTCTTTTTTATATAGTGACTTTTAAAAATCAATATACAAAAAAAAACAAAAAACCTCACTATCAGCCACTTCGACTGATAGTAAATTTAAATTTGAAACTTATTTATCTCCAAACTTTGCTTTTAAATTTTGATACTCTTTATAGTCATCTTCACTGATAGTTTTTGTTGCTTCATTTGTCGCATCTCTCACATCATCGCTCACTTCAACTGTACTTGTTTTTACATCATCTGAGATATCTGTTGTACTAGTCTTAACATCATCAGAGATATCTGTTGAACTCTCTCTCACATCATCACTCACTTCAACCGTACTTGTTTTTACATCATCTGAAATATCAGTTGTACTAGTCTTGACATCGTCAGAGATATCTGTTGAACTCTCTCTCACATCATCACTCACTTCAACTGTACTTGTTTTAAGATCATCTGATACATCCACTGTACTTGTTTTCACATCATCAGAGATATCAACTGTACTCGTCTTAAGATCATCTGATACATCTACTGTACTAGTCTTAACATCGTCAGATATATCCGTAGTACTGGTCTTTATGTCATCTGACACTTTCACCGTACTTGTTTTTAAATCGTCTGATACATCCGTTGTACTTGTTTTGATATCATCTGATACTTCTACAACACTGTCTTTAAAATCTTTTGTTGCAATCGTTGAGCTATCTTTAAGATCTGTAGATACATTCGTAATTGAATCTTTTGAACTCTCAGCAAGTTCAACAGTACTATCTCTTACATCTTTAGAGATATCTGTAATACTTTTTTCAGAGCTTCTTACAGTCTCAATTTCACTCGTTTTAAGGTCATCTGAAACTTTCACAGCAGAGTCTTTTGCATCTTTACTTACATTAGTCACTGTACGCTCAGCACTCTTACTTGTCTCCACCGCACCATCTTTCATCTCTTTCACACTATCACGTGCATCTTTACTCATTGAAGTCACAGCATCCTTCATATCAGTAAACATATCTCCAAAACTGAAATCTGCCGAAACTGGACTTACCATTGCGATTGTTAAAGCACTTGCTAATACTATTTTTTTCATTGTGAAAAAACCTCCTAAATATAAATTTTTGTTATGGGAAATTTTAACTTGAATTGACTGAATAGAAACTTAAAATATCAGTTTTTCTTATAAAATAAAAATTTTTAATATAACTTTTGTTGATTTGTATTAAAGAATCTGCTAAAATATACCTTATATTTATATATAAGGAACCATTATGAAAAAACTAATTATCACTGCAATGATTTCAACATCCATTGCAATGGCGTCAAATTATACACAGGAGGAGCGTATTAAAGATATGCAGATCATGGCACATGCAATGCAAGATATACAAAACGGCTTTTTTTATAACAACTTTGACATGATCAAATCAGGAGGTGTACTACTAACAGATACCGTTGCAAAAATTGAACCTCCATTAGAAGAACAAGAGGAAAATGATGTCATGACACGCTTTTTAAACAATAAAGTCAAAATGACAAACTCAGTCAAAAAGAAAATCAAACAAAAGACCCAAGATATGATTGAGCGTTTTCGTGATGGTGACCCGACACAAGCACTCCAAAGCTTTACAAAAATAACAAAAGAGTGCATGAAGTGTCATACACAGCTTAGAAAATGGTAACAATGAAAAAAACCTTAGCCCTCTTAGTACTAAGCACCCTCCCTCTTCTTGCAGAAGATATTGTACTTCCTGGTACTGTTATATCCAATGGACAAAAAATGATCGGCAGTCGTTATATGGGATATATCAGTAAAGTTTTTGTTAAACTAGGAGATAAAGTCAAAAGAGAAGATGACCTCTATGAGATGGAATCTGCAGAGTTTGACATTATGAAAAGCCAAGCAGATCTTATGCTTGAACAGTCTCAAGTTGTTTTAGAGTTTTGGCGTTCACGTATTAAACGTATCAATACAAAGAAAAACAAACTCAAAAATAAAAAACTTAATAAAATTGCACAAATTGACTTTGACGACTTAGAAGCACAAGCAGAAAATGCACAAGCAATGATTGAGACTTCCCAAATCATGGTAGAAGAGGCTTCCATCAAAGCAAAGCAGATGGCAACAGTCTATAACTACTTAAAGATGAAAGCACCTTCAGATGGTGTGATTGTACAAAAAAATATCAAACCAGGTGATATGGTCATGCCTGGTATGCTCACTATCATGATGGTAGATACCGAAGATTTAACTATCGATATCTCCATTTCTGAGAGCACGCTAAAGGTTGCAAAAGTGGGCATGGATGTGAAAGTACTTATCCCTGCACTTGACTATAAAACAAAAGGCACCATTGATGCTATTATTCCTGATGCTAATCCCATGACACACCGTATTAAAATGCGTGTGACTTTTGATAAAAAAGATCAAAATGTTTTTCCAGGGATGTATGCAAAAGTTATTTTAGAAGATGTCAATATGGGATTTAAACCCTTAAAACTAGACTAAAAAAACATCTCATGAAAAAACATGAGATGTTTTAAAACTATATCGCCTTGGTGTTATACATCAAAACTGGTACAAAAATCAAAGAGACAGCAACCGCTGCAACAGTCCCCGAAATCAGAGCCACACCTAAACCACCAAAGATTGGATCAGTCGCCAAGAGTGCAGATCCTAAGATAATCGCAACTGCCGTAAGGAAAATAGGTGTCGCCCTCGTCGCTGTTGCAACAGCAATAGCACGCCTTTTCTCCATACCTTTCTCTTCCATCAATGCTTTTGTAAAATCAATGAGTAACAGAGAGTTTCTCGAACTAATTCCCATCAGTGCAATAAAACCAATCAAAGAGGTCGCTGTTAAGAAAAAAGTCTCTGAAGTAAACCAATTGGCAATCCAATGTCCAATCAAAACACCAATAATCGATAAAAAACTACCCCCAAGAATAATCCCACTAATCGCAAAACTCTTATAGTAAATTACAAGAAGTAAAAAGATAAGCACAAGTGCAGCGATGAAAGCACCACCAAGATCCCTAAAAGTATCTAAGGAAACTTTCATCTCACCATCCCAGCGTAATAAAAACTGCTCTCCACTTTTTTTGTCCACAAGATTGAGATCAAACATAAAGGTTGACATACCTGCTACTTTACTCACTTCATAATCAGACTCAAAAACTTCGATCATCTTGTTTCTAGCATCTAAAAGAGGGTAGAGTTGACTCACCATGTCTGTTTCAGCTAATACATTTGCCATTTTTCTTAAATTTTTTGAAAAAATTGTAGGGGCATTTTGCACTTCACGTACAGTAACCAGTTCATTGACTGGGACCATCATTCCTCGTTGATTCATCAATCTCAAAGAAGAGAGTTTTGCTTCAAGCGCTTCTTTCGTAAAGTTTTCTAACTTCTTGGTTTCACTGCTAAGTCCTAAAAAAATTGGTATCTGATCAGGTGAATGTTGTGAATTTTTTACAGCAATCGCCATACCCTCAAATGCAAGATAGAGAATATTGTTTAACTGTTCAAGTGAAACCGCTGAACGACTGATCTTTTCAGGGTCTGCTATAAGCTCATACTTTGAGTAGAGTTCATCTTGCATGACATCTACATCAACTAACCCCTCAGTCTCTCTTAAAATATTGGCTACTTTATCCGACATTTGACGGATTGCAGGAAGATTTTCACCATACACCTCCACAACAATAGAGGCCATAGTCGGTGGACCTGCTGGCTGTTCAATCATCTTAATACTTGTTTGATCAGGAAATTGGCACTTCTCTAAAATGACAGGTCTTAATCGCTTAACCATAGAAAAAGAAGCCTCTTTGCGCTCATGTTTATCTGTCAAGTTCACAACAATTTCTGCTGCATTTTCACCCTGCTTTAATGTTGAACCTTTCACAAGTCCTGCATAATCAAGTGGTGACCCTTGCCCTAAATAAACTTGGACGTTAACCACTGCTTCTTCTTGCTTCAAAAGCTCTAACACACAATCTGTGACCGCCCTTGTTTGCTGAATTGAACTTCCTGTGGGTGTATCTACATAGATAGAGTAAGTATTAGCACTTTTACCTGGAAGCATACGTGCCAACACTAACTCAGTAGGAAGCATCATAATAGAGAGACCAAGAGCAACAAAAGTCAAAACAATCACTTGTAAACGTTTTCTTTTGCTACCATTTACAGCATATATAAAATCTTCTAACCATTTCATAACTATTTGTCCTCTGCTTTATCTTTTTGAAAGTGATGTTCATGATGATGCATTTTAGGTTTACTCAACATGATATTTGCAAGATATGGAGTAAAAATGTAGGCAACTACCAAAGAAGCAAAAAGTGCGACAGGAACATTATAAGGAATCGGTTTCATAAACTCACCCATCATACCACCCACAAATGCCATCGGAACCATCGTCAAGATAATAGCCAATGTTGCAATATTAGTGGGAGCACCAATCTCATCTGTAGCCGTGACCATAATCTCTGATTTCTCACGATCTACTGCCGAATGATCATGCATATGTCTATGTATATTTTCAATCACAATAATCGCCGCATCTACTAAAAGTCCAAGACTCAATAAAAAGGCAAAGAGTGTAATACGATTAATGGTCTGTCCTGTAAGATAGGCGATAAACAAAGTAATCGCTAAAATAGCAGGAACTGTAAAAGTAACAATCAATGACTCTCTCCATCCCAGTGCAAGTACTAAAACAACAGCAATAATCAAAATAGTAATCATCAAATGATGGACTAATTCATTGACTGCTTCATTGGCTCTTGTACCATAGTTTCTTGTGACCATATACCCAATGCCAGCACTATTTAAGGATTCATCAAAAGTGGCTAACTTCTCAGTGACAGCAGTTGAAACAGTCACAGCATTGGTTCCTTTGAGCTTTGAGACTGTCAATGTGATTTGATCTTTTTTAGCACTAAAAGTATCGCCCTCACGCATAATCAATTCTGCAGATTTATAGTTTTGTATATCATAAGATTTTTCAACTGTTGCAACATCTTTGAGATATATCGGAGAGTTCATATAAGAAGCAACAATCACATTTCCAACATCTTCAATACTTGTAATCGCATTTTTCACACCAAAGATCATAATCTTTCCATCACTAATGCGGTTTTTTACATCAGGGACATTAACAGCTAATGACTTTAGTGCATTCATAATTTGTCCTAAAGAGAGATGGTATCCTGAAAGTTTATAGAGATCAACTTTCACATTGAACTGCTCTTTTTTCTCACCTTTGAGTGTTGTTTTTGAAACATTATCAATCTCATTAAATTTTTGTTGTATATCACGCACTTTTTTAAAGAGGTCTGTATTTTGAAGTTTTGATGAATCTTTGAGATAAAAAGCTACCGTAACAATAGGCACATCAATATCAATATCAAAAGGTTTAATCAAAGGTTGCATCGCACCCTTAGGTAATAACTCCATATTTTGCATCACTTTATCATAAAGCTTTAGATTTGAGTCTTCTCTATTTTCACCAATTTTATACATCACATTTATAATACCTGCATTGTCAGTTGCCACACCATAGATATGTTCGACACCAGAAATCTCACGAAGCTTTCGCTCTAATGGTTTAACAATAATATTATCAGCCTCTTTAGGTGTTGCACCAGGAAGTGGCACAATTACCGTACCACCACTTATGGCAATCTGAGGATCTTCCTCTCTAGGCATCACGACTAAAGAGAGATATCCAATTGCCAATAAAAATACAGCCAAGATTGGTGTTAGAGGATTGTAAATAAATGACTTTGCCAATCTCCCCGCATAATCAGTCACTGGAATCTGTGAAACATCTTTTTCTTCCATAGGAAAGCCTTTTTATTGAAATGCTATTTTTGAGTAGAGCCCAGGATAAATTAACTTACCCTCCGTATCAAAACTAATTTTAACTTTAAAAGAGTGTGTCATCGGATTTGAACTAGGGATAATCGATGCAATCTTCCCTTGGGTATTTAAATCTGCTGAAGGTATTGAAACACCTACACTCTTACCAATTTTAATATATCTTAAATTCTTTTCAGAAACTTCAGTCACGATTTTTAATCGACTCAGATCAGTCAACACGAGTGCAGGCATACCTGGCATTGCCATCTCACCTTCATTAATATTTTTCTGTACAATGACACCATCATTAGGCGCCTTTACTCTCAAATAGTTATACTGATTTTCAACCTCTTGCAATCTTGCTTTTGCTTGTGATACTTGCTTTTTAGAAACTTTGATCATATCACGTAAGTTTTTTTCACCAAGTTCAAGATTTTCAAGTTGAAATTTTGAAACAATATCTTTAGCATATAGACGTCTATTTCGTTCAAGATTTAAAACCACATTAGTATGTTGACTCTGGTGCATCTGCAATGAGAGAATCGCCTGTTGGATTGCAAGCTCCACTTGTGCTTTTGCACTATCAATCTCTTTTGAATCAATTTCATAAAGAAGATCACCTTTTTTAACACGATCACCTTCAGCCACATGCACAGCTTTGATAAACCCCATATAGCGACTTGTTAACATTTTTCGATTATCAGAGACCACCGTACCTGCTAATTCAAACTGTGCAGCACTTAAAAATGTAGCTGTTAATACGATGAATGCTATAAATTTTTTACCCATAACCTTTTCTCCTAATATGCCATTTTATAAATTTGTAAGATTTTTTCGTTTCGACTATTTTGTAACTCTAATAGACTCAATAACTTTTCAATCTGTAAAGATTGTTTAATCACCACATCGTTAATAGAAGCCAACCCCTCACGATAACGCTCTTGGTATGCTTTATAAATCTCATCCGTCAAAGCAATCTCTTTTTTAATACTCTCTATTTGATTATCTAAGTTTTGAATCTCAGTATTGATCTTTTTATAGTGTAAAGAGATCCCTTTTTTTGCCAATTCAATCTGTTTTTTAACTTTCAAACGTTTCAGCTTCTCTTGTTCAATTTTTGCACTATCCACACCACCATTTAAGATGTTAAACTTTGCTTGTACACCTACCGTATATCTGTCATGAGCAGTAAACTCATTTAAAAACTTATCATCACTACTACCATACTCAGCAAATGCGCCAATTTCTGGTTTATAAGAAGCTTTTGCTACATCAATCATTTTTGACTGTATTTCATGACCAAGCTCTGCTTTTTGAATATCACGATTTCGCATTAATATATTTTTCAGTGGAATCTCACAATCAAACGTATTTAAAGAGATACGTTTGATCGATTTCACCTCTGCATTAAGTAAAAAGCTTAAAAATTGATAGGAGAGCTCTTTATGTGCTTGTGCTTGAAAAAGCATCCGCTCGACATTTGAGAGTTTTGACTCAACCTCCATTAAGTCTGTTTTTTTTGCATATCCCTCATCACGCATATCGATTGTTGCCATTCGTAACTTTTCAATATTTTTTTGAATTGTCGTTAAATCAAGTTCAAACTGATAAAGAAGTGAAATATCATAATAAGTTTTACGCACTTCATATTTTTTTTGCGCTTCAACTTTCTGCTTATCTAACCGACCCATTTTAATCATCTTTTCTGCAATATCACGATAATTTGAAAGTTTACCTCCGGTATAAAGTGGTAACATATAGACAAGTTTGAGGTCGTAATGATTACGTACATCTGGATTATTTAACTTATCAGGTACTGTCTCTAGAAGTGCCTTTTGAGCATTGGGGTTGCCAAAATTTTGTGCAAAATTAGCAAAGTCACCCATATTACCATCAGGGGTCATCATTGCCCCACCCAGTGCACTTAAGAATTGATCAAACCCAAAAGCAGCAAAGTCTGCCTCCCTACTTTGAAGTTTAAAACCAAACACATTACCTGCATCATTAGAGCGAAGCCCCATTAACTCTGCATCTAATTTACCATATGAATAACCCTTTGCAACTTTAAGACCTAGTTTTGCAACTTGACGATCAAACTCCGCGATATCGATTTCAAGATTCTCTTCTTGAACAATCTCTAAAGCATCTTTAAGTGCAAGTTTTTCATACGTTTTTGTATTATTTGCATATATTGATAGAGAAGAAAAAAGGTAAAAAAATAAGAAGATATATTTCACAAAAACTCCCATTATTGATATATAAGTAGAGCTGATTTTACACAAATGCTACTTACATATCAATTAACAGCGCTAGTTTTCATATAAGAATTTATTATAAAATAGCGTAAGAAACCCCATTACAATTTTCAATAGCTTCAAGCTCTTTGAGTACATCTTTAGTAACCATATTATCTACCAAGACAACAGCAAATGCATCACCATGTCCACCACGGCCTAACCTAAAGTCAGCGATATTGATCTTATGCTCAGCAAGTGCATGAGAAATATTTGCGATTACACCTGGTTTATCTTGGTTTGAAAAGAAAATCATTTTTCCTTTTGGTTTAAAGTCAAGTTTAATGTCATTGACATGCACAATTTTTTCAATTCCCTCATCAAAGACCGTACCACCAATAACAATAGTCTCTTTATCTGTCGTAAGCCCTATAACGATCTTATTTTTATACTCACTCTTATTTGCCACTTTCATACTCTGTACATCAATAGATTTCTCTTTAGCAACAAAATCAGCATTTACATAGTTGATCTTTTCACCCATAGACTCTTTTAAAGAACCTACTAATGCAAATGTGGTCAATGACTCTAAATATTCAGCGACCTCTCCTTCAGCCTCAATTTTAATTGACTTCACATGTCCTAAATTGATCTGAGCAGCTAAATAACCAATTTTTTGTGCTAACTCTAAATAAGGCTTCACAAAGTTTGGCATTTCACTCTCTTTATAAGCCAAGTTTAATGCATTTGGATAGCTAATACCTTTTGCCGCACTAATAGCTTGTTCTGCTGCTTGTGTTGCAATCTTTTCTTGAGACTCTAATGTATTTGCTCCTAAATGTGGCGTAACGAAAATATTTTCAAGATCAAGTAGTTTATGATCCGTTGCTGGCTCTTTTGCAAATACATCAATACCTGCATAAGCAACTTTACCACTTTTTAGCCCTTCATACAGAGCATCTTCATTATAAAGACCACCTCTTGCACAGTTTATTAAACGTACACCATCTTTCATTTTTGCAATTTCTTTACTATTAATAACATTAATTGTTTCATTATTTTTAGGTGTATGAATTGTAATAAAATCACAAGATAAAATATCATCAAAATTAGTCGTATAAGAGACACCATTATCTAGTGCACGTGATGCATCAATATAAGGATCATACGTTAATACATCCATTTCAAAAGCAAGTGCACGTTTAGCAACCCGACTTCCAATGTTACCAAAACCAATCACACCTAGCTTTTTATCTTTAAGCTCAATTCCATACCATTTCTCCCTCTTCCATATACGATCAAGCTTAAGATGGTTATTAGCATTTGGTAAACTTCTCGCACATGAAAGAAGATATGCCATAGTAAGTTCAACTGCAGCAATTGTATTTGCAGTAGGTACGTTCATCACTACAATACCTTTTTTACTACACCCCTCCATATCAACATTATCCACACCAACACCTGCTCTAACAATAGAGGTTAAATTTTCAGCCTTATCGATAAACTTTTGATCTACATCTGTAGAACTTCTTGTTATGGCAACATCATACTCTCCGATCATTTCAAGTAATTTATCTTTCGGTTCTTTTGAAGCATCAATGAACTCAATGTCATTACAGGTGGCTAAAAGATCTAACCCTTTTTGATGTATTGCATCGCATACTATAATTTTTTTTGTCTGCATTTTTTCCCCTATATTTATAATCTATGATTTTCTGTTCTAATTAAACTCAATATGAAATTGTTGTACTGGATAATGATACTCTTTTTGACTTTGTTCTTGCGAAAATTTTGCGATCCAACTATCATTGTAGTTGTACTCTCCCAAAGAAGAGTATAAGTCAATATTTGATTGTGTACTTTGGTATGTACTAATATTACTCGAATGCGGCACTTTTGCAAACTTCAAAAGCAAAGCTAGCATAAGCACTACACCCCCACTAAGGGTTAGAAAAACAAGATAGAGATATCTTTTTTCCATTACCCCACTCTACTATTTATTTAATTGATCTTTTAAGACATCACCTAACGTTGATCTTTCATCATTGTTATACTCTTCAAGTTGTGCTTTCTCTTTAATTCTTGCAACACGCTTTACTGAAAGTCTAATTCTATTTTTATCTGTATCTATAAATGAAATTGCTGCTTCAATCTCTTCACCAACTTCAAGCTCATCTGCTTTTTTCTCACCAAGATCTTCATGTCTAATTAATGCATCAACACCATCTTCAAGCTCAACAAAAACACCAAACTCTTTTTTGTCACGAACTTTTGCCATTACAATATCACCATTTCTATGTGTTTTTGCAAATAGATCAATTGGAGACTCTTCAAGATCTTTTTTACTAAGTGAAATTTTCTCTTTCTCATAATCTATCTTGACAATTTTTACTTCAACTTCATCACCTTCAGCAAAAAGATCTTTACATTTTTTGCTTCTATCCCATGATGCATCTTCATTATGTAATAGACCTTCAACACTGCCAATCTTCACAAATGCTCCAAAGCTTGTAATCGTAGTGATAACACCTGTGACAGTATCTCCTACTTTATGTGCTTTACTAAAACCTTCAAATGGTTTTGGAAGAATCTTTTTAAGTGAAACTCTTAACTTTTTCTTCTCAAAATCCATCTCAACGATCTCTACATCAATTTCTTGATCAACTTCTAAATAATCTTTTGGATGTTTGATGTTTTTATCCCATGAAATCTCAGAAACATGTAAGAAACCTTCAACATCATTACCAAGATCCACAAACGCACCATATGGTTCAATGTTACTTACAAGTACTTTAACAGCATCACCTACTTCAAGTTGCTCTGCAAGATCTTCCCAAGGATCAGGAATTGCTGCTTTGATTGAGAGTGAAAGATGTCTCTTCTCTTCATCATACTTAATCGCTTTAACTTCAACCGCTTCACCTTCGGCGTAAACATTTGCAGGATTTACTGGACCTTTATAACTGATCTCACTGTAGTGTACCAAACCATCTACACCACCAACATCAACAAACATACCGTAGCTTGTGATCTTTTTGATGACACCCGTTGTCACTTCATCTTTTTCTAAAAGTGCTTTAATCACTTCTTGTCTTTTTTGACGATCAGCTTCAATCAACACTTTACGTGAGATTACAATCGATTTTGCATCTTTATCTACTTTGATCACTTTTGCTTTAACTTTTTTACCAACAATGGTATTGGAGTCTTTCAAATATGCTTGAGACTTTGGTAAAAAGAATTCAACATCATTCTCCTCAACAATATAACCACCTTTATTTTTACCAATGATCACACCATCAACAAGAATCTCTTCCTCTTCGTTATAGTTTGCAATAAACGCTTCAACTTTCTGACCTCTGATCGCTTTTTTATATGAAAGGCCTGGTCTCTCATTACGATAACCTGTAATCATAACATTGATTTTATCACCGACATTAAACAGTAAATTACCATCTGCATCAAGAATTTCAGACTTTCTTAGCATACCCTCTTGTTTCTTGCCAACATCAACAAGTACACCATCTTCATCTTCTTTGATTGCAACAATCACACCTTCAGCCAAGCTACCAGCTTTTTCTTGTTTAATCGATGCCTCAAACATCGATGCAAAATCTTCTTCTTCGCCTAGATCCATTGCTTCTATGGCACTTTTACTATGAACTTTAGCGTTCGCCTCATTCAACATCACATTCCTTTGGTTTGGTTTTTCTATAATTTTTCAAAAATTAGCTCATTTTACAGAAATTTCTCTTATAGTTGCAACAATTTTTTCAATTATCCAGTCAGGAGTTGATGCACCTGCAGTAATTCCACACATATTTTTCCCCGCAAACCACTCTTTTTGTAATTCCGTCTCATTTTCAATCAAATAACTATCAAGACAATTTTCACTTGAGATACTTAACAGCTGCTTTGTATTTGAAGAGTTTTTACCACCAATGACAATCATGACATCTGATTCAAGTGAAAGATCACGTGCAGCATCTTGATTTTCAAAAGTTGCATTACAAATAGTATTAAAGACCCGTACCTCTTTTACATTTTCAACAAGATAATTGATAACCTTTTGAAACTCACTGATTTTACGTGTTGTTTGAGAGATTACTGCTACTTTATGCTTTAAAGATATCGTTTTAAGTTCATCTACACTCATCACAACAATAGGATCATTTACCGCATAACTCATCACCCCTTTTACTTCAGGGTGTTTTACATCACCAAATATAACAATCTTATAACCATATTGACTCATCTCTTCAACAATTTGCTGAGGCTTCGTTACAAAGGGACAAGTTGCATCGATAACTTCAATACCACTCTCTTTTAGCTTTGCAAAATCCTCTTTGACAATACCATGAGTTCGAATAATTGCTTTTGTTGCACCATTTAACTCTTCAATATTATTAGAAGTTACCACATTATAATGATTTTTTAAACGATTAATCTCTTCATTATTATGGATTAATGGTCCAATAGTCGTTGCATCACGTGAATCCTCTGCAATTTCAATAGCACGTTTTACACCAAAACAAAATCCATAATTTTTTGCTAACTTAATCTCCATATGATACCTCAGTAATACCCTCTAAAAGCGTTACAAAATTTGGGAATGATGTCTGAATACACTCAATATCTTCAATATGCATCCCACATTTTAACCCTGCAATTGCAAAACTCATTGCGATACGATGATCTCCAAAACTATCAATTACTGCACTTTGAAGTTCTCCACCGTCAACCGTATACCCATCTTCAAACTCTGTTGTTTTTATACCACATTTTTCAAGATTATTAACTACAGAAGCGATTCTATCACTCTCTTTAACACGTAGTTCATGGGCATTTTTAACTGTACTTTTTCCTTTAGCACAAGCAAATGCAATGGAGAGTGCTGGTAACTCATCAATCAACCAAGCAATATTCTTTTCAACGCTCACCGCTTTAAGTTCACGATGTCCTACTATAATATCACCAATAGGTTCATATTGACTCTCTTTCTCTATAAATTCTATCTCTGCACCCATTTTTTTAAGTACTTCATATGCTTCTACGCGTGTAGGATTTAAAGAGATATTTTTAAGTACAATTTTTGCACCTGGCGTAATTGCAGTAGCAACAGCAAAGAAAAATCCACTTGAAGGATCTGCAGGCACAGTAATCTCTAAAGGTTCAAGTGGGGCAATATTAGGAATAATTTTTATTTTTTTCCCATCGTCAATCACCTCTGCACCCATCCCTCGAAGCATTCTTTCACTATGGTCACGACTTAAATGCGGCTCACTATAAACAGAAGGTGTATCTGCATGTAAAGCAGCAAGAATCATGGCACTTTTTACCTGTGCTGATGCAATAGGGCTCTTATAGTCAAACCCTTCTAATTTTGCACCTCTTACTGAAATGGGAGCAAGGTTTCCTTTCACGCGACCATCAATATGTGCACCAATTTTTCTTAGTGGGTCAGCAACCCGTCGCATTGGTCTAGACGCAAGATACTTATCCCCATGCAGAACAAAGAACCCTTCTCTCGAGGAGAGAAATCCCATAAAAAGCCTGATAGCTGTTCCAGAGTTTCCACAATCTAATACATTTGCAGGTTCTTGAATCTTTTTAGGTGGTGTGATTATAATCACACTACCTTTACGTGTAATTGTAGCTCCCAGCTGTTCAACAATACTTAATGTATTTAACGTATCTTCAGCTTCTAAATAGTTTATCACCTTTGATGGTTTATTGGAAAGAAGTGAAAAAATTGCCGACCTATGAGATATTGACTTATCACTCGCAATAGAATCAATCTCTACTTCAAACAGCTTACCTGGTTTTACTTTTAAATAACTCATCTCATACCTATCCCAAACTTCTCTTTTAACTGTACTAAAATAGTATCCATAATCGCTGTAATTTGTTCATCTTGTAGTGTCTGTGTTTCTGATTGGAGATGAAACTTCACAGTTACACTATGTAAATCACCTAAATCTTCACTCTCATATATATCGATAGGAGCAAAGCTTATCACCTCTTGAGGCAATGCCTTTGCTAAAAAGTTACGAATAGCACTAAACTTGATCTCTTTTGGGACCAAAAGTGAAAGATCACGAGATAAAGCAGGAAATTTTGAATACGCTTTAGCAATAATCTTGTCATATTTGAGAAGATCAAAATCAAGCTCACAGACATAACTATTTGAAAGATCAAACTCTTGTTCAAGCTTAATATGCGTTCTGGCTATAAATCCAACTCTCTTTCCTTCTATAATCACATTTGCGTATTCATAAGGACTTACAAGCGGATTGTATACATCAGACTCTTCTAAAGTAAACTTCCCGACAACACTAGAGACCATCTTAGCAAATTCGAAAAAGTTGATCAATGCTGGCTTTCCATGATTATCAACACTGGGTGCTTCTCTCTCTCCAGAAAAAATAAAAGCAATTTTACTCTGTTCCCCTCTACTAGTGTTAACTACCCGACCTATCTCAAAAAGACGAATACTCTTTTTGCCAAACTTTGCATTACGACTTGCCGAATTAATAAGATGCAGCAACAGTGTAGATCTTAAAGTAGTGAGTTCATTAGTAATAGGATTTGTAACATCTAGTGCTTCATTTAAGATAGGAAGTTCATATTTATCCATCAACGCTTTATTATCAAAAAAGTAATGTACTGATTCAAAAAAACCTATACTTGCCGCTTTATGTCTAAAATGTGTACGTTTTTTATAACGCACATAAGTCTCATTAATCTGATGAGACTCTTTGAACGTTAACGCTTTAGATGCAATATTATCAATACCTGTAATACGCACTAACTCCTCAATCACATCCTGTGCATGACATACATCATGACGAAAAGCAGGAATCGTAATCATAAAAGCATCTTCCTCAGCACGCACATCAAACCCCAGATGTGTCAAAATGGTTATGATCTTTTGAGAACTAATATCTTGACCGATAAAACTGTTGATAAATTGATGCTCTACTTTAATCACTCTTGGATCAAATAAAAGTTGATGTTTATGAGAACCTGCATAGATCGCTAAATCACTATTTTCACTTGTAAGTGCACAAAGATAGGCCATACCAAAACTAAGCTCTGGCTCACTCCCACGGGAAGAGTGATAAAAGAGATCATCACTGACAACCTCACTCACACTCTTCTTTTGCGAGATAATATCAGGATCAACATAACTCGCTTCTACAACAGCATATTTTCCTGATGTAAA
>JAHZKW010000042.1 GCA_022600175.1 Campylobacterota bacterium
AAATTTATTAAATAATTTTAACTATTTAGTTTATTTAACTCTATATTGACTAAAAGCTCATCTGTAAAAGTAATTTTAAGTACTTTTGCATTGAGTAACTTATTAAAACCATTTGCAAACATATAATCGTCCAATTGAAAATTTTTTGAACCCTTAATCATCAAAGTTACCCCTTCACACTCAATCTTATCTTGCATGATTTTGATCTCACCTACCTTAGGATGAAAATGTAGATATGCGTTACAAGTCTGTCTCTTATTGTTATCACTACTGCATAAATCTCTAATCTGCACTACATCATCTGCTATTTTAAAACTTCTTTGGTGAAAAATACCAATATCTGCATATCCGTCATGTGAAGCTGTAATAACATCATCCTCTTCTTTTAAGTCAATAATATGCGCACGATTTGCTACACGAAAACTTGACCATACTTGTGATTGATCTAATCCATTAATCTCCACAGTATTATGTGCCTTAGTTCTACGCTCCTCAACTCTTCTCTCATTACTCTCATAGGTAGAAATACCAGTATCTACAATAAATGGTTGACTATCCACTTGTAACTCAAAGTTAAGCGTATCACTATGTGCATGACCTGGAATATATGAAGGTCCTATCTCACCAACATCCACTCTTAACGCATATCCTTGCTTATCAATTTTACGATATCCACTCTCTGACAAAGGTAACAATGTATCTACCTTTATCCCCAATTGTGTTGCATATGCAAACAACATTGTTGACGTTGGTGCTATACCATCTGTACTATCATTAAAATGAGGAATCGTACCATCTTCATAACTTATCTGTACTAGCCAAGAGCGCATTTTTATCGCATATGCCCTTAACATCTCTTCAAGTTCCCTATCAAACAAGGTATTGTTGGTGACTAAATTTAAACAATCTAAAACCCTATAGAACATAATTTGATGATACATTGGAGTCAATTCAAAGTGTGCCCCATCTTCAAGGATCTGTTCTTTAAGCTCACTAGTTAAAATCTCTTTGGCTTTGGCATAAAACTTTTGATCATTAAAATAATATGCACCAAACAGGAGTGAAAATCCATTTTCTAACAGATGATTCCCTAAAAGGTGATACTCTAAATGATCCATCAACATCATATACTGTGCATATAAAGCATCATTGAGCTTAGTATTTTGAATATCATGATAGGTCACAAACTTTACCCAGTTAATCCCGCGGAGTGATATAGGAAAAGGTTCTAACCCCTCTTTATTGCGCTCTATATCATCTATAAATCTCTCAATAAATGATAAACCAATCTCTTTAGTCATCCCTTCTTGCTGTAAAAAATCAAAGTAATTAAGATTATACGCCCAAAGCTTTCCATGACCTAAATAGTTCCAATCAATAGAAGATTCAAACTGATGTGTTACATTTAAAAATGTAAACGTTTCATCACTTGAGACACTCTCATAACTTGCTAGACTTGGCCTGAGTACTAAATCATTTGTTTGTGAGAGAATAGAATACACAGGTGAAAATTTTGATAACTTTCTATATTTTGCACGCAACATATAAAAAAGTCTATAATTGATCTGTTTTGCTTTCATAAACTTTAACGTATTAAAGTAGGTAATATACTTTTGCACTAAAAAAATCTTCCTATCTTTTTCAGACCATCAATCACTGTCATATTTTGAGAAGCATTATAGGTATGTACTGCATAGATACCATCAATATACTCTGGTGTAATCTCACTCACAAATACCTCTTCATAACACTCAGGTGTTAATGTTGTAATTTTATTAAAGTTTGTACTTCTACCATAACAACCAACAGAGTTTTGAGATGGTCTATAGTAATCACCATGATGTAAAATGATACCTCCAGCAGGTCTTGAAGTTTGTACACTTGAAAGTACTGGGTTTTGTTGATGTGGTGTCCATGTATCTGTAAGAAAGTCTTTACAGTGATAAATATAGAGCTCTTCATTCAAGGAAAACCCCTCTTTCTCTGCAACATTGGCAAAAAGCCACCAAGTATCGTCTTTAAAAAAGAGCGTTGTATCTACAGCAACAATATCATCTAATAAAATACGCTCTACTTCCCACTCATAAGGAAAATTGGTAGCCTTATAAAGCTTCACATCATTATCCTTACACCCTTCTGGAATCATATAGATCTCTCCCTCATGTTCCATCATAAATGGATAAGAGAGATGATATGGCGTTTTTAAAATCTCTTTTGCTTCAGACATTTGTCCTGTTTTATGGTCATACTCAACAACACTCAAATGTCCTTTATGGGTCTTATAAATATAAGCTTCAAAAAAGATATAACTTTTATCATCTTTATCAACAACAAAAGGATCAGCCCAAAACTCTTCTTTTGGTGGTTCTAAGATCTCAAAGGCACTCATGTTTTGATTAAAAGTGGTCTCTTTCGTATTTGGTGCATAGTAAATTGACCACTGCTGCTTTCTAAAAAGTCTATCAAAACGACTTGTAATATTTTTTAATCCCTGCTTTAAAACCAATAAAGTTGTCTCTACATTTATTTGAGAATCTGTCTTTTTATCTTTAAAAAAGTAGAGATTTTGATATTTTTCTTGCATAAAATGCTGAGGGGCTTTCACAAGTTTTTCAAGGTTTCTCACTACCAACATATGTGACTTCCATACAACATCACTTCTATTTTTCACAGGAGAAAGTTCATGTGTAGCACACAACATTTGGTCTATAATATATCCATTTCCACTACTATCGGGTAATTTACACAAACGTATGGGGGTTGTATCCTCAGTTTGAAAAACTTCCATGATACCAGCCAAGTGGGCATCTGTTTGTGTTTGTCCAAAACGAAGTTCCCACACACCATATTGTGCAAGAGTAATACTCTTCTGTGTCAATGTTTCACTACTTAAGTTGAGTAAAAGATCACACTCTGCAATCTCAATTTTTGTCACTATATTAAGATCATCAATTGTGCGTAATTGCATATGGTTTTTGCCACGTGCATTGACAAACTTATCAAACTTCAGATAACTATCTAAAAGAGAATTTGTAGTTTGTCTATGCGAAGATGAAGAGATAATCACTTCACATTCATAGAGTGGAGAGTCTGCTAAATACTTTAGTAACACATACTCAAAATTTCTTACAGAGTTTGAATCGATCAAAACTCCGATTTTCATCTTATTCTTCATTTTGACCTTTCAATAAATATAGATATTATGCAGCACCATTTCTTATTTTTTCAATATCAAGACCTTGTTTACAGATGATTCGCTTCCCTCGGGCACTCTTCTCGATCTCATCTACAAGTTCAACTTCAAAATCAACACCATCACGTACCAACTGTTTCATCCCATGAATCACAGCATCAGGATCAACACCTTTGTTTTGATCCTCTACCAGTACTTTCACTCTTCCAGGCTCATCTTGAATATACTGAATATTACTAATCTGATCTAGCGGAAGATGTTGACCACCACACATCGTGGTAATAGAGACCAATCGCTTATCATCGGTAACAAGAAAGTCTTGCGTTCTACCCTCAATAGTCTCTGCAGCCTTAGCAATATCTGTCCCCTCTATATAATCTACCTCTCCAGAGATACTATCTCCTGTTCTATAGTTAATAAGTGGCATCACAGAATTATCAAAACCTGTCGCAACAATTTCATGACCAATAATACGTACAGCACCATACGAGTTCATAAAGTGATATTTTTCATCATTAACTCTATACGCAATTGCTGCTCTTTCCGTATGACCATACTGCGTCAAGACATCAACACCAAAGAAATCTCTGATAATTTCAATCTCATGTGCATATGCTGTCTCTGAAGATAACATAACACCTTGAATGTTCAATGGCTCATATCCGTGCAGTTTACACTGCTTAATAAAACTTAACAGTGCACTTGGATAACCAAACAGAAACTTTGGACTAAATGCTTTTGCTTTCTCAAAAATCAGTGGAAATTTCTCAGAGTTCATATAGTTGTTAGAGATTAAAAAGTAGTTATCGATTGGCTCATATTCCCAATAGATATCTTCTTCTGGCTTTGAAACTTCTCTCCCCTTTAAAAGTAGTGTTTTGTCTCTATAGTTATAATTTATCTTTGTAAAAAAGTAGTTATTATAAGCTTTCTCTTTAGCTCTAGATGTATAGAGCGGTTGATAATATTTCGTTGGTGTTGAAAGTGAACCACCAGTGTAATACTCTATTGGCTTTTCAAACTTATCTATGAAAAAATCATCAAGATTGGCTTTAATATCTGCCTTTGAAATCACTGGAAACTTTGCTATATCAGCCAACGTTTTAAAATCATCAGATGAGACACCTGCAGCTTTAAAACTTTTTTGATAATAGGGTATATGCTCTTCTGCAAATTTAATCGTCTCTAAAACTTTTTGGTAGGTAAATGCCTCTTGTCCTTTTTCATCTAAAGACAAATAACCATCTAACATCTCTTTTTGCTCTACATATTTTTTACCAAAACGGATTGAAAGTGGAATACTTCCATACACTGAACCTATAAACGTTTTCAATGATTGTGGCATTTTATAATAGATCCCTCTATATAAATGTAAAATACTATCTATTGACATTCTCTACTCCTTTGTTCTTGACCTAATATCGGCAAAATTATCTATTAATAAACTCTAAAAATGCTGTTGTTTGTCTCATTGAATCAAATGGTTCAAATGAGTCATAAGCATGTGTGCACATTGCTTTATAATTCTCTTCATCAAATACTTTGAAACCTGCATAGAGTGATATTGTATCTTTTGGCTCAACTAAAATACCATTCTCACCCTCATCCACAATCTCTTTGATCGCTAATAGCGAAGTCGTAAGTACTGGCATACCGATAGAAAACGCCTCGAGCAAAATACCTGGATACCCTTCTCTATGACTTGGCAATACTAAAACATCATACGTATTCATTGTTGGTAAAACTTCATCAGGGGCTAATGCTCTATGGTAAGTGGCACCACAACTATCTATATATGCTTTGGTATATTTGGACTCATGTAACGTACCATAGATATCAATAGTATAACTATCATCTAATTTTTGTGCTACCTCTAAGAGATCATCCATACCCTTTTCGTAAGAGACCAAAGAGATAAATACAAATCGTTTTTTATACGTTTGTCCATCATGTCTAAGTCCCCCTCTTCTCCTAACATTAGGAAACCAAAAAGTATTTTTATTATAGGGGATAAAATAATCTACAAGATACTGTGTCTCAAAGTAGTTTACATCACTATTTTTAAGTACATATCGAATCAACTTCTGTTTTAAAGGGCTCGACTTTTCATATATCTGATGAAAATTTCCTGCAAATTTACGCATACTAATGCTTTTACCAAAGAGCTTAGAGACAAAAACAACAATAGGTGCCATCATGATAAAATGATTTGATGTCCCATGTAAAGAGATATGATCATATCTAAATACATTGGTAAAAAATTGCATCATGACAATAACAAACGCATGCAGTGTATTTTTATACACTTGTGTATTTGAATTGATCGCTTTATGTTTGATTCCTAACTCTCGAAAATCTTGTAAAAACTGTTCAAAAAGTACAAGTGTTCCACCTGCTTTAGAGAGATCTTTGGAGTACATAGGACCTATCACTAAAACAGATTTTTTATCTGTTGCCATCAATTTTCTCCTCATAGAGTTTCAAATATGCATTTGCACATTTCTCAATTGTATAGTGTTCCTCAAAGTGTTTTATCAAAGATTCTTTCTCGATTTGCTTCTCTTCAATTGAACGTTTAAGCGCCTCTTTATAAGACTCAATACTCATATCTTTTGAAAGATAACCAGTCTTTCCATCTATCACAACATCAGGGATACCCCCAACTGGGGTAGAAACGGTAGGGATTCCTACAGACATAGCCTCAATAATTGCCATAGGCAATCCCTCATATGTTGAAGAGAAACATAATGCATGAGACTCAATCAAATAATCAGAAACATTTGCTTTTTCACCTAAAAGATGGATACGATCTTCTGAATTGATTAATGCTTGACACTTCTGTGCATGGACAGGTACCACATCTAATGAACCTAAGATAATTAAGTGCGCATCTATTCCCTCTTCTAAAAGTTTTTCAAATCCTTCAATCAAAAGTTCTTGATTTTTAACAGGATAAAATCTACCGATACTGACAAAAATCTTTGTATTATTATCTTTTTTCAAGCTATCAATGAACACTTTTGTTTTATCGTATTCAACTGTTTTTTTAAGTTTTTGTGTCCCATTATCTATTTTGACATCATACTTATCACCATAAAGTGCTTGTGTTGATTTTAAGACTTGATCACTAATCGAAATAGGAGTAAATTTAAAAAAGTCATATAAAAACTTATAAAACTTCAATCTACCTTTAGTGGTCTCTTTGTGTGCAACACTATGAATGGTATGTACATTTGGTTTTCCAAAGAGTATCAACCCTAATGCAGCAAACATCTGTGCTCTTGTATGCGTATGAGTAATATCAGGCTTCACATCAAAAATCATCTTTGCAATTTTCAACATGATAAAAGGGCTTTTACCCTCTTTATCTAATGAAATAAATTTCACATTTGGATTTATCTTTTGATACATGATCTGTTGTGCATCATTGAGTTTTTCAACTGAACAGATCACAACTTCAAGATCTCTATTTTTGGCTAACTCATTACAAATATCGATACAAAACTTTTGTGCACCACCTGTATGCATATCAGGCGATATATGAAGTATCTTCACTATTTTCCTCTCTTTGATTTTTATATAGTATAATCACAACATTCGCAAGCAGGGCTAGAAACATCCAAAAGTATTTCTCATAGGTACTTGATAATGTCAATCCCATCAAAATATTTGAAAAAGCTACAAGCGAGATCCAAAAGTATTGCCCTTGTAACACCTGTAAATATTTAGTAGAGAAAAGAAAATACAAAAATGCGATAAATGCAGCAAATGAAAAGATTCCTGCTTCAGCAAGTAGCTTTACAAAAATATTGTGTGGTGCCAATGAACCATCAGCAATAAAATCTGTTGCATATCCACGTGCATAATCTTCATACACATCAAACCCAACCCCAATTAAGAAGTTATCTTGCGCCATTCTCCACCCTGCCTGCCATGATACATATCTAGTATCTGCAGTACCATGTGCTTGTGCACGCTCTTGCATCCCTGTCACAGCTTCTACCTTACTAAAGTCAAACTGTATCGCTACCACAACCACAAGAGCAAATGCAATCAAACCTTTAAATGAAAACACTTTGCGCATAATAAAACCAAATTTGACAAAAATTGCATAAAGACCTAAAAGAGCCAGTGTTAACATCGCTGACTTTGATCCAGCATATAAAAGTGTATATCCAAAAAGTGCCATTGAACCTGATAAGAAGAGTATATTTTTATTTTTATAAAAAAGGTACACAGTAATACCAATGGCACCCAAAAGGTGTGCTGAGAACTCATTTGGATCCATTGTACCACCGGAGCGTCTAAAAGTCCATTGACTCACAGGATCATTAAAAAGAGAGATAATTGCAGAAACCACTACACTTATCCAGATAAAATAGAGTAATCGCTCAAAGTTTTGATAATAACTAAAATAGGCAAATACAAGTGTCATTGGCACAAGTACCAGCAGACCAGCAGTAAGTGTTGAGTGAAAAAAGAAAACTTTTGTGATCAACATGACAATCGCCATAATAGCAATAAAAACAAAAAAGGACTTCATAACCTTATTTGCAGGCCTTACAAAAGCACGAACAATATCATCAATATTTACAATAATAAAAAGCCCAAAAATCGCTTTTAAGATCATCTCTCCACCAAGTTCAACTAAAAAGTTATCATTGATAAAACTAAATATCAACAAAAATAGCGTAAAGTCTTTTATTAATCTCAATCCCATCTCTATTTTTCCTTTTTTAAAACTCTTTTGAGTACAATTTTGGCAAAAATATACTCTATCACTACCATACAAAAACTCACCACAGCAAAACCTATAATAGGATACTTTCCTAAAAGCAGATGTGTTGCAAGCATCACTAAAATAAGACGTACTACATTTAAAGCAAGTTCAAGTTTGTTGAAATCAAATGTCTTTGATAACAGTGTGAACATACTGTAATAGGCAATAATCATATAAGAGAATATCAAGATAAAAAGAAATATAGAGGTTCTCTCTGAAAGATAATCTGGTTTGATTAAATATACCGTATAAGCGACGAATGCTGAAAACGCAATTGCAGCAGCAAAAAAGAGATACTTATACCCATTAATCTGCTTCACATACTTGATAATCTCATCTACATTGGAGATATTAAACTTAGAGATCAAGTAGAGCCTGATTGAGACTGTAAAGATCATAATAAGTCCACCAAAACTAAAAGCATATCCCAGTTCCGCTAATAATTCAGTCAACCCTTCATCTGTCAAATAAACCATCGCATATCTACTCGTATAGATATAAAGAGAGTTGATCAGATACGCTAAAATTGAAAATGCTAAAAGTTGTTTAAACCGTTTTCTAAAAATACTAATATGACGTCTATCTTTAATTTTTTCAATTGACTTTACCACAAATGCCACGTTATACTTCATATTAAATATTGCAATCAAAGCAAACGGTGTTATGAAAAGATATAGATAGATATTGTCTAGTGACACCATCTCATTTTGTGTAAAGATATAGACTAAAAATCCTACCCTGATCAATAATAAAATTATCGTATTAAGTAATATAAACTTTATTTTTTTATTTGATAAGTAAATATTTTTAAAGAAAATCCATGAAAGCACTGCAAAAGTAGATAAATAGATGTACTCTGTACTAAGATCAATACTTTCAAATCCAAAAATATCGCCTAAGTAATTTCCTAAAACAGTGAAGTAGAAAAGTCCTAACAATGCAAAAATAAATATTTGAAAATAGGTATTAATATAGTCCGTACTGTTATAGATCTGGTTAAATCGCAGATAACTCGTAGAGAGACCAAACTCAAAAATAAATGAAAAAATCATCACAATATTAAATGTTGCAGAAAAATCTGCCATCATTTTAATATCAAGTGCATAAGGAATAGTAAGGGCAATAAGGTAGGTAGAGAAACTGTAAACTAAGCTGGAGAGTGTAAAAAGTGCTCCATCATTTTGGAGCACTTTTTTAAGTTTAGCTATCACTTACGCTTCTCTTTTCTTCTATCTTCTAGTTTACAAAAACTGATCACCTCTTTAGAATCATCAATCTCTAAATCTAAAAACTCTTTATGGCTAACAAGATAAACAATAATATCTGCAATTTTTGCAGCCTCTTTATAATCAACCATATTAAATTCTGGATGTGTCTCAATGTTTGGCTCAACCGCTAAAACATCAAACGACTCAGAAGAGAGTCTTTGTGTAATATAGAGTGCTGGTGATTCTCTAAGATCATCAATATCAGGCTTAAAAGCAAGTCCCATACAAGCAACTCTTGCTTTTCTGCCATGTTTATTTTCAAATGCTAAAGCAGCATTTTTAATCTTTTCAATCGCCCACTCTGTTTTATAATCATTTACTTCTCTAGCTTGTCTAATCAACTTAGCATCACCTTTAGCAGCATCTACAATAAACCAAGGATCAACAGCAATACAGTGCCCACCGACACCACACCCTGGTTGTAAAATATTAACTCGTGGATGTCTGTTAGCAAGGTCTATCAATTCCCAAACATCAATCCCAAATTTACCACTCAACATAGAGAGTTCATTAGCAAAAGCGATATTGACATCTCTAAAACTATTTTCTGTGAGTTTTGCCATTTCTGCAGTTCTTGCATCTGTTTCAAGTACTTCACCAATCACAAATGATCGATAAAAATCTGCAGTTTGGCGTGTTGCTTCTTCAGTTGTACCACCCACAATCCTATCATTGTGTACAAGTTCATGCATAATCTTTCCAGGAAGTACACGTTCAGGACAGTGTGCAAAATGTATTGCACTTGTATCTACACCCTCATCTTTGAGTGTTTGTTCCATAATATCTGTCGTACCTACTGGTGATGTTGACTCTAAAATCACAATATTACCAGGTTTTACAAATGGAGCAAGTCCTCTTGTGGCACTTACAATGTAATCAATATTTGGGACAAAACCATCTTTAAAAGGTGTCGGCACAGCTACAATAAAAATATCTGCTTCACTTGCCACAGTACTAGCAATCAAATTACCAGAATTTACAGCTGATTGGACAAATGTATCTAAATCAGGTTCAACAATATGAATTTTTCCTTGATTGATAATATCAACAGTTTCTTGCACAATATCTACACCAAATACCTTAAACCCTCTATTGGCTAATAGTGATGCAGTTGGAAGTCCAATATACCCTAGACCTATGACACAAATTTTTTCTATATTCATAACTTTCATTTTCCCTTCAAATAACTCACGATACGTGCACAAGCTTTACCATCTCCATAAGGATTGTGTGATTTTGACATATTGTCATAAGCCGTTTGATCTTCAAATAGTGTAATACACTCTGACAGAATCCTCTTAGCATCTGTCCCTACAAGCTTTACCGTACCTGCAGCAACAGCTTCAGGACGCTCAGTTGTATCTCGCATAACCAATACTGGTTTTCCAAGGCTTGGTGCCTCTTCTTGTATTCCACCACTATCTGTTAAGATAAAATAAGATTGACTCATCATATAGACAAAAGGTTCATAATCTAAAGGCGGAATCAAAAAGATATTATCAACATCCGATAAAATCTCTTTTACTGGTTTTTGAACATTTGGATTCAGATGTACAGGATAAACAATATCACAATCTGGATATTTGAGTGCTAACTCTTTGAGTGCATTACAAATATTTAAAAAACCTTGTCCAAAATTCTCACGTCTATGCCCAGTTACTAAAACTAGCTTTTTCGCCCTATCTACTTGATAACCCTTCTCTAAAATCAATGCTTTTAATTGATCTTCTAAAGCAATATCTGTAGTCACTTTTGAGACGACACTTAACAATGCATCAATCACAGTATTACCTGTCACGATCATATTAGCAGTATCGACATTTTCTTTTAAAAGATTAGCACCACTCTCATCTGTTGGCGCAAAATGATAAGTGGCTAATCGGCCTGTAACTTGACGATTTCCCTCTTCTGGCCAAGGTGAATAAATATTGTTCGTTCTAAGCCCTGCTTCTACATGCCCCACAGCAATTTGTTGATAGTATGCCGCTAATGAAGTTGCCAATGTCGTTGTGGTATCTCCATGTACAAGTACAATATCAGGTTTTGCCTCTTCTAAGACGGGTTGTAGACCTAATAAGATATTAGAAGTCACTTGGTATAAGTTTTGTCCAGGTTTCATGATGTTTAAATCATAGTCAGGTTTAATATCAAAGAGATTTAACACTTGATCAAGCATCTCTCTATGTTGTGCGGTCACACAAACGATTGTTTCAAAATCTTCTGGGTAACTTTGAAATGCCTTTACCAAAGGTGCCATTTTAATTGCTTCTGGTCTAGTGCCAAAAACCAACATTACTTTTTTCATATCTTTTTTTCCCACTCTAAACCAGTTTTACAAATAAGCTCCAAGTCATCATACTTGGGTTCCCACTGCATAATATTTCGTATTTTACTGTTATCAGAAATTAACATTGCAGGATCTCCTGCTCGTCTCTCTTTCATCTCTACAGGAAAATCAACACCACTTACCTTTTTCATAGTTTCTAAAACCTCTTTAACACTAAAACCATGTCCATACCCACAATTAAAAACTCCACTCTCATGTGTCTTGTCTAAATATTCTAATGCTTTAATATGAGCAGACGCTAAATCTTCAACATGAATATAATCTCTAATACATGTACCATCTTCGGTAGGATAATCTTCTCCAAAGATATACATCTTTTCACGTTTTCCAAGTACAGTTTCACCTGCAACTTTAATAAGTAGCGTTGCATTTTTAGTAGATTGTCCAATCTTTCCATCTACACTCGCCCCTGCAACATTAAAATAACGAAGTACAACATAGTTAAAATCTTCATGTGCAAGCGCAGTATCTTTTAAAACAGACTCACTCATCAATTTACTATTACCGTAAGGATTAATAGGCGCTGTTTCACTCTCTTCTGTCACAGGTACTTTATCCATGCTTGGTTCACCATACACAGCTGCAGTTGAAGAGAAAATAAACTTATTCACATTATATTTCACGCACTGTTTGATGACATTAGCAGTATTGGCTGTATTATTGAGATAATATTTGAGTGGATCACTAACACTCTCAGGAACTACAAGACTTGCAGCAAAGTGAATCACGGCATCGTAGTTGCCATTTTTAAAGATCTCTTCTACCTGATCAAAAATCACTTAAATCAGCTTCTATAAAATCTCCATAAAGTATTGACTCTTTAAATCCTGTAACAAGGTTATCTAGAACTGTAATTTTATGGTCTGTCTGTTCACCTAGCTGTTTGACAACATGACTACCTATATATCCGGCACCACCTGTGACTAAAATATTCATTTATCATTCTCCTATATTAACCTGTCTACTATATCGACCATTTTTGTACTTTGTGTTTCACGAATAAAATTTTCTTCTACAAATAGTCTATTTTTTTCGGAGATATCGGGAATACTTTGTTGGTAAGATTTGATTGCTTCAATCAATGAAGCAGTGTCACCAGGGTCAATAGTTCGACAATTATCAAGCCCATTTACAAACTCTCTTGCAACACCTAAGCCCCCATAAATAATAGGAAGACCTGTTGATGCATATTCATACAGTTTAGAAGGCATGGCGGCTTTAAATGTTGCATCAAGTTGTGCAAAAAGTACAGAACTTGTTTGATAAAAATCAATCATTTTTTCACGTGGAACTTTGCCAAAAAACTCTACATTGGAAATTTTATTTTTATGTACATAGGCCTTAAGCATTTTATAACGATTTCCCTCACCAATAATATTGACTTGAATATCAGGTATCGCTTTTGCAGAATCAATTAAAATCTTCACATTTTGTGCAATACCGACATTACCAATATAAGTAACAGTAAACTTGTCATCTCTACTATTTTTTAATGTTTGAAGTTTTGCAAATGTATCTTTTTCAATCCCATTGGTTATTTTAGTAATATTGCCTTTTGAAATATTCTCTTCTATCCATTGATACTCATGGTCATTGGTAACAGTAATATGTTTATACCGTTTGAGCGTTAATTTCATAAGCTGAGTAATGGCACCTTTTAATATCTTACGATAAAGTGAAGTCTCTTCAATATAGTCCCACACCAAATCACGTACATCGATAATACGTTTTCCTCGACCAAAGACTGCAACAGCTGGGATAATAAACATTTGCGGTGAAGTTGCTATCGTAATATCAGATTTAAATCTATTGGCTTTTAGTGTCAATTTTATCGCATAATAGAGTTCATGTACTGCACGAGCATAAAACTTATCTCCATCATAATAACGCTGATCCACATAATAAACATCAATATTTTCACTAAATTTTAGTTTTTGATTCTTCTGCGGTTTCCCACGTTCAGTAATACAAAATATATTGACTTTATGCCCTTTTTCAAGCTCCTTGACCATGGCAAGAATTCTATTTGTACCAGCACAGTTCTCTGGTATAAAGTTACCTGTCAAAAAATTAATTGTTTTCCTCAAAACATACAAACCTTACAGTATAAAGTAATCATTCTTCCATCATAAAAATAAATATAATA
>JAHZKW010000043.1 GCA_022600175.1 Campylobacterota bacterium
GCGCAATATCTGCCACTACTTTGCCATGACCACTTGCCCCATATACTGCTAATCTACTCATTGCCTTTAAACTTCTCCATTGTTACATAGGTAGTTGATGAAATATCAGACCTTTTCACTAATTTCAAAAATGTTAACCAAAATATTTTTAAATCTATCCAAAAGCTACAGTGCTCTACATACCAAATATCTAGTACAAACTTTTTTTCCCAACTAATTGCATTACGACCATTCACTTGTGCCCATCCCGTGATACCAGGTTTACATTTATGTCGTCTTCTTTGCTTTTCATTATAAAGAGGCAAATACTCTACTAGCAGTGGTCTAGGACCTACAAAACTCATATCACCTTTAAGGACATTAAAAAGTTGTGGCAGTTCATCTAAACTCAAAGATCTAATCAACTTTCCAATACCTTCTAAGCGTTGATCATCTGCTAAAAGCTCACCGTTGTTATCTCTACTATTGAGCATCGTGCGAAACTTATAGATCGTAAATACTTTAGCCTCTTGACCTGGTCGAAGTTGCCTAAATAAAATTGGCCTTCCCATCATAAAATAGATCACACCAGCGATACCAATCATCAAAGGAAAAAATACTATGATTAATGCTAGTGCAAAAACTCTATCCAAAAAGCCTTTGAAATATCTACAATACATGATTACCTTTTTAGTTTATACACCTTTGCATAAGGATCATTAATCACAAGATCAAAAAGATCTTTATCATAATTCTCAAATATAAAGAGTTGAATAAAAAGCGAATTATACATCGACTCATCAAGGATTAAAAAGCTGTTGTAACTTTGCATAAATATAATAGATAACTCAGCATTAGGATTGAGACTTTGTACCTTTTTACTCAAATTTCCACTCTGATCATAACCGACAATAGTAAATCTTTTAATGGATGTCTTTTGTTGTCCTAAATGTAAGGTTGATGTACTTTTATCTAAACTCACACCATTCCCAAAATAGACACGCCCCCCATCATCTTTAAAGCGATCTGTTTTATAAAAGAATGGTTGTTTTCCTTTGATACCTGTTTGTAAATCAATATTGCTAAATAGTCCTACAGTAGGAAAAATATTTAACAAACGATTTGGCAAAAAAAGATAGATATCACGTGTTGATTTTGGTAATTCAAAATCATCACTCTCTAATTGTTCTAAATAGTGATTTGGATTTAACTGTGCTTCTGTCTTATTTTTAAAAAGTGTATCTGCTACAGTGGCGTACTTCGAACTTACATAAGTCTCAACAGCCACACGAGAGAGATTTGCTGCTTGTACCTGTGAAGTGCTATTGAGTATTTTTGAAATAATAAAGTTATCATTGTGGTGTTTACTACCATCAATCAGTGTGTTTGTATCAGAATAATACCAAATAGGATAACCATAATCCCACCAAGCCAAAGTATAATCTTCGCCACTTGCCATAGTATTGAGCTTATCAAGTACTGCAACCTCTTGTTTCATAAATACCGTCGGTACCTTATAACCCAAAATATGCGTGATGTTAGGATAGAGCATTGCCGCAGTCATCACCACAACAAACAAATATTTTTGCCACTTCTCTTTTGCATATGAGCCTAATACGAAAAAGAGAAATACTGCACTAATTGCAGCAATCGGTACAGCATACACTGTAAATCTTAATCCACCCCAGAGTGAAAAAACACCTATACCAATGAGAGGTAAAGCCAAGATAAATGGTCGATACTTTATGACCAATATAATATATCCTACTAGACTCACAATGACACCAACAACTGAACCACTGATACGATTTGCCATCACTTCAAAAGGAATTTGTCCTGCTTCCCTTACCGTCTGAATCACCTGAAAAAACTTCAACCCTACATCTTCTGTACCGCGGTCAAGATAGACAGAAATCTTTGTCATGATAAGATTTACAATATTTGCACCAAAAAGAAAAACTACAAAACTACCAATTGCCAATGAAAAGAGAAGTTTTTGATCAAATTTTTGCTGTTTTAATAGAAACAATAGCCCCAAGATCAAACCAATTTTAAGATAAGGATTTATCATTAATAACGCTACACTTAAAATAATAACCGTATGATAAAAAAAATCCTCTTTTCGATGGTAAAGCAAAAGATATACAATCAAAATCATATACATCGCATAGATCAAAGAGAGTCCTTGAGGGTAAAAAAGAGGATATAAAACCATCATCACACCCGTTAAAGCAATAGTCACTAAGTTATGATACTTTAAGATAGAGAGCAGACCATATAAAACCAACACTTGCATCAGCACTGCAAACATATCTGAATCATAATACCCTACCATCGTTCGGTTATAGTAACTCCAAGCAATAGACCCAATAAGTGCTGCAAAAAAACCAACCCAAGTCTGGTGAAATAATCGGGTAATTAGAATAATAGGAATTACAATTAAACTAGAGATAAAAGCGGGCATATATAAAATAATTGTATCTAAAGAGAAAGGGAGTATCTTATAAAAAAAGAGTGTACTGTAAACAACACCTGGATAACTGGTAGCAGCCGAGAAGAGTTGTGGGTTTGCACCATTGGTACCAAATATCACATCTTTTACTGCTGTAGCAAAATAGTATCCATCATTGGTATTGATCATTAGTTCACTATTCCAAGTAAACCCTTCCGTACCTTGAAACTGAAATACCCAAATCATACGTATCATCAAACTAAAAAGATAAGCTAGCCCAATTAATAGCATTAACGTTTTCATTGAAATAGGATCTTCAACACTTCCAAACTCATTTTTTTTCATTCTTACAAACCTCTTTTAAAACATTTTCTAATGACTGTACCAAATGTGAAATAGCAAAGTTTTGTTCCACATAGGCTCTATTATTTTCACCTAGTTTATTTTTTTCAGATAAACTTAATTTAAAAAGTTTCATTATAGCGTCTTTTAATTCAATTGTTGAATTAGGATTCACAGTTTCTCCACCTCCACTCTCTTTTATAGGATTATTGGAAGCATTTGCTGAAAATAGGATCATACGACCTGCAGCCATATAATCAAATAGTTTATTAGAACTAATGCCAAACTTAAAGACTGGACTATCTTTGAGATTAAAAAACAATAGATCTGCTGAAGCCAATATTACAGGAATTTCTTCTTTTGGAACAGGGGGTAATATCTTAATATTAGTTAACCCTCTCTTTTGAACCTCTTCTAAAAGAGTGCTCTTTTGAGGTCCATCTCCAATAATTTCAAAACACATACTTAGTTCTTCTTCTAAAAGTGCTGCAACACGCACTAAACTTATAAGGTTATTTGCTTCCCCAATGGCGCCTGTATATAACACTTTAAACTGCTTTCTTCTGCCTTCTATCGGTCTATAAATATGATTGGAAAGCTCTACCCCATTTGAAACCCACACTATCTTTGATTTTTCAACCCCAAGGGTAGTGATATAATGTTCAGCTTGTGGTAAGAGTGTAATGATCTTATCTGCTTTTTGATAAAGAAACTTTTCCATAAAAGCCAATAACATAATAAATGGATGCCATTTAGACATCCCCATATCTATCAACGTTTGAGGCCATAAATCTCTTACCTCCATCACAAATGGTATGTGATACTTATTGGCTAGACGTTGTGCTGCATACACTGCAAAAAGGTGAACAGAAGAGCCAATAATCACATCTGGCTTCTCTTTTAATATTTTTGGTACAAATTGCAATGCTTTTTTTGTATAAGAGAGCATATTAACCACACGCTTTACACCATTACTCTGATAAGGTGGTGTTTTAAACCAGAGAAATGTAACCCCATCAATTGTCTCTTGGAGATAATCTTGATTATGAGAATATTCCTTCATCTCTTTTAATTTTGCATAGTGAAAGCTTGAAGCGATAATTGTCACTTGATGCCCACGTTTGACTAACGCCTTTGCAAAATCATAATGTCTTGTACCGCCACTCATCTGAGGTGTTACTGCATGATGATTCAATATCCAAATATTCATCTTAATGCGTTAAAAAGTACTCTATTATTTTTTGGCTTGCCATACCACCACCAAAAAGATCTAAACTATAATCATCATTAAATTGATGATTGACAAAAGTATCCACAATCAATGCACTGTCTGCACCTACCAGTTTATTATAATTACCCTCTATTAACTCCCACCACTCAGTATCATCACGTAGTGTCATACAAGGTTTTTCAAAGAAGAATGCCTCTTTTTGAAGTCCTCCACTATCACTGATCACCATGTGACAATTTTTAAGTAACCACACCATTTCCAAATATCCTACTGGCTCTATCATCGTAAATTCACAATGAAGTTTATATGTATCGATTAAAGCTTTTGTGCGCGGGTGAATAGGCACAAGCACTTCTGTTTTTTGATGAATTTCATTTAACGCTGTGATAATGCCTTTGAGTCTATTAAGATCATCTGTATTTTCAGCACGATGTACAGTTGCTAATACAAAAGTATCTGTTATGTTAGCTATTGGTTTTTGTGCAAGATTTTTATAAAAAATCGCCCCATCTTGCATCACATCACCTACGTGTAATACTTCACAATTAAAGTGAGAAAAGCCCTCTTTCTCTAAATTTTCTATCGCCGTTTTCGAAGGGGCAAATAAAACACTACTTACCCTATCTGTGAGTATCCGATTGATCTCTTCAGGCATTTGCATATTAAAAGAGCGTAGTCCTGCTTCTACATGTACTAACTTGATATGTAGTTTAACTGCTGCCAAAGCACCTGCTAATGTAGAGTTCGTATCACCGTATACCATCACCCAATCAGGCTTCTCTTTGATCAGTACCTCTTCTATCTTTTCAAGCATCTGTCCTGTCATCGCACCATGACCTTTGCCATTGATTCCTAAAAAATAGTCTGGTTTTGCAATCTGCATCTGTTCAAAAAAAATATCACTCATGTTTGCATCATAATGTTGCCCTGTATGCACAATCACTTCTGTAATCTCCGGATACTTAGCGATCTCTCGACTGACTGTTCCAGCTTTGATAAACTGTGGACGTGCCCCTAATATCGTGACAATTTTCACGTAACCAACTCCTTATACAATTTTAATAAACGCTCCTCTTGTACTTGCCAATTTTGAGTCGCTTTAACTTTTTTAATCTCTTTCAGTAATCTATTTCTATCCGACATAAGTGCTTTCTCAATCGCTTTATGCAGTCCTTTAGTAGAGTTTTCTTCAGCAATAATACCTACTTGATGGCTATGTACAAAATTTTTCATCTCATCAAGATTAGAAACAATCACAGGAATTTCGGCCATCATATATTCAAATAGTTTATTAGGTAGACAAAAACGATAACTCAAACAACTATCTTCAATGGTCGAAACTCCAAAATCAGCACTAGCAGTATAATCAATCAAAACATTAGGAGAAACTGCAGGATGAAAATAGATATTTTTATATTTTTTGGCATCCTCTTTAATTTTTTCTTCTAATGCACCATAGCCCATTAAAACAAGTACATGACTCTCCTTATTTTGCTGCTGTTTAAAAGTTTCTAAAAGTGTTTCAATACCACGACCATAGCTTAAACCACCTTGGTATAGAAAAATGATTTGTTCCTCTAAAATATTTAAATTTTTTCTTAAAAGATTCTTTTTTTCAATCTCTTGATAAGGTGGCGTATTTAAAATAAGTATAGGTTTAGGGATATTATAAAGTTTAACATAGGCATTAGCGATTGAATCACTTACCGTAATCACTTTATTAGCATAAGGTATCAAAAAACGCTCTAATACTTTTATGACCCCTTTTTGTATACCTTTAAGACCATTGGTCTCTGTCTCATACTCATGTGCATCATAGATAATCTTGATATTTTTATTTAAAAATATCTTTATAAATACACCAATAGGCAGTGTATTTAAATCATTACAATGTACACAATCAAAACTTTTTGCATAACTTATAGCTTCTTTGATATATTTAAGATACGCTTTTAATTTTATGACTGTACTATTAGGAATAGTTCGATCAAGATAGCTAACTCTTTGAATGTTGAAGTAAGTACTTGATTCAGTATCTTTTAGTTTTTTTCCACCATGTGCGATCACTGTTATCTGATACCCATTACGCCCTAAAGAGGTGGCCTCTTTAAGGACTCTGCTATCATTTACAAAAGGGTTAAAAACAAGAGTTGCAACACGTTTAGATGATGACATTATCTCTCTTTTCCTTGTATAGATTGATACACTTTTATCCATGAAGAGATCGTATTATTCCAATGTGATAAATTATGAATAATCTCTCTGTTTTTCGATAAATTTGATTTTAACATGGGTACGTTATCATAAATTTCTTCTATCTTCTCTGATAATGCAGATGGATGATCAATTTTATAAAACTCTATACCTTTTTCCTCAAAGAGTTCATACGGTAACCAACGACCAGTAATAACAATATTTCCTGCATACAAAAACTCTTGCATAGACCCTGAGAAGCTATCTGTTTCTAAAATATTTATCATAACATCTGATGCAAGTTTGATATACGCATTTTCATCTTCATATAAAAAATGTTCCAACACAATATAGTCTAATGTTGTTTGTGCAAGTCGTTGTTTAACAACCTCTCTATTAGAGCTATCTCCATAGGTTAAAGGAAAAATAAATTGACAATTAGCTAGGATTTTCTTATCTAATTTTACTAAGTTTTCAATCATCTGTGCATGTTGTTGTGCTTTAGTTGCATTGTAACCACATGTGACAATCACTTTATGACTATCATAACCCAGATTTTTTTGCATCTCTTTTTTACTCTTATCTCTATTTTTATCAATAAAATCTAAAGTGCTTAACCCAAAACGGCATACATGACTCTTCTTGTCAAACGCTTGATAATAATCTAAAAATGAAGCTTTAGTACGTGGATTTGTAAATGTGATTGCATCTGCTGCTTTATAGAGTTTTCTTTGCATTTTTTTCACACGATTAGATGTTCTATAAAAATCACTACCATAAAAAGTCATCACAAATTTTGTACTTTTCAAACTATTTAAAATCATTAAATATAGCCAACGACTATAATGAATATTCACAATATCACATTGTAACTCTTTAATGACTTTTCGAATAAACCATAATCTAAAAAGCATACTGAGCTTTGGAATCTTTTGATACCTTCCAAACTTATCACTATATTTTTCAAACTTTTCTGATTTAGTGTAGATCATCAAAGAAGCAAAATCTAAAAGTAAAACATCCACAGACAACTCTTCTAAGGCCTCTTTTAACTCTCTGCCAAAAATAGTACTATTTGCAATAATTAATATTTTCATAATTTACAACTCTCTAAGGTAATACAGGAACATAAATAAAGATATAATCCCAGATACACAAAACATAAATGTCATGCCATAAGCTGTTCCAATCATTCCATATTTTTGTGTAAGTTCAGCTAAAAGGACTATTGTCATAACAATAGTTATTACGGCATTCAATACATTCCATTTTGCTTTTCCAATAGCATTTAATATATTGCCAAATGGTATTCGCAGTAAAACACTCCCAGCAAATCCAAAAATTAAGATATTTTGAATATTGGAAGCATTTTGAAATTGGCTACCAAATATTAAAACTAACAGGGACTCTGATAAAAAATAAAAAATAGGTACAAATCCTAACAAAATCATCAACGTATATTTAATATATTTACTAGCATACTCCAATAAAAAATCTTTACTTCTTGCATTAGATGAAATAAGGGCAAAATCTCTTACTAATATCGCATTAGGAATAAATAAAAATGTATACACTAAAAGTGTAGCTACTTTATACTGTGCAATTAATTCAGAATCGACATTTAAATAACCTAAAATCAATATATCTGCCTGCAAAAAAAATTGATTTAAAAATGCTCCAACACCTACAAATAATCCATACCTCCAAAACACAGTATTAAATTCTATCTTTTTATCAAACTTGTTAAACAAAGTAATACTATTAAAAATTACACTAATAATAGGTAAACAAACAAAGATAATCAAGAATACTAAATAATTAAAAAACACTAAAGTGAAGGTTCCAATAGATAACGTTAAAAATGAATATTTTATACTACGCATCGCATAACTTTTGTTATCATTTTGGAGTCGATAAAAATTTCTAACCATATCAAAAACATAATAAGATAATAAAAAGAAAATATAAATATCAAAAATACTTTCTACCTCTTGATTCTCAAAAAAATCAAAAGACTGTAAAAAAAACTTAGATACCAAAATTAATATAAATGTAAATAATACACCATAAACTAGTGCAGAAAGAAATAAATGATATTTATATCTTAAATCATTTAAGTCCATTCCAAATCTTAATAGTGCATGATTACTACCAAATCCAGAAAAAGGTATTAATACACTTACCAATGATTTAACATATGAAAAATTACCAAATGTTGATAATGACATATACCTTGCAGCAATCATCATAATAAAAAAATTAACGATTTTATCAAATAAGTGTGCAATTAAAATAAAATGTCCATCACGAGCCATTAGCTTATTTTTAACCCACATAAAACCTTTCACGGTTGTATCAGTCCGTTCTTGGCAAAAACATTATCTTGGAACATTTGCAAATCTTCAGAAGTTAAAGCTTTACCATTAAGCATTTTTTGAAAACTATCTGGGGCAGAAACCAAACAAGACTTAGATCTACACTTATCCCTATATTCTTCTACCGTACAAACGTATTTTGCAGGGTTGCCTGCTACCACAGTGTTCTTTGCAACATCTTTTGTGACTACTGCTCCTGCACCTATAATTGCACCATCATTAATAGTAACGCCAGGAAGGACTACTGCATTCGCACCCAAAAATACATCATTACCAATAATAGTCTTTTCAACACGATACATATTATAATGTATAAAAAGGCTTGCATCATGTGCCAAAATAATTGATCCTGGCGCAGAAATAAAGTTATCTCCTATTTCTACAAACTGAGGTATTAATGAATCTACACGAGAATTATGATATTTAACATTACCTATTTTATACGCAATTCTCTTTTTATCCCTTTTTATACATTTCCATAAGTATCTAAAAATATTCTTCACACTGTACCTTTATAAATAATGACAGATATATGCTATTTCATCATCCGTAAGATAAGGGTTCATAGGAAGACTCATAATCTCTTTAGAGACTATTTCACTAATTGGAAAGTCCCCTTTATGGTATCCTAAGTACCCAAAACACTCTTGTAGATGCAGTGGCATTGGATAATGCACTGCTGTAGGAATACCTTTCTCTTTTAACTTTAATTGTACTGTATCTCTATTTTTGACTCTGATAGAGTATTGTGCCCATACTGAAGTTGTATTTTCTGCTACTGTTGGGAGTGTGAGAGTTTTATCTTGAAGTGCTTGCGTATACTTCACCGCTACTTCCTCTCTTCGCTTGAAGTCTTTTGCATAGTATTTGAGTTTCACATTCAGCACTGCAGCTTGAATCGTATCTAGTCTACCACCCATACCGATATATTGATGATGATAGCGTTTACTTTGTCCATGGACTCTAAGACTCCTCATCTTATCTGCCAATGCTTCATCATTGGTAAACACTGCTCCTCCATCACCATAACACCCTAATGGTTTAGCGGGGAAAAAGCTTGTTGTAGAGATATCTCCCAGGTTGGAGTCTGTTTGTCCTTTATAAGTACTTCCAAAGCTCTGTGCTCCATCAATAATCACTTTAAGATTATGTTTATCTGCTATGGTCTGTATCGCATCCATATCTGTTGGCTGTCCATAAAGGCTTACAGGCATAATCGCCTTTGTTTTATTGGTGATCTTTGCTTCTATTTTAGTTGGGTCAATATTATAGGTTTTTTCATCGATATCTACAAAGACCGGCTTGGCTTTTAAAAAAGCGATTGTCTCTGCAGTGGCGATAAAAGTAAATGGTGTGGTGATGATCTCATCACCAGGCTCTATATCTAATGCCATCATTGCAAGTAGCAGGGCATCTGTACCCGAACTACAGGTAATTGCATGTTTAGCACCTGTAAAGTTTTGAAGATTTGCTTCTAATGTCTTTATCGGTTCACCCATGATAAAGTTGCATTGATGCATCACATCAAGTACTGCAACTTCAATCTCTTCTTTATAGAGTTGATGCTGTTTTTGTAGGTTGGCGAAATCTATCTTCATTTCTGTGTCACTTCCAATGTCTCATTTTTTATTATGTAATAGGCAAATTCATCTTCTGCTTGGTTATCTTTAAAGGTAAGTGTCTCTCCAGATTTTCCTACCCAGCCAATCTGACGTGCTGGAACCCCCACCATCAAGGCATAAGGCTTTACATCTTTATTAACGACAGCACCACTTCCAATCAGTGCATACTCACCAATAGTACTACCACATATAATTGTGGCATTGGCTCCTATTGAGCATCCCTTTTTAAGTAGTGTTTTTTTAAATTCATCCTTTCGTGGGATGAACGCTCTTGGGTTGATGACATTAGTAAAGACCATAGATGGGCCTAAAAAGACATCATCTTCTATCTCTACACCTTCATAGATAGAGATGTTGTTTTGTACTTTTACGCCATTGCCAATTTTTACTTTTGGTCCTATGACGCAGTTTTGACCAAAAGAGCACTCTTTGCCAATAATAGTATATGAGAGGATATGTGAAAAATGCCATATTTTTGTATTTTCACCGATAGTAACATTATCATCTATATAACAACTTTCATGTACAAAGTAATTATTCACTTATGACCTTCTTACAAAATGGGTGGTAATCACCTTGAAGACCTAATGGCTTTAGTTTTCTGATTGTTGAGACAACTTCTATAGAGTTTCTTGCTTCATCTAATCCAAATCCATTGCCTTTTAAGATCTCTTCGTAACTTCTGGTATGTAGATCTGTGAAGCCTCCACTAAACTCTATCTCATCACCATCAACAGTAATGCTTCGATAGGTTCTTTGTCCTTTGGCTTTGATCTCTTCAGGGATGTAGTCATAGTTGACAGAGAGAAACCAACTTACTTTGGCATTTTTAAGTTTAAGATATCCAGCATTGGCATGAGCTGTTTTTAGATGTACGATATTCTCTTCTACTTCTCCAAAAATCCATGAAAGCATATCATAGAAGTGTACGCCGATATTTGAAGCGATGCCTCCACTGTTTGTTTCATCTCCTTTCCAAGAAATAAAGTACCATTTTCCTCGGCTTGTTAGATAAGTTAGGTCAATATTATAAATTTTATCAGGATTCTCTTGTAACTCTTTTTGTACTTTCTCTTTAAGTGCAATAATTGAAGGATGAAGACGCAGTTGAAGAATATTGTAAACTCTTTTTCCTGTTTCATCTTCTATCTTTTTAAGGGTATCAATATCTTCAGGATTTAAGACAAGTGGTTTTTCACAGATTGTATCACAACCGTGTCGTAGTGCCCAACTCATATGGGGAAGGTGAAGATAGTTGGGAGAACAGATACTGACATAATCTAATGCTTCTGCTGTTCCTTTTAGGCTATAGGCAAAATGATCAAATGCTTCAAATGCGGTAAAAAACTCTGCTTCTGGTGTATGGCTATCTATGATTCCAACACTATCGCATCGATCCATCGCGGCAATGACTCTATTTCCTGTATCAGTTACTGCTTTCATATGTCTTGGTGCTATGTACCCTGCTGCACCTATTATCGCAAAGTTCTTCATTATAATATCTACTTTCTATATTAAATTTTTATTAAAAAAATATATTATATTATAGTATTATTAAATTAAATACTTTCTATTTAGGTTGTTTTATCTAAAGACTCTTCTAAAAGTTCTAAAAAGGTATCTCTGCTAATCTCTCTAGCCCCCATAGATTTAAGATGATTGGAAGGTACTTGACAATCAATAAAATCATACCCTTCTTCTTGTAGTTTATCACAAAGCCTTACAAGTGCAACTTTAGAAGCATCACTTTTCAAAGAGAACATTGACTCTCCACAAAAAACACCACCCATCACGATACCATAAAGACCACCAACTAATTCCCCCTCATAATAAGTCTCTGCACTCATAGCAAAACCTAATTGATGGATTTCAACATACCGATCGATTACCTCTTCTAATATCCAAGTATTTTCTCCTTGCGATAGTCGAAACTCTCGGCACTTTTGTATCACAGCTTTAAAGTTGGTATTAAATTTTACCTCATATTTTTTGAGACTTTTTGAAAGGCTTTTGGAGATTTTAATATCCTCAAAAAAAAGGACTAATCTTGGATCAGGACTCCACCAAAGTATAGGATCATCTTCATTATACCAAGGAAAAATACCTTGTCGATAAGCCGAGAGTATACGGTTGGGATTAAGGTCCCCACCCCAAGCGATCAGCCCCTCTTTGGAGGCGTCTCTAGGGTTGGGAAAAATATAAGAATACGGGTTAACCTGAGGGATCAAACCAGTTGCATCTCTTCATAGTGAATCACAAGTTTATCATCTTCAACATCTAGATGCACAATACCACCATTTTGAAGTTTTCCAAAAAGTACTTCATCTGTCAATGGTGTTTTTAC
>JAHZKW010000044.1 GCA_022600175.1 Campylobacterota bacterium
CTGGTGTGCGATGGAGTCTATCATCTCTCCCATAGCAGCAAGTCTTGATTGATGACACATGATCTCATACTGCTCAGTTCTTTTAGAGAGCTCCTCTTCTACCTGTTTTTTTAGCTCTTCTTGGTATTTGATGTCTTGTGTAATATCTGAGGTGATCATCAAAATTTCATTTCGGTTTTGAAGATAACTTAGAGACATGCTTGCATTGAGGTATTTTCCTGATTTGGTGACGCAGACTTTTCTAAAGTTTTGGATACTACCATGTTTGATCGCATGTGCAACAGCGGTTTCTGATGCTTGTGCATATTCAGAGGAAGAGAGTGAGATACAAGATTCTCGATATAACTCTTCCATACTGTACTCCATCATCTGCTGAAAGAAGGTGTTAGCGTATAAGAACATGCCATTGTGATCTAAGATAGAGATACCGTTAGCGGCTAGATCAAATACTGCTTGAAGTTCCTCTTTTTTTGATCGAAGATCATTGAGGCTTTGGCTCAGTTTTGATTCAACTTCACTATAAGGTGTGATATCAAAAAAGTAGAGTATGATAAATGTCTCTTGTTCTTCAATCTTATTGACATGTACCTCATAATGGCGGGTTTTCCATTTTAATGTAGCATCATTTTGGGGTGTTTGTATGATTTTTTTAAGTCGTTGATAAGCTTTTTGTAGAAAAATATCCTTAAGGTGTTGATCTATTGTAATATTAGTGGTGAGATTTGAAAGTGTTGATGACTCTCCGTAGTAATTGAGGATTTTTTCATTTTTATCGATGACCATAGTAATCATTTTAGGATGAGATGTGAGAAGAACTTCGGAGATATCGGTGTTACGCATTGTTTTTTTCTCCTCTTTTTATTATATCAATATAAAATTTTTTTATTTTCTGCCGATATTTTACTATTACTTAAATAAAGAGTTTGACTATGACTATAGATGTGATCGATCCAAAAGCACCAGTTTGTAATCCTGAGAATAATCCTGTAATGCAGAAATTAAACCTCAAGCATTTAAATCATTTATCTGCGCTTTTGTTTGAATCAAGAGAGCAAATTGTAGATAAGTGGATTGCCCGTGAGGCGACACAAAAGATGCTTGCAAAGTTACAGATAAAACCAGATCACTTTAAAACGACTTATGGAATTCCTGTGGTTGAGTACTTTGTAGGTGTGGTTGAGGGGACTAAAGAGTTAGGAGATTGTCCTATCATGCAGAAGTTTATTGCTTTTTTGAGTGAGCGAGATGTAACTGCACGTGATATATTTATCGTCTGTATGGCTCTTCGTAGATCATTGATAGGGCATGTTTTTACGTTTGAAAAAGCACCACTTGAAGAGGTACCTGATCTTTTAGAAGAGATTAGTGATATTTTTGATGGTAACCTTTCAGGAGTTTTACAAACCTTTTCTGATCTCACACGTGAAAAAGATAAGAAGCTTCATGAACAGTTATTGATAAATAAACAACAAAAACAAATACAAACGATTTTAAATCTGCAAAATAGTATTGTAGGACTTGTCAAAAATAATAAAATTGTTTTGGCAAATAAAAAGTTTTTTGAAACGGTGGGGGTTAAAAACCTAAAAATCTTTCATGAACACTACCCTTATGAGTGGGGGTTTATCACGGATGTGGATTATCACCCAGAGTTGTTTAAAAGTAAAGATTACATTGCGTGGTTTGAAAAGATTTTAAATGATGTAAATCATCCACCAGTAAAAGTGACGATTACCAATCATAAGACACAAAAAAATGTAATTTTTATTTTAAAAGCAAGTAAGCTGCCTGAACAACAAAATCAATATATCATCACTATGGCAGATGTAACACTTTATGAACAGCAGATGCAAGAGCTCACTTCTCTTGCCTATACAGATCAAATCACGGGGCTTTATAACAAACTCAAATTTGAGATTACGCTCAAAGAGTTTGCAAAAAAAGAGGATGCGATTTTAATCTTGTTGGATATTGATAGGTTTGAAAGACTTCAAAAAGATTATGATGAAGCTTTGGTAGATCAGCTGTTAAATCAAATCGCACAATTTTTACAATTTGAAGTTGAACGTAGTTTTTCAATCTTTCGTGTCGATAACAGCACTTTTGCGTTGATGTCTGACTCTTATGAGATGGATGTTATTGAAACTTGCGTCCAGACGATACAAACCAAAATCAGCAAATTACAGTTTTATATTGCTGAAGAGATCACTTGTAGTTTTGGTACGATCTCTATACGTGAACAAGATGATTATGAGAGTCTTGAAGAACGTCTTTATCATGTGATTGAGGAGTTGAAGTTTTCAAAAGCAAGAAGTATCAAAACAGATGATGAGTTTTTTGAAAAGCAAGCCTCTTTAGCCCAAGAGAATAAAGATATTATGGATATCTTACGTGCAGGTGCAATTGATGATCGTATATGGGAGATGACGGTAACGTATAAAGAGATCCCTGTTAATTGGGAGTTACAGTATGTCCAAACTAAAAGTGAGAACGTGGTATTTGATATCACCAATGATACCTCTTTACTTTTTAAAGCAAAAAAAGTTTATTTTAAATTGCCAGAACAGGATAAAATAGTAGAAGCATCGTTAGGGTTAATTAACACAAAACAAAAAAGGGTCCAGTTAAATACCTTTCGTTTTATAGAAAATAACCCACTCAATAGAAAGTCAGTGAGTGTCAAACCACAAAAAGATTTTACAGTACTTGTACATGATGAAGTTCATGCAATTACAGGTACACTACAAAGTCTTTCACAACAAGTAGCGATTATCAATGTACCTAGTGTGGAGGGGTTTCATGTGGGTGGAAATGCGATGGTAGATATTATCCTCTCAAACAATAACAAAACAGTAAAAATTTTGACAGAGGTAAATCTCTATATGTTTCAAAAGATGGATCAAGGCTATAACATCACATTGACGTTATTACTTGATCAAGATAATGAACAGAAGTTAAAAAACTATATCGCTTGGCGACAGTTACAGATTATCAAAGAGCTTAAAAACCTTATTAACAACACCCCTTAATCGTTAGTGTTTTGTGAAGTCTTTGGTTGCAACACCATAGGCGTCATAAAACTCCATCACTTCTCCGCCAAACGTTTTAGCAAATTTTTGCGCATCTTTTTTGGTTAAAAAAGCATATTTACTCACACGACTCATAGTTCCAGCTTTCTTACTGCCTACGACATAAAATGCATCTAGTGCAGGGATAAATTGTAACCTATTTGTATCGACTACTTTGAGATTTTTAAGATCCGTTTTGTTGAGTTCATTATCATGGACTACACAGTGCAAAGAGCAGTATTGTCTTGGACCATATTTAGTATCTGCTGCATGGTTGGTTTTATAAAAAGTAGGTAAATGCATACCACAGACAGCACATGATGTTTTGTTTTGGTTCACTTGTACAAGTGTTGCTTGGTCTGGGGCTACTGTTTGAAAACGTGTTTTATTGATCTTGGGTGTCTCTGTTGTTGCCGTCTTGGCACATCCTGAATATAAGAGGAGAGTAAAAAGTGAGATTAAAAAGAGTTGTATTTGCATATAAAAACCTTTAAATTTTTCTTAAGTCTAGTAAGATTTTGTTAAATAAAAGTTAAAACTTACATTAAATGTTTCTCTTTTGAGATTTTATTTAACGATTTTACACCTATCACAGCCATGAGTGATCGTACACCTGCAAGTAAGCTTTTATGGTATGAGGCGATACTTGATGACTTTTGTTCGATCAGAAATTTGGATCTTTTTTTCTGATCCATGGTGGCAATACCGACAGGACAGGCTCTTCCGTTTGCACCAGAACACTCATGTGCACGAATACATCCCGCACTAATCATAAATCCTCTTGCAATATTGACAAAGTCTGCTCCATAAGCTATAAGCTCGATGATATCATCAGGTGTGAGTGCTTTTTCACTCGCTATAATTTTGATTTTACCTGTTAAGTGCTCTTTTTTAAGCTCCTCTATCACGATGGTTAATGCTTCTTTGATGGAGAGTCCCATACGACTCATCATCTCAATAGGTGCAGCACCACTTCCACCATCTCCACCATCAATCGTTAAAAAATCAGGGTAGGGACGATTCTCTTTGATACGTAGTGCAAGTTCTTTAGTATAGGCTTTGAAGTTTTCTCGTGTAGAGATAACTATTTTTATACCTACAGGCTTTTGAGATAGTGTTTGTAGTCGTCCTACAAAATCAAAAAGTTCACTTACTGTTGAAGCAAAAGGAAAGCGGTTTGGACTGATGAGGTCTTTATGGGCTTCTACTCTTCTGTAGTAGGCGATATCTTCAGTTACTTTTGAAGCCAGAAGTTTACCTCCCGTCTGTTTTGCTCCTTGTGCAATTTTAATCTCTGTCATACGACAAAACCGCATCACTTTTTGATACTGAATCTCCTCAAAGTCTCCCTTTTGGTCACGTACACCATAGAGTCCACTACCAATTTGAAATATAATATCAGCAATATCTTCTATCTGCTGGGGAAAAACCTCTAGAGGTTGTTTCCAATCAATACGAAAGAAAGCTTTTTGGTGCTCATCAAAATTATAAGTCCCTTTTTGGGTTGTAAGTACCAAGTTTCTATAGAGTGTGATTGCGACTTCTTTGTTGAAGAAAAATTTAACTAAACGATAGATAGAGCGTGCAAAAATAGTCCCTCTTTTGATCTGTAGATAACGGTTTTGTTCAGGATCAGATGCACACGTATGTGTACTTAAAAAATTGGTCGTGAGGCTTCCTTCTCCTGTATTAATGGGGAAGTTGCCTAAATAAGCACCTTTGGCAAAAGCTTGGGTCGCTTCAGGACTGATTGCACCATCACTCATTGCACTTCTACCAATAATACTTTTGGTGACGAAGGGGTATTTGTGTCGTGATCCAAAAGTGACACTGAATGTTTGTTGTACTTCGTCGAGATTTAAGACACTATTGGCATGGACAAACTTTATGGTATCTGATCTTGAGGGTTTTGAAAGTGAATAGGAGTAGTAAAGGTTTTTATCATGAGAAGCCTTATTGACCCAGTCTACTTTTTCAAACAGATCATAATAGCTCTCATCTCCAAAGTATTGACGCATAGGGTCACGTAGTGCATAAAAAAGATAGCGAAAACGTCCAATAAGCGGGTAGTTGATCAGTACTTGATTATCTCTTTGGACATAGCGATCATAGAGCCATATCATGATCGAAAGAAAGAGCAGTAGTAGCGATACGATTTTGATTAAGTCTCCCCAATCAGATTCTAGTATCGCCCCGCTATACTTTAAAAGCTCTTCCATGACTATTTGTCATCTTTAAATAGTAGATGATCAATGCTAAATTTACCTGCTCCATGTGATAAAAATATCAATAAAAAGAGCATATAGTAAAGTGGTATCTCAAAACCGTTATCTCCTGCACTAAATCCATTGCCTATATGGACAGTAGTAATCGCTACAATCATCACTACAATTAAGGGAACTGATATAATTCTTGTAAAGAGCCCAAGTGTTAAAAGTATGACACCGAGTAACTCTGTGGTTGCTGCCATGTATGCGTTGAGTGTAGGAAAGGGGATACCCATCTTACCAAACCAAGTTGCAGTTGCACTGATATCTGAAAATTTCATCATTGCTGGGTTGTAAAAACCATAGGCAATGGTGAGTCTTGCCAGTAAAAGTGCAAAAGAACGAAGATAATTCATAAGCCTTGCGACTTCTATATAGAAATTTTTCCACATAATATTTCCTTTGCTCTTTTTACACTAAAAGCTCATCTTTAGTGATATGCTCGAGTGTGTAAAAATATTTTATTTTCCGTCACCGCATTTGCCTGTACCACACTTTGCTTCAACTGCTTTTTTAGTGTCTCCGCACTTTGAAGCACTCTCTTTTTTACCATCACCACATTTACCTGTACCGCATTTGGCGGCTTTTTCTGTTTTAACACTCTCTGTAGATGTTTTAGTGTCATAACAGCCTATTAATGTCAGTAGTGCGAAAGTGGTCGCCACTGTTAAAAGTAGATTTTTCATAGGTTTCTCCTTGTTTGATTTCTCAAATTTTATCAGTGAACTATGTAGCACTTGTGTAGTTAGTGAGACTAACACCCTTTGATTTAGGTGTTAGTATTCGTCTTATTTTGTATCAGTTTTGACAAACTTGAGATATAAGATTGGGAGAATAATTAATGTAAGAAGAGTAGAGCTGATAAGTCCATTAATCACAACAATGGCCAAAGGTTTTTGGATTTCAGAACCTACTCCTGAGGCAAACAGTAAAGGAGCAAGCCCTAATGCTGCAATAGAAGCGGTCATAACTACAGGGCGAAATCTCTTGATAGTACCTTGTATCACAGCCTCTTTCAGTGCATAGCCTTGGGCAATAAGATAGTTAAAGTAATTTACCAATACGACACCATTAAGTACGGCAATACCAAGTAATGCAATAAAGCCTACAGATGCAGGTACTGAGAGGTACTCTCCACTAAGGTATAGTCCTATAAATCCGCCAATGAGTGCTAAAGGGATATTGACCAGTACTAAGATGGCTTGTGTGATAGAGCCAAAAGAGATAAAGAGTAAGATAAAGATTAAAAAAAGCGCAACAGGAATAATGAGTGTGAGTTTTGAAGCTGCACGTTGTTGGTTTTCAAACTCACCACCATAACTGATATAGTACCCTGGTGGCAAGGTGATTTTTTGTGCAATTTTTTCTTGTGCTTCTTGCACAAAACCAACAAGATCTCTTCCTGTAACATTACTTTGTACCACTGTTTTTCGGTACCCATTTTCATGTTCTATCTGTATAGGACCTTGACTGGGTTTAAATGTAACAAGGTTTTCAAGTGGTATACTTTTGCCATCAGGTAAAAGATAGTAAAGATCTTTGAGTGCTGTGATAGAGTTTTGCAGTGTTTTCTCTCCTTTGATCACAAGGTCAATACGTCGCATCTCTTCTTGGACAATGCCTATCTTACTACCTGAGATGAGTGTACTTAAGTAGTGGTTGATCTCTTTTTCACTTACATTATAATAGCCTAGTTGATGCTGTTTGAAGTGTATTTCATAGTAGGCAACACCTTCATTTGCTTTTTTATAGACATCGGTACTCCCTGTGATATCTTCTAGCAGAAGTTTGATTTCACTTGCTATGTGTTCAAGTTCTTGATGGTCACTTCCAAAGATATCGATTGCAAGGTCTCCTCGTACCCCTGTGAGCATCTCTGAAACTCTCATCTCAATAGGTTGGGTAAAGACAAACTCAATACCTGGAAATGATTCAAGTGTTTCTCTGATCTTTCCTTTGAGCCACTCTTTTGAAGGTTCTTTCCATAATTTCATCGGTTTAAGACGTAAAAAAGTATCTGTATCATTCAGACTCATTGGATCTAATCCGATCTCATCTGTACCAGTTCTGGCAATAATTGCATCTATCTCTGGAATATCCTGTAACAATTTCTGTTGAATTTTTGCATTGAGTACGACACTCTCTTCTAGACTAATAGAGGGAAGTGACTCAATCTGCACTAAGATATCCCCTTCATTCATCGTAGGCATGAAGGTTTTCCCTGTTTTATAAGCAAAGAGTAGTGAAATAGCAAAGAGTAGGGTGACTATTATTAAAATACTTTTTGTTTGATTGATCGCAAAGTGCAGTGTGGGTTTAAAGAGAGAGAGGAGTTTTTGCATAAGCCATGACTCTTTGTCTGGTACTATTTTCAGTATAAATGAACTCAGCACGGGAATGAGTGTCAAGGCTAAAATGAGTGAACTAAATAGTGCAAAAACGATACTAAGAGCTACGGGTTTAAAGAGTTTTCCTTCTAATCCCTCAAGTGTAAGAAGTGGCATAAAAACAATGATAATGATTAATACACCTGTGACGATTGGAGGTGCCATTTCGATAGCGGCTTGGTAAATAATATCAAGTTTTTTTCGTGTGGTATGTTTGGGGTTGCCTAGTTCTGCTGTGATATGCTCTACCATGACGACTGCGGAGTCTACTAAAATCCCTATGGCAATAGCTAAACCTCCAAGACTCATCAAGTTTGCACTGAGCCCAAAATAGTCCATAGCAATAAAACTCATCAAGAGTGCAAAAGGTAGGATCAAAGCGACACTTGTTGCTGATGCGATACTGCCAAGCATAAGAATCAACACCAGTATGATAAGTATCGTGGCTTCTAAAAGTGCCATTTTCACGGTGTCTGTTGCCAGTGTGACAAGGTTGGATCTATCATAGAAGATATCAATGGTTGTTCCTTGAGGCAGTTGTTGAAGGATCTCTGAGATTGTTACTTTTGCTTCTTCAATGACTTGTGTGGTGTTGATCCCTTTTAGCCCTAAGACAATTCCTTGTACGGCTTCACCTTTACCATCTTTGGTACTAAATCCTGCACGTGTAAGATGTCCGATACGTACCTGTGCTACATCAGCAATTGTAATCACTTTACCATCGACGGATGCTATAGCTCTTGTTTTGATATCTTTGATATTTTCAAGACGACCTACACTACGTACTAGGATACTTTCCACCCCTTGTGTAACACGACCGGCACCATCGTTTTGGTTATTAGTTTGCAGTGTTGTGAAAAGATCTTCTAAAGTGAGGTTATAAGCTCTAAGTTTTATTAGGTTGGGGACGACTTCATACGTCTTGACCTTACCGCCAAGTGCATTGATCTCTGCAACGCCTTTGATAGCACGAAGTTGTGGGGCGATTACCCAGTCTAAAAGAGAACGTTTTTCGGTAAGACTGAGTGTATCTGACTCAATAGTAAACATTAAAATCTCACTCAAAGGGGTACTAATAGGGGCAAGACCACCCTCTAGATTGGCAGGGAGTGAATCTAAAATACCAGAGAGTCTCTCATTGACCTGTTGTCGTGCCCAGTAGATATCGGTCTGTTCATCAAAGTCAATGGTGATATCACAAAGACCATATTTGGTGGTAGAGCGCATCATATTTTGTCCAGGGATACCTACTATCTCTTTTTCAATGGGCATAACCACTTGAGACTCCATCTCTGATGGGGTCATTCCACTTGATTTTAAAATGATTTTGACTTGTATGGGTGAGATCTCTGGAAAGGCATCTATGGGAAGTGCTTTATATGATTTGATACCAAAAATCAGTATGATTATTGCAAGCAGTAGTACAAATAGCCTCTGTGATAAGGCATAAGAGATTAGTTTATTCATTTTCTGTTTCCATCATACTTTTTAAAATAGCAATACCACTTATTACAATAGGTGCTTTTAATTTTTCGTCTTTCTCTATATAATAAAATGGATCTTGGGTTGCATATATGTTGACTGCTAGACTTTGATAACCATGATCCTTTTTTACAAAAACAATAGATTGATTTTCACTTTGAATGACTGATTTTTGTGCTATCTTCCATGAGGGTTTATTGATAATTATCTCTGAAATACCACGAAAGCCAGCTAAGAGAGGTGCATTTTTGGGCAATGAAAATCTTACACGTTGTGTTTGATTTTGTCTATTAATGGTAGGTGAAAAGTTTAATACGTTACATTGGTATTGTGATCCATTGAGTGTGATAAAAAGAGATTTCTGTTTTTGAAGTGTTTTGATATATTTTTGAGGTAGATCACTCTCCATCCATAAAGCACCAGGTTTTTGAATAATACACAAAGGTTTTGAAGTATCAATACTACTACCTACCTCTGTATTGAGATGGGTAATTATTCCTGATTTATTTGCATAAATTGGTAAATATTGTTGAATATGTTTGGTTTGACTAATTTGTGTAATTTGCTTTTGTGAAGCACCGTACGCTAACAAAAGTGCTTTGGCTGCTTCTTGTTTTGATTTGGTGTTTTGTAGTGTTGTATTAATAGAGATACACTCTTTTTGTGGAATAATTCCCTCTTTGCAGAGTCTATTTTTACGATGTGCAATACTTTTCTGCTCGTTATGCATAAGAGTATGTGAAATAAATGTTTGTTGTGCCTCTATCCATGATGGACTACTAATCTCAGCTAAGATCTCTCCTTGTTTAATCTCTTGAAATGATGCAATATGGAGTTTTGTGATTTGTGCTTCAAAAGGAAGTGTGATTGCTTGTAGCAGGTGTGGTGGAGTGACAACCTCTATCATAAAAGTGCCTAAGGGGATTGTCCCAGAAGGGCTAGCAAGTGTGGTTTGGATTTGCCAATTTTGTGCTTGTTGTTTTGTGAGCGTGATCTCATTCGCTCCAAGGGTACAGAGTACGATAAGTGGTAATAAAAATTTCATTTTATATCCTTGATTTCAGCCACGGTAAAGAGTGTAAACAGTGTCTGATAGTAATTTTTTTGGTGTATGTTGAGTGTGTGTTGTAGTTGCCAAAACTTTTGTTTATTGATAAGGTAGTCTAGTACGCTACTCTCTCCTATCATATAACTTTTGTGTAGTAAAGGTAAGAGCTCATCTTTGTATTTTTGTAAGTTTTTCTTTATTGTGCTGATCATCATAGCGTCATTGTTGAGTTTTATTTGTAGCTTTTTGAACTTGATATTTTTCTCAAGGAGCATATTTTGTTGTTCCAATTTCAAAGCTTTTTGTTGGTGTAGGCTAACGATCTTTTGATAACTATTTTTCTTAGAAGTAAAAGCAAGTGGTAAGGCGAGTCCTACACCGTAGCGTTCCATATCAATCTCTTTATCATATCCTATTGATAGATTAACAGTTTCAAAGTTTCTCTCATAAAGAAGGGCTCTTTTTTTTGAAGCAGCTATTTTTTTCCGTATAGCAGTTTTAGAGAGTTGAAATAGACTACGGTTATCTTCAAAAAAGTAGCTGTTTTGATAGAGATCAGAACAGGCAAGGTCGTTTTTGGTATTCATCTGTAGTGTACTAAAGAGAGCTTCTTTAGAGAGATGCTCTTCATCTTTTAACTGTTGAAGTGTTTGTACAAGTGTCTGTTTTTCTATAGAGAGTTGTAACAGCTCTTTTTTTGAAATCTCTTGATAGTGATAAGCTTTCTTTTTTGTGGTATAAAGTTTTTCGAACTCATGATATGACTTTTCAAAAAGTGTGCGTTGTTGGAGATTAAGACAACTTTGATGATAATCTGCCTTTATTTGATTTGAAAACGCAATCTGTTGTTGTTCTAAAGCAAGTAGAGAGGCTTCAAGCTCTAAAGTGTCAATTTGTAAACCTTTTGTTTTTTGATCCCCAATATAGAAACTTTTAGTAACCCCTACACTATACTCAAGTTCTGCGTCGCTCTCTTTTGGTTTTGCATGTGCAGTATTTAGAGAGAGTGTTAATGGTATCGATGCATAAGACTGTTGTAGTTTTGCTTTCAGTGTTGTTTTTTTCTCTTCTATCATAAGATAAAAAGGGTGTGATACTTGATGCTTCTCAATCTCTAGAAGACCCAGTTTAGAAGCAATAGAGAGAGTACTAAATAGTAGAAGCAGTAGTAATACTTTCATCATTATTGCCTTTTAGTCTCTACTAATGTTAATGTTCCTGCATCAAAATAGTGGATATTTGTTGTACTTTGGGCTTGAAAATAGACATAGCAACGTTTTACTACGATATTTAGATCTGTGATCTTAACATTAGGGTTGTTGTTTTCTATTATGTTGCGTGCTGTCTGGATGTACTATTCATTAATTCCTCGATTGATTCTCGACCATCAATAACTC
>JAHZKW010000045.1 GCA_022600175.1 Campylobacterota bacterium
TATCTCCTACTTTAACATCTTTTGCAGGTTTTACCACCACACCGTTCAGTGAAACGACTCTACTCTTGCACATATCTTCAGCAATCGTACGTCTTTTTGTAATATTTACAGCATTAATAAACTTATCAATTCTCAAAATTATAACCTAATCTTTATATTTAAACTATATTTTATACAAAAAATATATAAAGCTTTATTAAAGCAGAAAAAAATTAAAAATATTGATAATACTCAATACTATTTTATCCTCTTACTTCCTCTTTTTTAAACAAACCCGAATTCAATTCTAAACTTTTTTCTTTATATATCTAAATACTATATTTCATGCTGTAGACGACTGAGTGATTGTGGTGTTATACCTAAATAGGAGGCAATGTAGTAATTGGGTACTTTGTCAAAGATAGTGGGATACTCTTTTTCAAGTATCTGTAATCGTTCTTTTGCCGATTTAGTCAAAAGTGTAGCCGTTCGTTTTCTTGAAATGATGTAGGCATCTTCTGTGACGGTACGACCATAAGTCTGCCATTTTTCATTGTGAATATATGAGTTAGTTAAAATAGTATAATCTAGAAAAATAATCTCACAATCTTCTAAAACATCAAAATGTAACATGGAGTCTGTATCGGTTAAGAGGCTGAGATAATCTACAACAAAAAGGTTGTTTACCGAGGCATTCTCACTATAAATATGAAAATTCCACGTATAATCTTTGCCATCTTCTTCAATGAGATAAGAACGTACTATACCTGAGAGTATAAATGCAATTTGACGCGGTTTTTCTGTTAGAAAATTTAAGTTCTCACCTTTAGAAAAAGACTTTATAGTACTGACACTTTGAATATAGCTCCACTCTTCATCTGTGATATCAATAATTTTTTGCATAAAATGTCTTAATTTTTCCATGATGAATTATACTGAAATCTTAACAAATGTGAATGATTTTGATTTTATTTTTGATTATACTATCAGGTAAAAAGGCCTTAATAATGAATAATAAATTTATATTAAAACTCGTGCGTCTCTATTTTCGTTTTACATCGACTTTCATGCCGACTTTAGCAATGAACTCAGCCTATAAGTTGTTTCATACACCCATACAGAGTAAAAGTAGGGAGATAGAAGATAGATTAGCCAAAGAGGCAAAACAATGGTCAATAGAAGTAGACTCTTCCATCACTTTACAAGCTTACAGATGGGGCAATGTAAATCATCCTTTGGTACTCATTGTGCATGGTTGGTCGTCAAGTGCAACCAGTATGAGTCCCTATATTACAATGCTTTTAAAAAATAATTTTCAAGTCATCTCTTATGATGCGATCAATCATAAAAAAAGTCGAGGGAAAGTCTCTGACCTTAGTAGTTGGGCAAAAAGTGTGAGTGCTGTGGTACAGTCTGTAGGAAGTGTTGAGTGTATTATCGCTCACTCTTTAGGGGCTGCCGCAGTTGTAATGGCTTCAAATGTAGGGCTGAACTCCCAAAAACTCGTTCTCATATCACCTATGAATGATGCTAAGTCTATCACGGATAAATTTGGAAAGCACTTTAGTATCTCTTTAAATATTATACAAAAAATGCGTGATTATGCATGGGAACAACATGAGAAACAGTTAAAGCTATACGGTAAAGATTGGAAAGATGTCTTTGTTTCTAACTTTCATGTACCTACACTGATTATACATGATAAAAACGATGCAGAAGTCAGTATAGAGGATAGTAAGTTACTTATAAAAAACTGGAAATGGGCAATCTTGATTGAGACAGAGAAGTTAGGACATAGAAAAATTTTATATAGTAAAAGAGTCATGAATGATATTTTAGATTTTATTAGGGTATAGACAGGATACATTTATAATAATATAGCAGTTTTGGAAAAGATTTCAACCACACTAAGTCTGTTTTCAATCTCCAAAATCACTTCCTCCAGAGTTAATGTTCAATATTGATTTATTCAAACATTCCTAAATAGACTTTTTGCTAGAATAACCCAAATTTCAGAAAGTGAGTTTGTAATGAAAAAAGAGGTTAAAAAAGCAGTTTTAGCATATAGCGGTGGTCTTGATACCAGTATTATTTTAAAATGGCTTCAAGATGAATATAACTGTGAGGTAGTCACTTTTACAGCAGATCTTGGACAAGGTGAAGAGGTAGAACCAGCACGACAAAAAGCACTTGACCTTGGTATCAAACCAGAAAATATTTTTATCTTAGACCTTAAAGAAGAGTTTGTTCAAGATTTTGTCTTTCCTATGTTTAGAGCCAACGCTATTTATGAGGGTGAGTATTTACTAGGGACTTCCATCGCACGTCCTTTAATCGCTAAAAAACAGATCGATATTGCAACACAAACAGGTGCAGATGCGGTTAGTCATGGCGCAACAGGTAAAGGAAATGATCAAGTACGTTTTGAGTTAGGATATTTAGGACTTGATCCAGATATCACCGTTATCGCACCTTGGAGAGAGTGGGATCTCAACTCTCGTGAAAAACTATTAGCCTATGCAAAAGACCATGGTATCAATATCGATCAAAAACATGTCGATGAAAATGGAAATCCAACGGTCAGCCCTTACTCTATGGATGCAAATCTATTGCATATCTCTTATGAAGGTCTACACTTAGAAAACCCAGCAAATGAACCAGAAGATAGTATGTGGTTATGGTCAGTATCACCAGAAAATGCACCAGATGAAGCAGAGACAATTACACTTAGTTATCAAAATGGTGACCCTTATGCGCTTAATGGTACAGAGATGAGCCCTGCGACACTACTAACAGAACTTAACCGTTTAGGAAATAAACATGGTATCGGTAGAATCGATATCGTTGAAAACAGATATGTAGGAATGAAAGCCAGGGGTTGTTATGAAACACCAGGTGGTACGATCATGTTAAAAGCACACCGTGCGATAGAATCAATTACGCTAGATCGTGAAGAAGCACATCTTAAAGATGAGCTCATGCCTCGTTATGCAAAACTAATCTATAACGGTTACTGGTGGTCACCTGAGCGTGAGATGCTTCAAGCAGCTATCGATAAAACACAAGAGAATGTCAATGGTGATGTAAACCTCAAACTGTACAAAGGTAATGTTATCGTCACTGGTCGAAGTTCAAATACCAGCCTTTATAGTGAAGAGCATTCAACATTTGAAGAAGATGAAGTATACAACCAAAAAGATGCAGAAGGATTTATCCGCCTCAATGCGTTACGTTTTATTATCGAAGGTAAAAAACAACCTGAACGTTTAGAGAGAACACATAAAAAAGATTAAAAAACAAAGAGGTATTAATGCCTCTTTATTTTTTACGACTCTGCTGTAGCAACCTCTTTGATCATCCCCGCCTCTACTAAAAAGGGTGTATGAATATAATCAATCTTCTTCACACGATCATATTTAGCATAAGAGAGATACAAGATATCACGTGCACGGGTAAGTGCCACATAAAAGAGTCTTCGCTCCTCTTCAATATCGCCACCATTTTTACTCATCAATTTTCGATTAGGAAACCGGCCATCCATAAGATCTACGATATAGACTTCATTAAACTCTAATCCTTTACTCGCATGCACACTCAAAAGATTAACCCCTTCCCCTTCACTAAGCTCTCCTCCACCTAGTGTTAGGGCATTGATAAAACGATACTTATCACTATAAGGGCGTGCAAAGATCCTGTAGTAGTAACGCTTTTCTACGGATATTGACCAAGGCCTCTTTTTTAAGTGACTCATCTAAGGTCGCATCTTTACGTGTAGCTCTTTGTGTTGCTAACCTTTCAGAAATAAGCTCAAAGAGCGTTGAATTGATAATATTTCGCACAATCTCTAAAGGAGACTCAAGATGTATTGAAGAGCTAATATAGACATAAAAAGCGTTTAAATACTTTGCCAAATCTCTATTTATTTTAGAGTGTTTGAGAATTGGATTTTTCAAAAACCGTTCATCAAAACCAAGCTTTTTAAACCGCGCCGCACTCTCCTCTTCGATAATCTCGTCAAAAAGACCTAATTGATGATTGACAATACCCCGTTTAAAAGGGTTCTTTTTCTCTTTAGGATTCAAGACACCCTCTAAAATATTCCCATCTCCTACTTTATAAAAAGCATCAAAAAGATCTTTGGCAAAGACACCACCTACGCCCTTCGCATACTCAAAGATATGGATAAAGCTCATCAAGTCTCTTGGATTGATCAAAATCGTAAACATATCAAGCATCGCCTTGACCTCTTTAGTATCAAAGAAGCTCGTACCCCCTTTACGTTTACAGTTGATACCAAGTTCCCGCAAATGCGCTTCAATACCATCAGCACTGGAGTTATTACGAAAAATCACCGCAATCTCTTCATGCGTAGTTTTACTCGCCTTAATTTTGTGAGAAATCGCTGTATATTGCTCAAACAATTCATCAAATATCATCAATTTTGGCGGTATAGCGTTACCTATACGAGTCACCTCTAACTTTTTAGGATAGATACGTGGATTCTTTTCAATTACCCTATTAGCTAAAGAGAGTATTGGTTCAGAGGAACGATAGTTTTTATTGAGCGAAAAGACATTAGCATTTTCAAAACGATCTGCAAATGAACCAATAATAGTAATATCAGCTCCATTAAAACCATAAATACTCTGATCGTAATCCCCCACACAAAAAAGTGATTCACGCTTAAAACCATCAATTAATGAACCTTGCAACTGATTAGTATCTTGATATTCGTCTACTAAAATCTCTTGAAATTTGACATCATTCTCGCCAAGAAAGGTGCGAAAGTCAATCAACAAATCATTAAAATCAACATATCCAAAACGTGTTTTTAATTCAGCAAACTCCGCATAAACATCATCATAAACATCTTCAAACGGTTCATGTTCACTCTTTTGCTCACTCACCCATTTTCCAAAACTAAGATCTGAAACCATGTTTTGATAAAGTGAGTGCATATCATAAAGATAGCCTGCAGAATAGGCTGTAGTATCTGCTTCTATATAGCTAAAGTTTCGCTTCTCCATGATACTTCTCAGCACCATTTTTAGCTCTTTAGGCTGTTTAAGTACAATTTTTTTACCACTCTCTTTTAAAAGACGATAACTCACCGCATGAAAAGTTCCTGATTGGATCTTTTTTGCGACCTTTTCATCAAAATAGCGTGCAACACGCTCTACCATCTCAGCAGACGCTTTATTAGTGAAGGTTAAAAGGAGTAAATCTTCAGGATTCACCCCTTTATTTAAAAGATAGCCGATACGTGCAACAATGGTAGATGTTTTCCCTGTTCCTGCAGAAGCAATAATAAGATTATTGCCATAGGCTGCCGTAGCAGCCTTGTACTGCTCATCATTCAGTCGTGAGAGTGGCATTAAGCGTTAATAAACTTTAATATCTCTTCTTCTATACCCGATTTTGAGACAATTTTATCATGCAGTACTTTTTTATCAAACAATGCACTTACAGAGGGTGTAATCTCTATATTTAACTGTTTTGAAATTGACTCTAATGCTTCAAGATCACTATATTTTTTGCTATCTTGATTCAGAGCATTAAGCATTGTTGGTGCAAATTTAGTCCACTCAGCAGTTGAACATATCACCATTTTAAGATCCTCATTTTTAAGTTCATTATAAGCCTTTAAGCAAGTTGCTGTATGTGGATCCATCACATATCCTTTGTCTGCGTACGCTTTAATAACCTCTTGACCAAAATCATCATCACTATAGACAGCAACAAAATCTTCTTGTAACAATGCCAACTCTTCAGTACTTAAAGTATAACAACGTTTTTCATTCAAATCTGACATCAACACTTTTGTACGTGATGCACCAAATTTGTCAAAAAGTACACGCTCTACATTGGAAGACTTTAAGATATCCATCGCAGGAGAATTAGTCAAAATCAATTCTCTATCACGAATATCATATTCACCTTTATTGATAAGATCAGTTAAGACATTATTTGCGTTAGAAGCGATTAAAATTTTGGCTATTGGAAGTCCCATTTTTTTAGCATAATATGCACCCAAGGCATTTCCAAAGTTACCGCTTGGCACTGTAATATAGATCTTTTCACCCTCTTGTATCTCCCCTTGATTTACAAGTGAAAAGTAACTTTTGATATGGTAGATAATTTGTAAAATAATCCGTCCAAAATTCACAGAGTTTGCTGCTGAGAGTGAAATATGATTTTTCTTGAGCTCTGCTTTAAAAGTATCAGAAGCTAGTAAAGATTTAAGTGCACTTTGAGCATCATCAAAGTTCCCTTCTATGCCAATCACTTTTAAGTTTTTTCCCTCTTCTGTTACCATCTGAAGTCGTTGTACATCACTTGTACCACCATCAGGATAAAGACATGCCACTTGAATATTCTCTTTGTTTGCAAATGTATCTAAAGTTGCA
>JAHZKW010000046.1 GCA_022600175.1 Campylobacterota bacterium
AAAAACCATGGATATCATGGTTTTTCTAGTAGGTTTACCATATAGATAGATATCAAAACTATCTATCTCATATCCTAGCTTGGCATTGACAAGTTCATAGGCTTTGATTTCATATTGATGAAACTTGGTCGCACTTGAGAAATCAAAATCATTTTCAAACTCCATATCAAAATCTCGTTTGCTTGTGATAGATTGAAAGTTATAATCATCCCAACTATACTCAACCTTTATCACATGTGATAAAATATCTGATCTATTATAGCCTTCAACATTACTAGTCACTTCTCTTGGTTGGTACGCTAAGTTAAGATTATTGGAACCATCGTCTCTTTTTGCTTTGGTAGAGATAAAAGAGATTTCTAAATTTTCAGTAGGGGATATAGAGAAGATAGAGCTTACCATACTGACTCTCTTTATCATTCATCATATTACCACTAATAAGATTTTTGATATAGCCCTCTTTTTCATCATGTTTTACTACAAAAGAGAGATAAAGTTGATCCTCTATGATTAGAGTACTTGCATTAAGTGCATAACGCCTTTTCTTATCATTACCTATAACTACAGAAACTTTTCCTTGGGTTTGATTATGAGGTTTTTTAGTAGTGATATTGATTGCTCCTGCTTCAGCTCCTGCACCATAGAGTGTACCTTGTGGTCCTCTTAAAACTTCGATACTCTCAACTTCTAACATATCCCAAAGAGGAGGTGATCGGTACACCATCAATGATAATAGATACAGAAATCATTGCTGCTTGAGAAAGTGCTGATATTCCTCGTAAAGAAGGATTTGAAATACCATTTTTCAAACGATTTGGTGTACGTCCAAAAGAGATAATGAAAAAAAGGAAGTATTATTAAGTAAAATAACAGAGAAAACTTAATAGATATTTCTCTGTTAAATCATAGCTCTTCTTCAACATATAGCTTTTCGTAGTAGATACTTTTAGATTGTTTATCGTACTCCTCTTATCGCACGTACTAAAAGTCCTACTGTTGTACCATTATGTAGAAGAGATGTTGTAATAGGTGAAATCTTACCAAATGTCGCTGCAAGTAAAATAGCCGAATTGGCACCTACTGTTACATGATAGTTTGATTTGATAAGTTTCATTGTTTTATCTGATAACTCTTTTAACTCGGCAATACTCATTATTGAATCTTTAAGGAGTGAGACATCTGCCGTTGCTGTTGCAATATCTGCACTTTTTGCCATAGAGATTCCTACGTGGGCATTGATCAATGCAGGTGCATCATTGATCCCATCACCAACAAAAGCGACTTTGGCACCTTTTGTACTTAACGACTTCACAATATCTGCTTTATCTGTCGGCTTTAAATCTGCATAGACTTTATCAATACCTAAAAGAGTACCTACTTCCTCAGCTTTAGATTGAATATCTCCCGTTAACATGTAGATATTTTTGATACCACTAGCACGTAAGCGTAAGACCATATCTTTTGCATCTTCACGAATATGATCGTTTAATACTATCATACCAAGAAGTTTATGATCATAACCGATAAAAAGCAATATTTTACCATCAGCTTTGTACTTCTCACGTACTTTCATCTGTGATTTTGTAAAAGTGATACCTTCGTCATCTTCTAAAAAGTGTCGATTTCCTATGACCACTTTTTTACCTTCACTATAGGTTACAACACCATGAGAGACAATAAACTCTACTTCATCATGATGGACGTGTACAAAGTCTTCTGACTTTGCCGCTTTTACTACTGCCTCTGCTACAGGGTGAAAGTAGTGCTCTTCTGCGCTAGCTGCAAGATCTAAAACACTTTTTTTACTCCAGCCTTTGCCAAAAACCTTCACCTCCTCTACTTCTAAATCACCATAAGTGAGTGTACCTGTTTTATCAAACACAACCGTATCCACTTCACTTAAATTTTCTAAAGTTTGAGATCCTTTGATCATCATGCCATTTTCACCTGCATGTTTAAGGGTTGACTTAAAAGCAACAGGCGTTGCAAGTTTAAGTGCACATGAGTAGTCTGCCTGAAGCACCGCCGCGACGCGTTGCCAATCTCTAGTCATCACATAAGCAAATCCTGCAAGTCCCAAGGTCATAGGTACCAGTTTATCTGCCAACTTATAAGCATTTTGAGAAGTTTTTGATTGTTGATTTAACGCATCTTGTATATAGTTGGATACACGTGCAGTGGCTGTATTTTTACCGACATACTCTACCCAAATTTTGATACGCCCCTCCTCAATCACTGTCCCACTTAAAACATTGTCTCCCCGCTTCTTCTCAACAGGTACCGATTCACCAGTCATAGAAGCTTGATTGACCAAAGCTTGTCCCTCTACGATATGTCCATCAATAGGAATCGTATCGCCAGCATTGACAATCACAATATCACCCACTGCTATTTCATTAGAGTGGACTTGTACTTCAGTATCCTCTTTGATTACCCACACCTGTTCAATATTAGGCTTAATGAGATTACGTAGCATATCATCTGATTTTTTTACCATCGTATGTTCGATATACTCACCTACTTCGAGCAAAAGATTGGTACTATTTGCAGCAAGATAATCTTTTTGCCAAAGTGATACCCCTACAGCAAGTGATTCAAGTACATGAGACGTTACCCCTTCAGTAGCAAGCTCCTTCACCCCATTAAGCATTAAAGGGGTTGTAGCGGTCAACGTGCCAACTTGGTTTACAGTGTCATTTCTAAATGGCATCAAGGCAAATGGTGCTGCTGCTTTGATAATACCTTCATAGCTACTCTCCTCTTCCGTATCTACACAGGAGACGCAAACACTATTTTCAGCATTATTATCAAGAATATCATACAGAGTCAACGCCTCTAAAATATCTAACGTATCTGCTAATGAACCATTGATATCATCAAAGAACAAGATCACTGAAGCTGCATTTTTATTCACCCGAACCTCTTTAATACCATCAAGATCTTCTAAATAAGCCTGCAACATTCCACTATCTACATAATGATTCTTCAAAAGCCCATATTTGATACGTACTCGGTTGTAACTTCTATGTACAACCTCTACACTATTTGTCATAAATGCTCTTTATTGTTGTTTTTCTGCTTCGACTTCTGCTTTTGCATCTTCAAATCGCTCTTTTAACTCTTCCAAACCAGCACCTGCAAAATCTCCCATTTTGGCAAAAGTTTTAAAAATTGTTTTTTGTACTTCTTCATTGGTTAAAACATAGGTCGCAGCCGCTCCCAAAAGTGCACCTTTTAACAGTGCACTCATATCCAAACCACCCATCGTGTTAGTTTGTGTACCATTAGTAGCTTGAGAATTATTCAGGTTTGCATTACCTTGATTTTGCATATAAGGATTATTAAAGCTTCCATAAGTTCCCTGACCTTTATGATGTTTGCCTCTTGGACTTGCCCCACTTTGTGTATCTACATATGGATTTTGAGCCATGTCAAACATCTCCTCTTGTTGATAGTTTTTATTCCCCATTATCATCCTTTATTTTCATCTTTTACTAATTTCTCAAGTGCAAAAATTGCCCCTGCACCTAAAGCCAAAGTTCCAAGTGCAGCAAAAGCACTCTTCTGTGGATTACCCAAAGTATTGGCTACACTGATTGCAGCGGCAGTAGCAATACCGCCTTGTACTGCACGCACTGCTGTATTTTGTACTGCACTCTTTTTATCTAGTGTGCCATTTTTAACTTCACTTACCTGACTCACCCCAGCAATGACACCTGTTGCAACTGCACCGCTTACGGCATGACCACTCACACTACGTGCCTCACCTGTATCAATAGTCAGTGTTGGCGTTGTGGTAAAAGTACTACTTGGCATCTTTTGTATCCACCGCTTTTACCTCTTCTTTACTACTTTTTACTTCCTCTTTTTTCTCTTTTACGCATGCTGCTGTAGCTTTTACAGTATCTACACCCTCAGTCACTGTCTCAACAACACTCTCTTTTGCTTTTGTTGCTAACGCTTTTGTCTTTTTATTATTTAATACCAATACCCCTAAAACACCTATCGCTGCACCTGCTATAAATTGATACATAACTACTTCTCCTCTGCTTCATTTTGTAAAATATCTTTTAAGATGTCACTTGAAAATGCCATCGTTAATCCAGCCCCTAAAAGGCCACCTAAAATCAGCTCTTTTTGATCACCTGTAACCAATTTTGCAAATCCTCCACTATCAAAATCTCCTTTGACAAGACTTTCGGCAAATTTATAAAGATCATGATGTTTTGCCCCAAATGCCTCATGTGGATGTGCTTCACTATTTCCTGTTTGTCTAGACGCCTCTTGATAAGAAGCTGCAACACAAGCCCTAAATGAAGGAAGATGATTATTATAAGAGGCCGCTTGTAAGCGATACAATACATCTACAATATCCTCTTCTTGCGCATATTTCAAAAGATTGTCATACATTTTAATATTTTCAATCTCTGCACCTACACCCACTTCACAACACTCAACAAGAGTTTGTGGCAATTCAATCTTTTCATACCAATCATCTACGGGCAGTGCCACTCCATACTTCTGTAAAAGTGGTATAAGGGCATTGATATGTCGCTGTTCTGCTTCAATAATATTGATAAATGGTAACTCTGGACCAAAGGTCTCAATCACTTTACGGTAAGTCTGATATGCATGATACTCATCATAAAGTGCAATCCTTAGAATTTGATCACGTATAGGCATATCTAAACTAGGATCTACTTGTTGTGAGAGTAACAGTGCTTCATCAAAGTTTGTCATACATTTACCTCCTTTGCTAATTGATTTAATCGTTGTGTAATATGCTCAAGATTATTTCTAGACAACAAGTCTTCCCAAAAACCATTTTCAAATACTGCTTTATCATAAAGTATGGTCGCAGTACCTAATAACTTATTAATCTTTAAATTATCAATGCCTCTAATTTGTTGAGATAACTGTTCAATATCACCCACAGAGACACTTCCTGGTTCTTGTTTAATTGCAGGGTCAATACGTACACGTAAACGCCCTGGTGTATGATGAATTTTTGTAAAATAATTTGCAATTCTTACAATATCTTCACTCTTTATCACTAATACTCCTTCGTAAATAACATACTTATCATAATCATATTTATGTCAATTACCGCTAAATATAGAATGAAAGTAATTTTCAAAAAACAGCTATAAGGCTAATTGATACCCTACAAAAGCAGCCAACCATGCAAAAAGATTGGGATAAACTAGATAAAAAAGACGCCATTTCCATTGTGACACTTCCGCAAAGAAAGTCCCAATAGAGGCAAAACATGGAGAGTAAAACATCACAAACAAGATCATTGCCACCGCTACGGCAAATGGAATATGTGATTTAATAACATCTCCCAATCTTTCATCTTCCTCATCACTATGATAAAGTACTGCCATCGTAGAGACCATCACCTCTTTTGCCGCTAAACCACTTAGAACTGCAACGCTCTCTTTCCAACCAAACCCCAGTGGCGTAAAAATAGGCTCTATCGTTTGACCGAGTTGTGATAGATAACTGTTTTCTAAGATATAACTATTTTTCTCACGCTCGCCTTCTATCTCCAGTAACGCCTTACTATTTTGAGGATATGAACTTAAAAACCAAACCATAAACGCAGCCACTGCGATAAAAGTACCCGCTTTTTTAAGATACGTTTTTGCTTTGATCCATAAATCTAAAAAGATCGCTTTAATAGTAGGTAAACGATATTTTGGCATCTCCATAGCAAAAGGCTCACTCTTACCCTTAAAGAGTGTCAAACGTAAAATCTTTGCAGCAATTAATCCCATCAATGCACCACCAATATAAATAGTAAACATCACATTTCCCTGTATGCTTTGATGGAAAAATGTACCTACTAAAAGCGTATAGACAGGGAGCCTTGCCCCACAACTCATAAACCCAAGTACTAACATTGTGATGATTCTATCTTTGGGGTTTTTCAAAGTACGTGCTGCCATATACGCAGGTACAGTACATCCAAAACCACTCACAAGTGGTACAAAGGAGCGTCCTTGTAGGCCAAACTTTTTGAGTACTCCATCCATCACATATGCTGATCGTGCCATATAACCAGTCTGTTCTAAAAGGTTAATGCCTAAAAAGAGGATTAAAATATTAGGCAAAAACATCACTACGGCACCTACTGCAGGGATGATACCATTGACAATAGCATCAGAAACAACTCCTTGAGGTAAAACCTCTGCTACTAAAATTCCTATCTTTTCAAAACTCATATCTATATAATCCATAGGGATAGATCCCACACTAAATGTCAACTGAAAAATAGCCCACATAAAAAAGAGAAAAATAGGAAGTCCTAATAGAGGATGAATCAACAGTGTGTCTATCTTATCACTCAAACTCTCTTGTTTTGCATTTTGCATCACTTGACGCATCAAACCTTTACGTATGGCTACTCGTTCATTGTTTAAAATACTTTGTGTATCTGTCTCATTGCGACTATTTTTTAACTCTTTTTTGATGGTATTTAATAGTGGTATACACTCAGTGAAAAAAGGTGCTTCATGTGTTCGTTTATAGATATCAGGATCTTCATCAAGAAAACGAAGTGCCATAAATCGTTTTGAAAATTGGTACTCTTTTAAACAACCCTCTAAGCTTAAAAGTATATTCTCTATTTCAGCACTATACTGTATCTGTGGATAGATCTCTTCATTGTATGTA
>JAHZKW010000047.1 GCA_022600175.1 Campylobacterota bacterium
GCAAGTTCTTATGGTAAGAAGTACGCACTAGGTAATTTGTTTTTAATCGATGATACACAAGATGCTGATGCAACTAATAATCACGGTAAAAAAGCAATACAACAAGCTATGAGCTCAGCTCAATTAAAATCCGCTAAAGACTATGTAAAGTCTGGAGGAAAAGTTAAAGATGCTGATCTTAAAGATTTTTACAAAAAAAATACTTCAATGTTTAAAAAACCTGAAACAGCAAAAGCAAAACATATCTTACTTGCAAATGAAGCAGATGCAAAAGCTGTGATCAAAGATCTTAAAGGTGCAAAAAATATCAATAAAAAATTTGTAGAGTTAGCCAAAGCAAAATCAACAGGTCCTAGTGGTCCAAGTGGTGGAGATTTAGGGTGGTTTGATAAAAAAAGAATGGTAAAAGAGTTTAGTGATGCAGCATTTGCACTCAAAAAAGGGAGCTATACTAAAAAGCCAGTTAAAACACAATTTGGTTATCATGTGATTTTGCTTGAAGATAAGAAGCCTGCTGGAAATGTTTCTTTTGAAGAAGCAAAACCAAGTATTGAGCAGAGTTTGAAGGTTCAAAAGTTTCAAGAGAAGATGAAAGCAGTCTCTAAAAAATTGAAAGAAAAAGCCGATATATCAATCAAATAATAAGAAAGAAGGTTGTCTGATGAGTGAAAAGATCTTAGATGTCGTAGAAGCTGGTGTAGTTACAGGAGATGATGTACAAAAAGTATTTGAAGTCGCTAAAAAGCAGGGATATGCTATCCCTGCTGTGAACGTAGTGAGTACAAGTTCTATAAATGCTTGCTTAGAAGCAGCAAAAGTGATTAATTCTCCTATAATTGTACAGTTCTCTAATGGCGGTGCGACATTTTATGCAGGCAAAGCACTCTCTAATAAGGCAGAAAATGCAGCGATTTTAGGTGCAATTAGTGGTGCACAGCATGTGCATACTATGGCAAAAGCCTATGGTGTACCAGTGATTTTACATACTGATCACGCTGCTAAAAAACTACTTCCTTGGATAGATGGATTATTAGATGCAAGCGAAGCTAATTTTGCACTCACAGGCAAGCCACTTTATAGTTCACATATGTTAGATCTCTCAGAAGAGTCATTAGAAGACAATCTCTCCATCTGTGAAACATATCTTAAACGTATGAGCACAATAGGTATGACCTTAGAAATTGAACTTGGGATTACTGGTGGTGAAGAAGATGGTGTTGACAACTCTGGAGTAGATAGTGCACTGCTCTATACGCAGCCTGAAGAGGTGTGTGAAGCATATGAAAGATTAAATGCAGTCAGTGATAAGTTTACGATTGCGGCTTCATTTGGTAATGTACATGGTGTCTATAAACCAGGTAATGTCACACTGCAACCAAAAATTTTAGATAATTCTCAACACTATATCTCTCAAAAACATAGCACCGTAGAGCAACCTGTTAATTTTGTATTTCACGGGGGTAGTGGATCAAGTCTTGAAGAGATAAGAGAAGCAATTGATTATGGTGTTATTAAAATGAATATTGATACTGATACACAATGGTCATTTTGGGATGGCGTGAGAGGATTTGAATCCAAAAATCGAGACTATCTTCAAGGGCAAATTGGTAACCCTGAAGGTGAAGATAAACCGAATAAAAAATATTATGATCCTCGAAAATGGATAAGAGAGGGTGAAAAGTCTATGGTTGAGCGTTTAAAGCAAGCCTATAGCGATCTTAATTGTATTGATAGAAACTAATACACAAACCCCTATTGAAAAGGTTACTTTTCAAAACAGTAGTTACCTTATTAAGAGAGATGATCTAATTGATGATCATTTCTCTGGGAATAAAGCACGAAAGCTTTTTTACTATCTCCACCATGACTTCAAAGATATTGATACAATTGTCTCTTATGGTTCCCAACAATCAAATGCTATGTATTCGCTTTCAGTTTTAGCCAAACTTAAAGGAGTTTCGTTTATCTATTATGTAGATCATATAGCTTCCTTTTTAAAAGAGCATCCTCATGGTAATTATTATTATGCGTTGAAAAATGGTATGCAAATGATTGAAGGGAAAATGCCTACACATTTTGAGGATAATATCTGTTTTATTCCTGAAGGTGGTGCCATGAGAGAGGCTGAGTATGGTGTTTCTCTTTTAGGGCAAGAGTTAGCTGCATTGGATGTTGATATATTTTTGCCATCAGGTACGGGTACTACAGCACTCTATCTACAAAAACATCTCAAACAACGTGTTTATACTTGTGCTTGTGTGGGAGATAGTGCCTATTTAAAGTCACAATTTTTAGCACTTCAAAAAGATGAAGATTTACACCCTACGATTATAACATTAGATAAAAAGTATCACTTTGGAAAACTTTATAGAGAATTTTTTGAAATTTGGATAAAATTAAAAGAAGAGACAGCAATAGAATTTGATCTACTGTATGATCCATTAGGGTGGATGCATGTCACCAAATATAAACATGATTTTCAAAAACCTCTCCTTTATATACATCAAGGCGGGTTGATAGGGAATGAAAGTATGCTGTTACGATATAAGAGGAGATTTAGTGAAGATAATTAAAAGTAGTGATAGCACTTTTAAAGCAGAGTTCAATGCGCTTTTAGGGCGTGGAAAGATGGATATTAAGAGTGTGGAAGGGATCGTAGGTGGTATCCTAGATGAGATCAAAAATGATAAAAATAGTGCACTTAAAACGCATATTGCAAAGTTTGATAATTGGGAAGTGACGGTTGATAGTGATTTACAAATCGATACAGAAGCGATGCGCATGGCTTATGAAGCTATTGATGCTAATCTGAAAAAAGCACTGCACCTTGCGTATGATCGTATTTATGCTTTTCACAAAAAACAGCTTCCCAAGTCATGGCTTGATTTTGAAGAGAATGGTAATGTACTTGGACAAAAGGTTAGTGCGGTAGATAGAGCAGGGCTTTATATCCCAGGTGGGAAAGCTGCCTATCCAAGTTCGCTTTTGATGAATGCTATTCCTGCAATTGTTGCGGGTGTAAAAGAGATCGTTGTTTGTACTCCTACACCCAATAATGAGATCAATGAATTACTCCTTGCTGCAATGCATCTATGTGATATTAAAAAAGCATTCAAAGTTGGGGGTGCAAGTGCAATAGGTGCTATGGCATATGGTACGGAAACAATTTCAAAAGTTGATGTGATTACAGGGCCAGGAAATATTTTTGTGGCGACTGCAAAAAAGATGGTTTTTGGAGAGGTGAATATTGATATGATTGCTGGTCCTAGTGAGATTGGTATTATTGCTGATGCTAAGGCAGATGCCTCTTATATTGCGATGGATCTCTTGAGTCAAGCTGAACATGATGAGATGGCAAGCTCTATTTTAATTACAACGTCTCAAACAGTAGCTCAACGTGCTAAGGAAGAAGTTTATAAAGCTTTAGAGACACTGGATCGTGTTGAGATTGCAAGAGCTTCGATTGAAAACAGAGGTGCCATTATTGTTGTTGATGACTTAGAAGAAGCTTGTACATTGATGAATGAGATTGCCCCTGAACACTTAGAGTTATTAATTGAAAACCCATTTGAACTCTTGCCTCAGATCAAACATGCAGGTGCTATTTTTATGGGTGCATATACACCTGAGCCGATAGGTGATTATATTGCAGGACCGAATCACACGCTTCCAACTGGTGGTACAGCGAAATTTTATTCACCATTAGGGGTTGAACACTTTATTAAAAAATCTTCTATCATTAGTATGAGTAAAGCAGGAATTGATGAGATTGGTGAGGCATGTGCCTTACTGGCTAAAACAGAGGGATTAGATGCCCATGAAAAATCAGTACGTATAAGGTTAGAAAAATAAATGTATAAATTTATCATCATTATAGCGAGCTTTTTTTTACTATCATGCGGTGGTGGTGACAATAGTACGCAGAGTGATCTGCTTGGAGATGTAAATCCTCCTAGTATTTGTAATGCACAAACGCAAAAACAGTTTGTTTATGATGTCATGCATGATAGTTATCTTTGGGCAGATGAGACTAAGGTATTGAGTGCTGCTACATTAGCAAATAGTTATAGTGATGATAAAGCAGTTTTAGAAGATCTAAAAGTTGCACAAGATGAATATAGTTATATCGTAACAAAAACAGAGTATGAAAATTTTTTCCAAGCAGGTGTGAATAGATCATTTGGGTTTTTATTGTCTCGTGTTGTGGATAATAACAATACCACGCGCTATTTTAATGTTGATTTTGTGCATAGAGGTTCTTCAGCAGATAGTGCGGGATTACGTCGTGGTGATCAAATTACGCATATAGATGAATTTCATGTAGATCAAGTTTTTCAAAGCAATACACTTTTAGAACAATATTTTAATAGTGATGTTGATTTGACAGTTATTATTACGCTTTCTGATACACGTCAACTTTCAGTTAGTAAAGAGGAGTTTACCCTAAAAACAGTGGCACATCAGAGTGTTATTGAACAAGGTAGTAACAAAGTAGGTTATCTGGTATTTCACTCTTTTATCGGACCTTCTATTGCTGAGTTAGAGAAGAGTTTTTCTGATTTTAAAGAAGCTGAGATTGATGAATTGGTTTTAGATCTACGTTATAATGGTGGCGGATATATTTATGTTGCCAATTACCTTGCCTCTTTGATAGGTGGAATTAATGTAGAGAATCATATTTTTAACAAGACCATCTATAATCAAAAATATAGTAGGCTTGATGAGATCTCCTATTTTCAAAAAAACCTTCCAAATGCGTTAGATCTTTCACGTGTGTTTATTATCACTACAAAAAGTTCATGTTCAGCTAGTGAGCTAGTGATCAATAGTTTAGCTGCAAATACTAATGGTGTAGAGGTGATTCAAGTGGGTGATGCAACTTGTGGTAAACCTTACGGTATGCTTGGTGCTGCGTATTGTGATAACTATATTCTGCCAGTACAGATGGAGAGTACAAATGAAGAAGATGTTGGCGATTATACAGAAGGGTTAAATCCTACTTGTCAGAGTGAAGATGATGTGACACGAGTACTCTCTGATCTCAATGAAACATCACTCTCTGATGTACTGTACTATATTGACAATGGAAGTTGTCGAGTAAATAGTCGCCGTGTCAGGGGTATAGAAAGAAGAGATGATATTGGCAGTGGTTTTAGGAAAATTTATGGTCTTTTATAGATATCTGACACTGTTAGGATGGGGAGTAAGTTCACTGTATAGTTTCTCAGCACAACCTAGTGCAATTGATAAAGTAAATTTTGCCACTATTCCTAATAAGGATACAGTGTGTCATGAGGGTTTAGAAACAACTATGCAACTGTTGTCTACTATCTCAAATGTGGAGATTGCGACAAAAGCTTTTATGGATGATTCAGTAGTGTATATCAGCAATCAACCTCAAGGTTATTTTAAAAATAGTGCTCCAATGCAGGGATTTAAAGATAAACATCTCAAATTTCTTTTATATTTTGAGGGTAAGAGATGTATGCTTGGCATGGTTAATGAAGAGGGAGTTTCGCTCAATTCTCAAGTAATTACAAAATGTCATTGTGTAAGGTCTAGCGAAAAATGAAAAAAATATTAATTTTAGCCGATGGGAAAACAGCCGAAAGATTTCTACAGAGACTTATTAGTTCAGATGCCAGTAACAATAAATATCATGTTGTCTATTACAATGACCGGACATTGCCTGAGACTAAAATAGAGAAGTTTACCTATTATAAGTTTGACCCGTCCAGTTTGACTAAGCTGACGGTTCTTTTAGAGAGTGAAGAGTTTTATCAATGTATGATTATTCTCACCAATCGTATGGATACAGAAGCGAGTTATAAAAATATTCGAAGTATTGATGAAAAGATGCAGATTGTATTAGTAGATAAGTGGAACTTAGAGTTTAATGATCCTAATACTGCAATTATTGATGCACATGATACTGTCTCTAATATCTTTAGTAACTACCTTCCTGACTTACCGCTATTTGCGCAAAATCTTGGTATTGGAACGGGTGAGATTATGGAGTTTAAAATTCCATTTGGTAGCCCTTATGTCTACCGCCATATTCGAAATATTGATCAAAAGAGATGGCGAATATCTGCTATATTTAGAGAACATAAATTGCTTTTACCTACCCCCTCTACTATCCTTTTACCAAATGATAATATTTTAGCTGTGGGTAATCCTCATGTTTTAAAAGGGGTCTATAAGAGTGTCAAAAGAGAGTTTGGGCAATTTCCTATCCCTTTTGGTGAAAATATCTACTGTTACATCGATATGAAAGTGATGGATGAAGAAGAGATTGAGATGCTTACCAATGATGCTATGATTTTACACTCTAAACTCAATAGTAGTAAATTAATCTTTAAAATTATTAATTCAAAGTTCTCAAAGGTGCTTGATAAGATTAAATCTTATGCAGGGACTTCTATGTTAGTAGAGTTTGATTTTTATCATGATGATTGTCAAGAGATTATTGTTAAAGATATTGATAGGCATTATATCGGTGTTGTCATTACAACACAAGATTTTCTTAATGATCATTTTGAGTTTTTTTACCACCTTAAACTTCCTATATTTAAAATTGGTAAAAAAGGCTTTTTTCATATCAAAGAGAGTGTATTTTTAAGTTCTGATAGTACTAAAGCTGAAAAGGTCTCTTCGATTATTTTTGATATCTCTTCACAGATAAAATTGGATATTGCACTTTATGATGTTTATTTGGAAAAGAGTGAAGAGAATGAGAAGATTATCAGCCATTTTCAAAATTTAGCAAAACTTTTTGAAGAGAAGGTAAAAGTCGTTAAAACTACAGAAAATCCTATACTTGAACTGAATAAGAGAGATGATTTTTTACAGTTTGTGATCTTTGAAAAACGGTTTTTGAAATCTAAGTTTATCTCCTACTTCTCAACAGATTTAGAGACGCATTATTTTAGATTAAGTAATAATTATCAACTCTTTATCCCTTCTGAGTCATAAGAGTCTAAACACTTTTTTACTATAATAGTTAAATAATTAAAATATTTAAGCTTAGGATAATATATGAAGAGTGATATTAAGTTTGATGTACAAAGTAGTCGTGACTATTCAATCTATATAGATGAACTTAAAGAACTCTCATTTAGTCGAAAAGTTGCTATTATTACTAATCCAAAAGTTGCTGGATTCCATCTTCAAACTTTACTACAAGGTCTAAAAGTAGATGCGCTTTTTATCATTACTGTACCTGATGGGGAATCCTATAAAAACCAACAAACCTTAGATTTAATTCTTGAAAATCTATTTAATCATCAATTTAATCGCAATGATACGTTGATCGCTTTTGGCGGTGGTGTAATTGGTGATATGACAGGGTTTGCTGCCTCTATTTACCAACGTGGTATTAATTTTATTCAAATTCCTACTACATTGCTTTCTCAAGTTGATGCAAGTGTAGGTGGAAAAACAGGTATTAACAATAAATTCGGGAAAAATCTCATCGGGGCATTTCATCAGCCTCAAGCTGTTTATATTGAGACACAGTTTTTAGAGACACTACCTAGTAGAGAGTTTGGTGCAGGTGTTGCAGAGATTGTCAAAATGGCTGTTACCTTTGATGCAGACTTTTTTAGTTGGCTTGAGGAGGCAGATTTAAAGAGTCGTAAAGATCTTCAAGTTGCTATTCGAAAGAGTGTTGAGACTAAAGCCTATGTGGTCTCTCAAGATGAAAAAGAGAAGGGGCTTCGTGCAGTACTTAACTATGGGCATACATTTGCACATGTGATAGAAAACCTAACGGGTTATAAACGTTATTTGCATGGTGAAGCTGTGGCAATTGGTATCTGTATGGCCAACGACCTTTCTGTAAAGTTAGGACTTTTAACGAAGAGTGAAGCAGGGCGTATTAAAGCACTTCTAGAGCGTTATGGATTACCTACAACATATAAGATTGATGATATAGAAGATTTTTATCAACACTTCTTTTTAGATAAAAAAACAGATAATGCAAAAATAAAATTTATTTTAGCTTCTACACTTGGTGGTAATGTGATCAAAGATGATATTACAAAAGAAGATGTGATTACAGTTTTAGATGGGTATTGCACTTGTAATTCTATTAATTCGTTATATTTTACTTTACCTCGTACGTCCCAGCTCCATTTGACAAACTTATCAATTTGACGCTCGGCATACTTCTGTCTAGCTATCCTTTTTGCTTCGAAAGGATTATGCTTACTGTCTCGTCGCATTCTTTTTGATTTTGTGGTTTGTATA